>NZ_LIWR01000044.1 GCF_012978815.1 Campylobacter sp. RM16189 | reverse complement strand
GTAACGATAAAAAAGAAAAAGCTTTATTAACTTGAAAGAAGAAGTTAAAGGTGGTTTCTTAATTCGTGAGCTGGAATTATATAAGAGGGAAGCTTAAAGTTTTATTACAAAATCAAAAATTACAAAAGAAATTTGCAAAAACATAAAAATGCAAATTTCTTTCTAACTCTAATATAGTATTATTGAGCAGCTATAACTTCAATTTCCACCAAGCCATCTTTCGGCAAAGTCTTTACAGCTATAGTACTACGTGCCGGGAATTCGCCTTTAAAACAACTGGCATAAATTTCATTTACCTTTGCAAAATCATTTATATCTGCTAAAAATATAGTTGTTTTTACGATATTTTCAAATGTTAAGCCAGTTACAGCCAAAATATTTTTGACATTTTCCATAGATTGTCTTGTTTGATCTTCAACACTGCCTCCTGCAAATTCTCCATTAGGTTTTACACCAAGCTGCCCGGATATAAATAAAAATCCATTTGACATAACCGCTTGAGAGTATGGTCCTATCGCTTGTGGAGCATTTTTAGTAGATATAATTTTTTTCATGATTTTCCTTAAACTTAAAATCTTGCAAAATCCTACAACAAATTCAAATTTCTGTCAATAAAAACAATCTCATATTTTGATATAATCGATAAAAAATAGGATTTTTATGATACCGATTAAATTTTACAAGTTCGTTTTAGCATTTATTATGTCGCTTTTTATGTCATTTTTGATGTCTGGAGTCTTACTATATATAAATTTGGGGCTTATAGATAGATTCTTGATATTATGGGCAGAAGGCTGGTTCAAAGCATTTGTAGTCGCCTATCCTAGCGTTATATTCATAATGCCTTTTGCAACAAAGCTAACAAAGAAAATTTGTAAAAACGAGTAATCTATATAATGAATATAGTATTGGCGCCTAACGAATTTTTGGATGGTTATGTGCTTGGGTGCGAATTTGCAAAGCTTGCAAATATCTCTTCAAACGCATATCTCTTCTGGAAAGGCGTAGTTTCGGCCAAATTTGAACACTCACGTATAGTTTTTTTAAAATACAAAACAATTCCACATAAATTTGAGCATATTATCAAAGATTGCAGTGGGCTTGAGGGACTAGTTTTAACAAGCTCTTTTTGTTCATTTACCGGACTTGCACCATCTCATCTAGTGAAAAAAAATAATTCAAATTTATATAAACTTTTTGATATAAGAGAAATTTGCGGAATAAAATTTATAAATTTAAAGAAATTTTATGATGACTTAGGACTTGATTACGGCTATAGAATTTATATAGAAAAGTGTAAATTTTTCTCTCCAGAGCCATTAGAAAAGCGCATCAGACTAACCGATACGCTTTGTCTTGGATATTATTAAATCTTTTTATATGGCGCTTGCCCTACTTCATAAAAATTGTTTCCATCGCTATCTATCGCTACTATCGCAGGAAAATCCTCAATAGTTATTCTTGCTATAGCTTCTGGACCAAGATCCTCATAAGCCAAAACTTCATATTTTTTGATACTCTGACTTATTAATGCCCCGGCTCCTCCGATAGCCACCATATATACGCATCCTGATTTTTTCATCGCATCTACAACTTCCTGAGAACGGTAGCCCTTGCCTATCATACCGTTTATACCAACTTCATTAATCATAGTTGGAGTATATTTATCCATACGTCCACTTGTTGTAGGACCTGCCGCACCTATAACTTGACCAGGCTTTGCAGGACTTGGTCCAAGATAATAGATTGTTTCACCGGCCAAATTTACAGGCAATTTTTCGCCTCTGGCTAAAGTCTCTGTTAAAACTTTATGCGCAGCATCTCTGGCCGCTATTATTGTTCCCGATATTAATACGCTATCGCCAGCTTTTAGACTTTTTACTACGCTTTTATCAAACGGTGCCGTTATTTTTTTGATTTCTGACATCTTTTCTCCTTAAATTTCAGCTTCAGCATGGCGTGCAGCGTGACAGTTTATATTTATAGCGACCGGAAGTCCGGCTATATGAGTAGGATACCACTCTACATTTACTTTGACAGCAGTATAATCTCCGCCAAGTCCTTGCGGGCCAACACCTGTTTTGCAAGCTAGCTCAAGCAACTCTTCTTCAAGTTTAGCATATCTCTCATCGGGATTTTTGCTATCCGCAGAGCGTGCAGCAGCGTATTTTGCCATAAGTGCGGCTTTGTCCATAGTGCCGCCTATGCCTACACCTATCACCATAGGAGGACAGGCATTTGGACCAGCTAGTTTGACGGTATCTAAAAATATCTTTTTAATACCCTCTAATCCATCAGCCGGAACTAGCATTTTAAGAGCAGATTTATTTTCGCTACCAAACCCCTTTGGAGCCACTTTAATATGAATTTTATCGCCTTTAACTATTCTTACATTTATAACTGCCGGCGTATTATTCTTAGTGTTTTTTCGGTCAAAAACAGGATCACACACTACAGATTTTCTTAAATAGCCTTCCACGTAGCCATTGGCCACGCCTTCATTTATAGCATCTTCAAGAAAACCTCCCTCTATATGCACATCCTGCCCTATATCCACAAACACAACTGCCATTCCGGTATCTTGACAAATAGGTGCTATTCCTTTTTCGGCCAAGTCGGCATTTTGCAAAATTTTGCCTAAAATATCTCTGCCTGTTGGCGAACTCTCATTTTCTTTAGCTTTTGCAAAAGCCTCTCTCATATCAGGGGTTACGATATAACAGGCCTCTTTGCAAAGCCTACCGACAACATTGGTAATTTTACTAGCTTGAATCACTCTCATCCATACTCCTTAAGAATTATCATTACATTATATAACTTTATTATAAAATTTAAGTTGAAAATTTTATTTTTATATAATAATTACAAAAAGTTAATTATATTTGGATTTATTTACAAATTTACTCAATTTTTAAATTTAAAATAATTAAAAATTGATATTAAGACAAAAACATAATATAAAAGCCATATAATTTAGTAAATCTTAATATCAAAGGAGAAAATATGAAACTACTGACTACACTTGCAATAAGTGTAATTTTAGCTCTAAGCTCGTCGGCAGCTGAAAAATATAAATTAAAACTTGCCGCAACTTACGAAAGTAACGTTCCGGCACTTGGGGAGGCTCCGAAAAAATTTAAAGAGTTGGTTGAGAAGATGAGTAATGGGCGTATAGAAGTGCGAGTGGACTACCCATCAAAGCACAAAGCTGCATTTGCAGTGCTTGATATGGTTAAAAGCGGACAATATGATCTAGGATATACAGCAAGCTACTTTTATAAGGGTAAGGATGCAAAACTAATGCTTTTTACAACAGTCCCTTTTGGTATGAGCATATCCGAACAGCATGCTTGGTATAATTATGGAGGCGGTAAAGAGCTATCAAAAAAAGTATTTGCGGAGCATAATTTAGTAACATTTTTAGGTGGAAATTTCGGTATGCAGATGGGCGGATGGTTCAAAAAAGAGATAAAAACTATTGACGATCTAAAAGGATTAAAGCTTAGAATGACAGGGCTTGGCGGTGAAATCATGTCAAAACTTGGAGTAAATATCAATACAATTCCTATAGGCGAGCTTTATATGGCACTCGAAATGAATACTATAGATGCGGTAGAATGGGTGAGTCCCGCACTAGATATTAGCTTTGGCTTTCAAAAAGTAGCAAAATACTATTACACAGGATGGCAAGAGCCTGCTAGCGAGAATGAATTTTATATAAATAAAAAACTATTTGACAAGATGCCAGAAGATCTAAAATATATAATTGAAGCGGCAACAAAGGTAGTCTCTGACTATGTTTATGAATATGCGACATACCAAAATGCAATTGTTCTTGATAGGATTAAAAAAGAGTATCCGGATATTAAAATAACATCATTTTCTCCAGAAATAATGAGTGCTTTAGAAAAAGCGACAGATGAAATTTTAAATGAATTAAGCGCAAAAGATCCTATGTTTAAAGAAATTTTAGAATCGCAAAGAAGCTATATGAAAATAGGTAGAGAGTGGACTAAAATTTCAGATTATGCATATATTAAAAATTCAGACAAATAGTGCTTAGGCGGCAAAGACCGCCTAAAATTTAATCACTCTCTTCGCTTTCAATCTTTTTACGTACTTTAACAGTTAAAATGCTAGTTCCATCCATTTTACGCACTTCATAGTGGCAGTTCTCATCATCTATTCTATCTCCGACCACAGGCAATCTGCCAATAAGGTTAAATACATATCCGCCGATAGTGACTTGATCAGTCTCCTCATCAAAGCTAATACCCATAAGCTCTTCAACGCTTTCTAGGTCAAATCTACCGTTAAATTCATATATATTGTCATTTATCTTTCTAAAATGAGGATCAGCTTCATCATGCTCGTCATTTAGATCACCCAAAACCTCTTCCATAATATCTTCCATAGTAAGAAGGCCTGCAGTGCCGCCATATTCGTCTACTACAAGAGCGGCTGAAATTTGCTGTTTGTTCATCATTACTAGGGCCTTTGAGATAGATAAGCTCTCAGGTACTATCAAAAATTTTCTAACGATTTGATCAAAATCTTTTTTCTTACCCTCTCCAAAATGAACAGCTAAAATGTCTCTAATATGTATCATGCCTAAAATCACATCTTTGCTACCATCTATATATGGGAAACGAGTATATTTGGACTCAAAAATTACTTTCAGATTATCCTCAAAGCTCTTTTGTTTATTTATGCAGACTAAATCACGGCGAGGAGTCATAATTTCTTTAGCCACAGTGTCGCTAAAATCCACCGCATTCTTTATAAGTTCAGTCTCAAAACTATCTAAAACTCCGCCTTTTAAGCTCTCTCCTACGATTATCTTAATCTCCTCTTCGGAGTGCGCGAGCTCGCTTTCTTTGGCGGGCTTTATGCCGAGCATTTTTAAAGAGAGCCAAGCAAGATAGTCAAATGTCTTAATTAGAGGCGAAAAAATAACCCAAAATATATGAAGGGGTTTTGCTATAAGCAGAGTTGATTTCTCAGCTTTGGCAATGGCGATCGATTTTGGAACCAGCTCTCCAAGCACCACGTGAAATAACGTAATAGTCGTAAATGCGATAGCAAAGGCCACCGTATGAACAACCAAGTCGCTTACATCAAAGTAAATTTGAAGCGGCCTTTCTATAAGCCTTGCGATCGCAGGCTCGCCTATCCAACCAAGCGCAAGCGAACTAAGCGTTATGCCGAGCTGAGTCGCACTTAGATATGTATCAAGCTTATTTGACATATCGTAGGCTAGTTTTGCATTTGGAACCTTATCCTTGATAAGCTCTTCTAGTCTACTTCTGCGAACCTTGACAATGGCAAATTCGGATAAAACAAAGAAAGCGTTTAAAAGTACAAATAAAATTGCGAGTAAAATCATAAAATATGAATCGCTACTGGGGTGCAATAAAAATCCTTAAAAATTAAGATAAAATTGGCATTATATCACAAAAGCAACCAAATCTCAATTAACTTACTTGCAAGAACTTTCATGTAAAGCTATTTTAAAATTTAGGCTTTCCGTTGTTTGATTTAGAAATATTTATAAAATCAATAGCGATTTTTTGACATGCGGTTTTATCTTGTTTTTCGAGACAAAGAGTTTCAAGCTGCTCCTTGCTCATGTTTTTATAATCCGCTACTGTTTTATTATTTGCGCCCATATATATCCATACTAAAGAGAAAATAACAGCAAAAATAAATATAATTCTAAACAAATTTTATATCCTTAAATTTTAGTTTATAAAATAATACTACATTTAAACCAAATTTATTTATAATTTAAATCTATCAAATTTCATATTATTTTAATTTTTTTAATATTTTAGGTCAAATCTAGCAATTTTGAATTTAATATCCAAATTTAAATTAATATTTTTTTTGATATACTTTAGCGTTTTAATTTCACACTCGGGAGAGAAAAGTGTTTTTATCTTTTTTTAAGAGTAAAAAATGGGCCAAATGGGCTTACGGCGGTATAATTTTGATATCATTATCACTTATACTTCAAACATATATAAATATTCAATTTAATAATTGGTATAAAAACTTTTACGACATCTTACAAAATGTAAAAGAGCACGACATACAAGATTTTTGGGCAGGGATAAGACTATTCTTATATTTAGCCATGCCGTATATAATGCTTCGTGTTTTTATATCGTTTTTCTCGAGCCACTGGATATTTCGCTGGCGAGAGGCAATGACCTTTAGCTATCTTAGCTATTGGCGAAAAGTCGAAAAAGACATCGAAGGAAGCTCACAGCGTATGCAAGAAGACACTTATAGGTTTGCAAAGATTATGGAGGATCTTGGAGTTGATATCTTAGACTCCATAATGACTCTAATCGCCTTCATTCCGATACTTTGGGGGCTTAGTGCCAAAGTAAATTTGCCCTACATCAAAGATATTCCGGGTTCTCTTGTATGGATAGCTTTAGTTATAAGCGTAGGCGGGCTTATAATCTCTTGGTTTGTAGGCATCAAGCTTCCTGGACTTGAATATAACAATCAAAAAGTCGAAGCCGCATTTAGAAAAGAACTTGTTTTAGCAGAGGACAACAAGATAAACTACGCTCATCCAGCAACTATAGTAGAGCTTTTTACGGGGCTTAAATTTAACTACTCAAGGTTATTTTTACACTATGGATATTTTAATATGTGGCTATACTCTTATCATCAAATTTCAATCATAATTCCATATCTAATAATGGGTGGAGGACTATTTACGGGTCTTATTACTCTTGGAGTTTTAGTTCAAGTTAAAAATGCATTTGCACAGGTTAGATCAAGTTTTGGCGTGTTTATCAGCAACTGGAAGACCATCACCGAGCTTCGCTCAATCCATAAGCGTCTAAAGGAATTTGAGCACAATATCGGCTACAAAAAAATGGATTGGGAGTAGAAATTTAAGAAAATCTAGTATAATTTTTGAAATTTCACAACCTAAATTTAAGGATGAAAAGATGAAAAAAATTATACTTCCATTTTTATTTATAATAATATTTTTGGCCGGTTGTGTTGCAAGTTCAACCGGCGGTGGAGTTGTAGGAGCCGATAGAAAACAACTATTTTTGGTGAGTTCTGAAACAATGAATCAAAGTGCGGTATTGGCCTATACAAAGGTACTTCAATCAGCCAAACAAGCAAATACGCTAAATATCGATCCAGTCCTTACCAAACGCGTACAAGCTATCGGCAAACGCCTCATAGCGCAGGTCGGAGCCTTTAGAGAAGATGCGCTCAAATGGGACTGGCAGGTAAATGTCATCAACTCAAACACATTAAATGCGTGGTGTATGCCCGGAGGCAAGATCGCCGTTTATAGCGGGCTTATTAAAAATTTATCCTTAACGGACGCGCAGATAGCCGCTGTTATGGGTCATGAGATAGCTCACGCTTTAAGAGAGCATAGCCGCGAGCAAGCAAGCACGGATCAGCTTAAAAACATAGGAATTTTCGCCGTTTCAACCGCTGCAGGGCTTGGCGATACGGCAACAGGGCTTATAAATTTAGCTACCCAGTACACTATCAGCCTGCCTTTTTCAAGAAGCCATGAGACTGAGGCCGATCACATCGGCACCGAGCTAATGGCAAGAGCGGGATATGATCCGCAAGAAGCGGTCGTAGTGTGGGAAAAGATGTCTAAAAAATCAGGCGGTGCGGTGCCTGAAATCCTAAGCACTCACCCGTCAAACGAAAGCCGTATCAAAGACCTAAAAGAGATAGCTAAAAAGGTTGAACCGCTATATCTCGCAGCTAAAAAGGGTTAAATTTATCCGATAAAAGCTTAAATTTGTGCTTGGCTTAAGGGCTTTGGGGCTATTAAAATGACGAAACTAGACTACGCTAAGCATTTGGCAAATTTGATGCAAATTAATCTTTATTCAGGCGATTTAAGAGATCTAAGTGCTTGTTTTTACGGACTGTTTGAAGAATTTATGCCTTACGGAGATGGTGTAGATAAAGTCTTTGAGCCGCTAGTTTGCGCTAAAGATTTACAAGATAGGATTATGCCGCTTTACGAGGCGAACAAAGACAAGGCAAATGCTTTTATAAAAGCGGGCTTTACGCCGATATTTTCGCCTCCGCCATCAAATGACAAAGCAAAGCTGATCGCTCTTGGCAAATCTCACATCGATAACCTTAAAAAATTTGCCGAATTTATAAATGACAAAGAGCTTCTTAAGAGGCTTAAACGTGTGCATGAAGTTGAAATTTGGGACATTAGAGAGGCGATTTGGGAGCTAGACTTAGATGAGCAACTCTACAAAGCCATAACTAAATGGAGGCACGAAGCAGAATTTATAGACGAAAAAGCTGAAATTTTAAAAGAGGCGTACGGATCGGCTGCAGGTAATATCCTAGTTGCAAACTACCTGCTTTATCCTGCACTCAGGCACAAGCCTAAATAGGATTTTTAAAGAGCTATTTTGAAATTTATCTACTCGGACACCTTTGCGAGTTTGATAAACATAAACTAGCGATCTATCCTCTAGCTGTGTAAAGTAGCCTAATCTACAAGCTCGGCGTTAAATCTATCCTCATTAAATTTCCTGCCCAAAAACTCGCAAGCTCTTCTAGCGTCTCTAAAGCCATTTGCAAGACAGCTCGTAGCTCCTGGGCTTGGCGTCATGTTAAAGACGATACCTTCGCCCGTGTTTATGCTAGCCTCGCCAAGCATTAGCTCCCTGCCCTTTTTATCAATCACTTGCGGGCGAACACCGCCAAAATTTCTAGCATAATAAACATCGTCATTCCCAAGCGAAGGCACGATCTTTCTGGCAGCCTCAACGAATAAAATTTTATTTACGATCGGCACCTCATAGGCAAAATTTCTAATCACATAATCCCTTATATCGCTATCGCCAAAAAGCCCTAAAAGCACCTTCGCCACGTTTGTATCAAGGCGCAAAGTCTTTATAAAATCAACAACCGTCGAATTTCCACGGTAGCGCTCAAGTTTAGGTAGCACAAGCGCAGTCGGCCCAAATCTAGTAAGCCCATCAGCTAGGATGTCCGGGTCTCCGTGGATAGCGGCAAACGGCAGCTTTGGATTTTGCACGGTGTAGACCTTGCCGTTTAGCAAGCGCTTTTTACTCATATAAAAGCTTCCTGCGATCGGCAAGCAGCTAAAATCAAGCCCATGCCCCATCTCATGCGCCAAATAAAGCGAGTGAGCGCCTGCATTTACAACCACATAATCCGCGCTAAATTCACGCTCGTCGCGAGTCTTTACAAGATACCTATCACCTTGCTTTTTGATACTCTTAACCCAAGCGTCAAAAAATACATCGGTAGTCTTATTTGCCTCTTTTGCGTGCTTTATAAGGCTATTTGACATCTGCTCAAAATCAACAGTCGTGTACTCGCCGCCACCTACTCCCATAGCGACAATCTGCTCTTTTCGGTCATTTCCGTCCATGCCTTTCACCACCATAGGCTCGATCTGCTTTAGCTTCTCTTTATCAAAAATTTCAAGCGAAGTATAAAGCTCCTTAAACTTCTCAAACCTAGCTCTTATCGCCTCGCTTTCAGCCTCGCCAACACCTATGACCATCTTTTGATGAGCGAACATAAATTTGTTCTCATATCCATGCATGAGTGCATATTTTACGATCATATCGGCTGATTTTTTGACGCTTTTTGCTTTTTCAAAAGTGTAGTTAGTCTCTATGTCGCCGCAGTGAATAGTCTGAGAGTTGCTCGTGCCCTTTGAGTTTAGAGTGGCACATGCAGGATACTTCTCCAACAGTGCGATACGCTCTATGTCCGTATAGCGCGCAAGCTCGTAAAACAGAGCCGTTCCTGAAATTCCTCCGCCCACAACCAAAACATCATAGTGATTTGACACGACCTACTCCATGAAAATTTAGACGAATTGTGCCACAGAATTCTTAAAATTTTATTTTATCGTTAAATACTGCTTGTAAAAATGGCTTTAGCTAGCTCGCACGGTTAAAATTTGGCACAAATTTGAGCGCAAATTTTAGAAATTTAAGCCTTTTGAAGTTGCCTCATCAGCTCCTCGTCACAAATCGGGCAATATTCATGCTCGCCTGCTATATATCCGTGCTTTGAGCAGACGCTAAAGACAGGCGTGATCGTGATATACGGCAAACGATAGTTATTTACGATGCCGCGCACTAGATCTTTACACGCTTCAGGCGAGCTGATACGCTCCTTCATATAAAGGTGAAAGACCGTTCCGCCCGTGTAAGCGCTTTGAAGCTCATCTTGCAGATCAAGCGCCTCGAAAGCATCATCTGTGAAATTTGCAGGAAGCTGAGTTGAGTTAGTGTAGTAGATATTTTCATCCATGCCTGCTTGCAAGATGTCAGGATAGCGCTTCTTGTCTTCTTTGGCAAATCGATATGTGGTGCCTTCCGCAGGAGTTGCTTCAAGGTTGTAAAGATTTCCCGTGCTCTCTTGAAACTGCCTAATTTTAGAGCGCAGATAATCAACCATCTCAAGTGCAAATTCTCGTCCGAATTCCGTAGAGATGTTCTCTTTGTCGTTTGTAAAATTTCTTAAAAGCTCGTTCATTCCGTTAATGCCGATAGTGCTAAAGTGGTTGTTAAAGTGCTTTAAATAGCGAGCCGTATACGGATAAAGTCCGCGATCATACATCTCTTGGATAAATTTGCGCTTCTTTTCAAGGGTTGATTTGGCTAAATTCAGCAGATATTCAAGCCTTGTATAAAGCCCCTTTTTATCGCCTTTATAAAGATACCCGAGGCGCGCTAAATTTATAGTAACTACGCCTATTGAGCCCGTCATCTCGGCACTTCCAAACAGCCCTCCACCACGCTTTAAAAGCTCTCTTAAATCAAGTTGCAAGCGACAGCACATCGAGCGAACGTGTCCTGGCTTATAAGCGCTTTCGTTTGGAACGCGGTTGCCGTTTTCATCAAATTTATACTGAGAACCGATGAAATTTTGAAAGTAGCTTGAGCCCATTTTCGCGGTATTCTCAAACAAAATTTTAGCCACTTCGCTATCCCAGTTAAAATCCTCCGTGATATTTACCGTAGGGATCGGGAAGGTAAAGGGCTGCGAGCACTTGTCGCCCGTGGTTAAAATTTCATAAAACGCCTTATCGATACGCGCCATTTCAGGTTCAAACGCCCCGTAAGTCATATCGGTAAGTTTATTAAACCCGCGCTCTTTGGCGAGTTTTAAAAGCTCCTCATCTTCTAAATTTGAAAACAGGTGTATGTCTGTTGAAGTTGGAATTTGAGCACGAAGATCGCTTGGACAAGTGATGTCGATAGTTACGTTGGTAAAGGGACTTTGACCCCAACGAGCAGGGACGTTTAGGTTAAATATAAAGCTTGTAATCGCTTTTTTTATCTCCGTATCGCTTAACTTATCTTTAAAAACATATGGCGCAAGATAGGTGTCAAAGCTGCTAAACGCCTGAGCTCCAGCCCATTCGCTTTGCAAAATTCCTAAGAAATTTGCCATCTGACTAAGAGCTTCGCGAAAGTGCTTTGGAGCCCTACTTTCAACCCTGCCGCGAACGCCGTTAAAACCTTCATTAAGAAGCGCTCTAAGGGACCAGCCTGCGCAATATCCGGTAAGGCAGTCTAGATCGTGGATGTGATAGTCGCCGTTTCTGTGCGCGATGCCCTCTTCTTTGGAGTAAATCGCGTCAAGCCAGTAGTTTGCGATAACTTTACCTGCGGTGTTGTTTATGAGTCCTGCGTTTGAGTAGCTTGTGTTTGAGTTAGCCGAAATTCGCCAGTCTGTGCCGTTTATGTATTCATTTATCGTTTGGGTGGAGTTTATGTATGTAGTATCTTCGTTGAGTCCTAAAATTTGCTCGCGTTGCATTTTGTGAGTGTGGCGATAGAGCATAAAGCTCTTCATCACATCAAAATAACCCGCTTTAAAAAGCGCTTTTTCTATGAAGTCTTGCACATCCTCGACTGTGATGATCTCTTTTTGTGCGACATCTTGCATAACGTCGGCAAAAATTCTATCGTCATACTCTTTGCTCTCGCTTGCAAAAGCCTTTTTAATAGCATCTTGGATCTTATACGGAAGATACTCTTGTCTTGTGCCGTCGCGCTTTAAAATTTGCTTCATAGTCGCCCTCTTAAAAATAGTTTTGTAAGTTTAAAGAGTATAGTGATAGTTTTCTTAAAATACAATAGAACAATTTAGATATTTTTGATAAAATATATTATTATTTGATATTAAATATGTTTAATTCTTAAGCTTTATTTTCTATTAAAATATAACTATTTTATGGCATTTTAAATAAAATTAATCTAAAGTAGTCTTAATTTTAAATTTTAATATTTTTATATAAGTATATAATCTAAATTTCCACAAAAATCAATAAGTTTTTAATTAAGATTTTAAAATATATCGCATTAAATATGTAAGATAAAATATTAAAAAAGATATTACAAAAAGCGAAATTTGAATTTATAAAAATTAGAGTTAGGTTTAAAGGGGTCTTTGGCCCCTTTTTGTATTTAGTATTTTAAAAATATATCTTTTTGACCCTTGCCAAGAGTTAGCACAGCTTCGCCTTTTTTGAAATGTATCTCTATGCCGTCATCGTTAACAAGTCTTGTTCCACTACCTGAAACAGCGCTTTTTAGAGCAATTTTATGCCCTTTAGTGTCAGTCAAAACAGCAGTTTCAAAATTATCTGCCGAAACTAAATTAACCTTATAATTTTTATCGGTAACACTATAGAAATGTATAGTATTAACGCTTATAACTTTTGCGGTAGTCGACTCTTGTTTGGTTCCCACAGAAGCACAACCACTCAAAAATGCAACTGCGGCTAAAGAAGAGATTAGAATTTTTTTCATTTTGCATCCTTATAAATAAAATATTTTCGGATACTAGCATAGAAAGGTAAATTTAAAAATTTAGATGAAATTTTAATTCATAAAATTACCAAAAAACTTGTTTTTAGTGATTTTAAAGAATATTTCGAATAGACAACAATATATCTTGTTCTAAATTTATTAATAAATAATTATTATTCAATCGTTTTTTATTTTAATGTATTTTAGAGTAATGAAATATTTATTTTTTAGAAAATAAGTAAAACAAGGGAGTATTTTATAAAAAATTGAAGAGGAAAACCTCTTCAAAAAATCAGTGGCAACCACATCCTTTTCCACATCCGCACCCTTGAGAATGAAGCTCGCCTATATAAAATTTAACCGAATTTACGCCTTCTTTTAATGCCCACTCATAAGCTGTAGAAACAAAATCCCAGTTAATATTTTCATAAAATTTCTCTAGATATGCAGCTCTTGCATTTCTATGATCTACATAATAGGCATGCTCCCATACATCCACCACTAAAAGAGGTATCAGACCCACCGTTACAGGTGTTTGAGCGTTATTGGTTTGTATTATCTCTAATTTATCAGATTTTGGACTATAGACTAGCCATGCCCATCCTGAACCAAATAGTGTAGTAGCCGATTTTAAGAATTCCTCTTTAAAATTCGGAAGATCTTTTTGCAATCTTGCTTTTAATTCATCGCCCATATCACTCTTTTTAGCTATGCAATCCCAATAAAAATCATGGTTATAAACTTGAGCGGCATTATTAAATATACTGCCTGAGCTCTTTGTTAAAATTTCGTATAGTCCAGAATTTTCAAATTCGGTACCTTTAATAAGATTATTAAGGTTTGTTACGTAAGTTTGATGGTGCTTACCGTGATGGTAACTACAGGTCTCCTCACTTACAACTGCATTTGACTTAGGATCAAATGGAAGCTTTCTAAGATTAAACATTTTGATTCTCCTTGTAATTTAAAAAATTTTTCGAGATTATAAGATAAAAAAGTAATTATTTTGTTAATAGGATAAAATTAGTATTATTTATCAAGTTTAAATTTAAGTGTATTTTAGTAACACTATTTCAAAAAATAAGCAATTTTACTAAAATTACGTGAATTTTATATACTATGATAATAATAAAAATGTTACTAATTTACTCATACTAAAATAAATTTTTGAGAGTTTTTGAAACAAGATTGCCAATTTATAAATTTTATGATTTATAATTACGACTAGCTATGATTAATTTTGTAGTGAATCAAAAACATAAAAAGGATTCAACAATGAAACTAAAATTTCTTTCGGCACTATTTCTGACTTGTGCTCTAGCAGGTAGCGCATTTGGCGCCCAAAAGACATATACTATAAAATTTGCTCACGTTGTTGCCGCAACCACACCGAAAGGCAAAGCAGCAGACTTTTTTGCTAAACGTGTGAACGAGCTTAGTAATGGCGCAATTAAAGTTGAGGTTTATCCTGCGGCTCAGCTAGTAGATGATGACCGTGTATTTGGTGCACTAAAACTAAATAACGTTCAAATGGCGGCTCCGAGCTTTTCTAAATTTACGCCTATAGTTCCTGAGTTCCAACTGTTTGACCTGCCTTTTATCTTTAGAGATAATGCCCACTTATACGCGGTACAAGGTGGTGAAGTTGGACAAAAACTTAAAGATATGATAGCCAAAAAAGGCTTTGTGGCACTTGATTTCTGGGATGCAGGTTTTAAACATTTTAGCTCAAGCAAAAAAGCTATCGTTGCTCCTGAAGATGCAAAAGGACAGAAATTTAGAATTATGAGCTCAAAGGTTCTAGAAGAACAAACAAAAGTAATAGGTGGTAACCCGCAAGTTCTACCATTCTCTGAAGTTTATCCTGCGCTCCAACAAAAAGTTGTAGATGCTACAGAGAACCCATTGTCAAACTTTTATAACTCAAAATTTTATGAGGCGCAAAACTCTTTAACAATATCTTCACACGGATATTTGGGATATTTGGTTATTCTAAGTGAGAAATTCTGGAAAGGCTTGCCACAAGATATGAAAAATCACGTTACTCAAGCTCTTAAAGAGGCTACTGCTTTTGAAAGAGAAGAGTCTGCGAAAGAGGATGCCAAAATTATAGACGCTCTTAAAAAATATGCAAGCGAGACAGGCAAACTTGAGATAGTAGAGTTAACCCCTGAGCAGAAAGCCAAATGGGCTGAGGTTATGAAAACTATCTATCCAAACTTCTATAAAGTTATAGGAAAAGACCTGATAGAAAAAACTATTAATACAAAGTAGGTCTTTATGCGAAGATTCTTTGAGATTATAGATATCGGCATCGCGACTGTAAATAAGACGATCGCCGTAGTAGGCATAGTAGCGGGAACGCTACTTGCCTTTATAAACGTTGTAATGCGTTATGTCTTTAATACCGGATGGGCATGGGCGGGAGAGGCGACTAATTATCTTTTTATTTGGTCTGCATTCTTTGCCGCTGCATACGGCTTTAGAAAAGGCATACACATATCAGTCACTATTTTAATTGAAAGATTCCCTTCACCAATGGCAAAAGCTTATCTTGTGTTCTCCAGCGCCCTTACTACAATCTTTTTAATGTTTATAGTAGTTTATAGTGTGCAGTATCTATATGTTATGTATGAGCTAAATTTTATGAGTGTTGACCTAGGAATACCGCAATGGGTGCCTATGCTAGTTCTTCCGGTGGCATTTTTAGGAGCAAGCTATAGAGCAGGAGAAAAAGTCTATCAAATAGCAGTCACTCCTTCTGATAAAGTTATTATCAACGCTGAAGCAGAGATGATTCGCGACTCCATAAAGAAAGACTAAGGAGAGATAGTATGACTATTGCATTTTTATTTGTATGTCTATTTGGACTTATGCTAATTGGCGTTCCTGTCGCTGTCTCTCTTGGCGCTAGCACGGTTCTTACTATGCTTCTTTTTACCGATCTTGATGTAGCTACTGTTCCGCAAATCATATTTGACGGTATTAACAAATTCGCACTTATGGCAATTCCTATGTTTATTTTGGCTGGAAATTTACTTAGCAAGGGTGGTTCGGCTAAAAGAATCATAGATTTTGCAAAATCAGTAGTAGGACATCTACCGGGAGGTCTTCCGATCAGTGCTATATTTGCTTGCGTTATATTTGCTGCCGTTTCTGGAAGCTCACCTGCTACGGTTGTGGCCATAGGCTCTATTATGTTCGTAGCCATCAAAGAGGCGGGATATCCTCCGGCTTATGCGGTTGGTGGCATTACTACAGCAGGATCACTTGGAATACTAATCCCTCCTTCAGTAGTTATGATTGTTTACGGAGTTACGGCTGAAGTTAGTATAGCACAGCTATTTATGGCGGGGGTTGTGCCTGGTATAATGCTAGGCGGTATGATGATAGCCCAAACATATATAGGCGCTAGAAGACTTGGCTTTAAAGCTACAAAGCCTGAGCCATGGAGCGAAAGAATCAAAAAATTTACCAAAGCATTTTGGGCTCTTTTAATTATAGTTGTAGTTATAGGCGGTATCTACGGAGGTATTTTTACTCCGACAGAAGCTGCTGCCGCAAGTGCCGTATATGCGCTCTTTATCTCACTTGTTGTGTATAAAGATATTAAGATAAAAGATCTTTGGGGTATCTGCCTTGAATCTGCACTCACTACAGCTATGATATTTTTTATTATTGCAAATGCAGTTGTGTTCGCATACCTTCTTACCAGTGAGCAAATTCCTCAAGCGATCTCTGACGGAATTTTAGAGGCAAATATAGGCAAAATAGGATTTTTAATCATCGTAAACATACTGCTTTTCGTTATGGGTCAATTTATGGAACCTTCAAGCGTTGTTATGATTATGGTGCCTTTACTGCTACCTATAGCACTTCAATTAGGAATAGATCCGGTTCACTTTGGAATTTTGCTTATAGTAAATATGGAGATAGGTATGATTACTCCACCGGTGGGGTTAAATCTCTTTGTATCGAGTGGTTTAACAGGAATGAATCTAAAAGATGTTGTTGTGGCATGCCTACCTTGGACTTTAACGCTATTTATAGGCTTGATACTAGTTACATACATACCACAAATTTCACTATGGCTTCCAAATTTAATGTATGGACATTGATAGTAAGGGGTAAATTCCCCCTTACTTGATATATATTTTTAAATTTCAATTCTAAATTTATTACATCTCGTAAGTATCTTCCTCTTCATCTCCATCGTCATATTCGTAGTCATTCTCATCATAATTGTAGTTATACGACCCCTCATTCTCTTCATCAAAATCGTCAGAATACTCATCTAGATCTTCATCTTCATAGTCAAATTCTTCACTCATTTGCTCTCCTTTATCGTGACTGTATTGTCTATTATACTCTTAGTATCCATAGCGTCTTTTAAATTTTCAATATATAGGCTTTGACTTGGGAATGCAAAACTTAGCCCATTTTTCTCGACAATATTCATAATCTTTAGTATAACATCCTCTTTTACGCTCAAAAATTCTCCCCAAACTATCGTCTTTGAAAAGCAATATACTAATATATCGATAGAGCTATCGGAAAGATTATCTACAGCTACAAACAAATTTGACTTATACCCTATCAAATCATCTATGGATACTATATTTTTTCTAAGCCTTAATGTGTTTTGAATATCATTTGAGCCCAGATCGTTTGGTTTTGCAATATCAGGATGATTTAATAGCATCTCCTTAATCTCTTCTGCACATTTTTTAACCTGTTCGCCAGTAGCTCTATATTCAAGTGCTACAGTTAGTTTTATAAGTCTGCCGAGTCGCCTTCTGGTCCAGTTTCTAATCGGATCGCTGGCAAGCTTTGAATTTGGCACAAAAATAAGTGCATTATCGGCAGTCCTAACTGTTGTCTTTCTAAGTCCTATCTCTACCACCACACCCTCTATATCACCGCATACGATGTTATCTCCCTGAGAAAAAGAGTTATCAAACAGCATCATAATAGAGGCAAAGAAATTCGCCAAAATATCTTTAGTTGCCAAGGCTATTGCCAAACCTCCGATTCCAAGCGAGGCTATTATAGCGCTTACATTAAAACCAAGCCTGCTTAAAATAAGTAAAAATGCGATAACTATAATAATAAAATAGACTATCTTAATAATTAAATTTATAACCTCTTTTCGCCCTCCGCTCTTTTTGGTTATCTCGCTTATAAAAACCATTCCGTAACTATCCAGTATGCTAAGAATTAGCCATGTAAAAGAGATTATAAATACTATGGAAAAATAGTTTACAAATTTAATAGGCACAGGAGCCGGATAGTAAAATATCGAAGCGCAAAGATCTATCGCATAAACCGCTAAAATAAAGAAAATAGGACGTTTTACAATGCCCATAACCTGGTCTTTGATAAATTTCCCTTGATGATCCTTCGCAAACAAAGAGAGTAAAATTTTATAAGTTATCGCAGATAAAATTCTTGTAAACGATATAAAAAACAAAAATACAAAAAGAATAAGTATTATTTTGCCAAAATTCACATCTTTCATCTCAAAAGGAATCTGCTGATTGATAAATCCTATGGCGGTTTTTAAATTTAGCTCGCTAAAAAAGTAGTTTGTGCTAAATAGCTCCGCATTATCCCTAAGATATATCAAAATCTCCTCAAAAGTCTTCCTATAAAGCTCTAATGAGTTAAATTCATTTATATATCCTTGTATTCCCATACCATCCATGCTAGACTTGAGCTCTTTAATACTAACATACGAGTTCGTTTGAAGGTCAAGCAAGCCGTCTTCTATACCAGATTTTATCTTTGCGGTTCTTGCTCCATCGCTAAAAATTTTTCCAAGCTCGATTAAGGTTTTATAAAAAGATGCCTCCATATTCATCTTCTCAAGCTCCATCGCACTCTCTATGTAAGCCTTTTTGTTATTTGCTGCTTTTAGTCTTTTTACCTTTGTTTCAAGTTTGGACTTATCGCTTCTAAATTGGGCAATTTTCTCATCATCTACCCTTGTCTCCATAAGCAAATATGGTATTTTTTCCAAAAGCTCACTCTTTTTTGTCACAACACCTTTAAAAAGAACATTTTGCTCGGCAGTTTCATTTTTATCCACGGCTTGAGCTTTTATAGCCTCTATCTGGGCATTTATCTCATCTATTTTTTTTATGGCCAAAACTATATCAATATCGTCAAGACTATCCGCAAAAGAATTTAAAGATACAAATATAAGACCAAAAAATAGTAAAAAAATCTTTTTCATCTATCAACTCCAAGTAATCTAAAACTCTTTGAAACTACGTTATAGTTATAAATTTCGCCCGTTTCTATGATGTAGTGCCACACATAAATTTTAAGACTTCCGTCTCTAAATTTTGCTTTTACATCAGGATAAGTAAGCAAATTTTCATAAGAATTTATGACGTTTAATCTCTCCGTTAGCCACTCTCTTCTTGCGCTATCTTTAGGGTCAGGCAAAAACCCTTCGACTCTCTTTTTAATCGGATCAAGCAAATTTAGCCATCTTTTCACGTTTGGCGTATTTTTAAATTTACTTTCGTCAAGATAAAGCGCCGCGCATCCTCCGCAGTTGCTGTGTCCGCAGATAATGACGTTTTCGACATTTAGCGTTTGCAAGGCATACTCGATAGCCGAAGTCGTAGCCAGATACTCCTGACTGGTTCTGTAAGGAGGAATTATATTTGCGATATTTCGTACCACGACAAGATCGCCGGGCATTGTATTTGTGATCAAATTTGGCACCACTCGCGAGTCGATACAGCCTACAAAAAGAGTATGTGGAATTTGCTTTTGTCCAAGACTTTCAAACAGCTCTTTGTGCTCTAAAAAGCCTTCTTCCATGAATTTAACGGCGCCGTCTAAAAGTGCCTCCATCGCTACTCCGAAATTTTATTTTTTTAAATTATATCAAAAACGCTCTCAAGGTTGGTTAACGGCTTGTGAAATAACATTTTTTGGTGGTTTTAAAAAATCTTTTATACTTTATTTACTATTTTTTGGATAAATTTATAAAAAATTACATAAGGAGAATTGATGAGTTTATACAATAGAAATTATGCAAACTCACACGAACAAGAGTTGGCGAGAGAGTATTCTCAAAGCTCGCTTAGCACGTTTATCAAGCAGACTTACCAGCTGTTTGCCGCTTCACTTCTGGCAGCAAGCGTTGGAGCATATGTCGGTCTTGGCATAGCGCATATGTTTATAGGAAATTTACCTCTATTCATCGGTCTTGTCGTAGTTGAACTGGGGCTTTTATTCGGTCTTATCGCGGCTAAACGCAAAGCGGGATTAAATTTAGTATTGCTTTTTGCATTTACGTTTGTTAGCGGTCTTACGCTTACTCCGCTTCTAGCTTCGGTTTTAGCGATGCCGGGCGGCGCTAGTATAGTGGCTCAAGCATTTACGCTTACGACTGTTGCATTCGGTGCTCTAAGCGTGTTTGCGATGAATACAAAAAGAGATTTTACGGCTATGGGTAAAATGCTCTTTATCACGCTTATCGTAGTAATAGTAGCGGCCATTATGAATCTATTTTTCAAAAGCCCGATTTTTCAGCTTGTTATCTCAAGCGTAAGCGCGATTTTATTTAGTGCGTATATCCTTTACGATACACAAAATATCATTCGCGGCAACTACGAAACTCCGATAGAAGGAGCGGTTGCACTATATCTTGACTTTGTAAATCTATTTACTTCACTGCTTCAAATTTTAGGAATCCTAAATAGAGAATAAAATGAGCAGCGATTTAAATGAGCGTATTTACAGAGTAATTGACGCAAATTTAAATAGACTCAAAGAGGGCTTAAGAGTCGTTGAGGACATCAGAAGATATGTCTTTGACGACTTTGTCCTCTCTTCTAAAATCAAAACACTCAGGCACAAAGCCAAAATCGACTCAAGCGAATTTATCAAATTTAGAGACGCTAAAAATGATGTGCTAAAACCAAGCGTAAAAAGCGAATTTGATAGAGCAAATTTAGCGGATCTACAAATAGCAAATTTAAAGAGAGCGCAAGAGAGCGCAAGAGTTTTGGAAGAGTGTTTTAAGCTTATCGACACTACAAATTCGGAAATTTTTAAATCCATCAGATACGACCTTTACGAAATCGAAAAAGAAATTTAGAGAAATTTTAAAACTTTTTTAGTATAATCGCTACTAATTATTTTCAAATTTAAAGGATTTTTTGTGAGTTCATTCTTTTTGGTTTTTCAATTCATTTTAGCAGCGATTCTAACGGTTGCCGTTTTGCTTCAAAAGAGCTCTTCGATAGGACTTGGCGCATATAGCGGAAGTAACGAAAGCCTCTTTGGTGCAAAGGGCCCTGCGGGATTTTTGGCTAAATTTACCTTTGTAGTCGGCGTTATTTTCATCTTAAACACGCTTGCCTTAGGTTACACTTACAACACTCAAACAAAAAAATCGCTAATTGATAGCGTAGATACGAAAAACATCACAGTTCCGGCTCCTAGCGCAACTCCGGCCGCGCCTGTCGCACCAAGTGTTCCTGCCGCTCCGGCTGCACCTACAAAATAACTTTACGGATAAAAAGTGCTTAAAAATATCTGCTTAAAATTTTGCCTAGCGTTTTTGCTTGCAGCAGGCTCTCTTTGGGCCGATGCGCATATATTTAACTATCACAGATTTAACGATCCAAGGCATCCAAGCACAAATATCTCTAATGAAAATTTAAGAGAGCAGTTTGACTTTTTCAAAAACAACGGATACGAGGTCGTGCCGCTTTCAAAACTGGTTGATGCGCTTAAAAACGGCGAAGAAATTCCTGATAAATGGGTAGTTTTAACGGTAGATGACGGATACAAGAGCTTTTATGAAAACGGGCTTCCGATATTTATCGAGTACGGATATCCTTTTGCCTTGATGGTTTATGTTGAAGCAAGTGCTAAAAAATACGGCGACTTCATGACTTTTGAGCAGATCAAAGAGGCTGCAAAATACGGCGAAATCGGCTATCACTCATACGGACACCTTCACATGGTGGGACTTAGCAATGATAGATTAAGATATGATTTTGAAGACGGTATTAGAATTTTTGAAAAGCACATGGGCTATAAGCCAAAGTATTTTGCCTATCCATACGGAGAATACAATGATAAAGTAAGAAATATGTCCGTAGAATACGGGCTTGAAGTCTTACTAGCTCAAAACTCAAGTGCAGTTGGCAAAGGTAGCGACCTACTTGAACTTGATAGAACCCCGCTTATGGATGGAACCGATCTAAAGGCTGCTCTTGCTATCAAGTTTTTAAAAGCCGAATGGGTCATGCCAAAAGACTATCCGAAAAATAATAAAATAGACGAAGTCATCATCAAAACCGAAGAAAACGCCTCTTTCGGACATTTTTCAGCTACGGGCAGAGGAACTAAAAAGGTAAAACTTCAAGATGGCACTATGAGTATCAAATTTAAAGAGCCGATCGACAGATACAAAGTAAGAATGAGCCTAAAAGTAAACGGCAAAACGACAACAAAAATTCTAGTAAAGGACATAAATGCTGAATGAAATTTATAACAAACAAAAAGAGTCTTGCGATAGATGTATAGACGGCCTTAAGCGCGATTTCTCAACCCTTCGCACAGGCAAAGTAAACATAAGCATAGTTGATAATATCTTTGTTGATTATTACGGAAGCGCGACTCCTCTAAACCAAGTTGCAACCGTGCTAACAAGCGATGCAAGCACGATTAGCATAACTCCGTGGGAGAAATCTATGCTAAAAACTATCACGGCAGCGATCTCTGCGGCAAACATCGGCGTAACTCCAAACAACGACGGCGAGAGTGTGAAGCTATTTTTCCCTCCGATGACGGTTGAGCAACGCCAAGAAAACGCAAAACACGCAAAAGCTATGGGCGAAAAAGCAAAAGTAAGTGTTAGAAACATAAGAAAAGACGCGAACGACGAGATTAAAAAACTTGAAAAAGACAAAGCGATAACCGAAGACGAGAGTAAAAAAGCTCACGACGAAGTTCAAAAAATCACTGACACATACACAACTAAAATCGATACTTTAGTCAAAGAAAAAGAGACCGAACTTCTTAAGATATAAGATATTTGCCCGTATTTAACGGGCAAATTCTCTCCTTTGAAACCAATCCAATATAATAATTGTTATTGTAACTTAAGTGCTTATTTGCTAAGATTTTGCTTAAATTTTTAAGGGGTTTTTATGATGAATTTAGAGCAAATTTATAAAGAGGCGGGCGCTTATCTTAAGGGGCATTTTCTACTAACGAGCGGCAACCATTCACAGTTTTATCTGCAAAGCGCAAAAGTTCTTGAAAATCCGATGATAGCGGGCAAACTAGCTGAGGAACTAGCACGCGTGATAGCTGAGTCTGGGGTGAAATTTGACACTGTGTGCTCGCCTGCGATAGGCGGAATTTTAGCAGGATACGAGCTTGCTCGCGCAGCAAAAAAGAGATTTATATTTACAGAAAGAGTTGATCGCGTGATGACTCTGCGTCGCGGCTTTGAGGTGCATGAGGGCGAGAAATTTATCATCTGCGAAGACATCATCACTACTGGTGGCTCTGCACTTGAGGCGGCAAACATCATAAAAGATCTTGGCGGAGAAGTTGTTGCATTTGCAGCACTTGCCAACCGAGGCTTTTGTCCGCTAACAAATTTAAAGAGTGAGCGAAAGCCAAGCTGCAAGCTGCCAAGCGATCTGCCGATATTTGCGCTTGGAAATTTTGAATTTGAAATTTACGAACCGCAAAACTGCCCACTATGCAAGGACGGTAGCATAGCCATAAAACCCGGCAGCAGAGGCAACTAAAATTTCCGTGCAGGCTTGGCGAGGATAAATTTAGCTCTGCCAAACCGCACGGACTTCATATCAAAACAGGAGAAAATTTGGCAAAGCAAAAAGCAGTCATCGCAAGCATTCCTTCACGCATAAAAGCCTTTATAACCGATGTTTTTTTCATACTTATACCGATTCTTTACATCACGACTTATGCCGTTTTAGACGGCAAAAACGAGTTTCAAAACAACCAGCTGGCGATCTTTATCACAAATTTTTTATTCGGCGTTATCATCTGCCTTTTTCAAAGCATCAAAGCGCAAACTCCGGGCTACAAAAGCCAAGATATCTACCTTGTAAATTTAAAAAACGGACAAAAACTAGGCTTCTTTCACGCTCTGCTTCGCTATATCTGCTTTGTTTTAGCAGGCTTTAGCTTAGTTGGAATTTGTCTATGCTTTTTCCGCAAAGACAAGCTAAATTTACACGATCTGCTTACAAACTCCGCTGCCGTTAGCAAAAAGCAATCTATTTAATCGCGACGTATAAATTCCATCTACCGTTTTCATGCGCGATATTTTAAGTCTTGTTAAATCCAGCTTCTTTTAACATATCAAAAAGATCATCAGCCAAACAAACGCGCATGTTTGGTACTATTTTCTCCCAAATTTTGGCTTTTTCATCTAGCGCCAATTCTGCGAATATATAAAACGAGCCACCATGTTTTAAAACTCTGTATATCTCTTTTAAATTTTGCCTTAAATCAGGCCAAAAATATATCGTCTCAAAGGCAGTTATAATATCGAATTTACCGTTTTCAAAAGGCAAATTTTCAACCGAGGCCTCCAGTATCTGCATCCTACCATCACTAACGGCTTCTTGGTTAAATTTCTTACTATATTCTACGCAGTCCTTAGAGTAATCCACACCAAAAACCTGTCCGATTTTTAGTTTGGTTGCGATATTTTTGAGATTGAGCCCTCCTCCACAACCGACATCAAGCACGCACATATCGTCTTTTATCTCAATCTTAGACAGTGCCCAAATTTCAGCTTTTTTGTGTCCTTTGTTCATAAGATTTAAAAATAGTCCGGAGAACCTACCTTCCGGCTTAGAAAATTTCTTAGTTATAAAATCTAGCATTAAAGATCCTTTGCTTGGATTATACTTTTTCGTAACCAAAATTTAAATTAATAGTCTTTATCAACTATATTCAAAATAAAAGTGTATTTATTTTGAAAGAAAAGCCAAATATTAGGCTTTTGCTCCATGGTTTAGTAGTTTTCTTGAGCCTAGTTTTGTATCAACTCCACTTATAATAGCATTATAAATATATTCTTTTGCCTTTTTAATAGCATCTTCTATACTATTTCCTTGAGCTAAAAGACAAGCCAATGAGCTAGAAAAAGTACATCCCGCCCCAATAATAACCAAAGGATCGGCTAAAAGAGTCTCAAAACTACTTACACTTCCGTCTTTGCCATACAGAATATCTATGCTTTTATTATCTAATATATGCTTTTTTACTACGGTATCGCAAGGCAAATTTGAAAAATCACCACCAAAAAGCACCTTAGCTTCACGCAAATTCGGAGTTGACACAGTGGCAAATCGCATAAGTTCCTTTAGTTTCTCAATTGCGCTATCCTTAATTAGCCTATGCCCCATCTTTGATACACATACAGGATCTAAAACCACAGGAGCCTTATTGTGATGTAGAAATTTCTCCACTACATCCATTATCTCTTTATTAAAAAGCATACCGATCTTAACAGCATCAAAATCAAACTCGGCACTAAGCATATCAAGCTGATCTTTTACAAAATTTGCATCAAGCGAAATTATATTCTTTATCTTATTGGAATTTTCAGCAGTTAGTGCTGTGATTGCGGTAGCTGAATAGCAACCAAAATGTGAGCAAGCCTTGATATCAGCTTGAATTCCAGCTCCACCATTGCTACAAGAGCCCGCGATGATTAAAATTTTTTTCATCTAATACCTTTGGATAGCAAATTAAAATAATATTATATGAATAAAATTTAAAATATATATAAAATCTCAAATATGTCAAGTTTTATCCGATACATAAATTTTCTATTTAAAAACAATGATAATTCAAAAAATAAAATTATAAATAGAAATTTTAGCACCTTTTTTAGAGTGCGATTTTTCTTGAAAATACATTAAAAGTACTGATCTATCACTAGCTTTTAGAAAATTTATGAGGCTCTTTTTATAGTCGCTACATCTATTCCAATATGCCAAAGTTGAATAAGGTATTTGTGTTATTTCACTCACTTCTTTTAAAGTCATGCTTTAATTACCTCCAAATTGTTTTTTATTTTTATCTATTCAGTAAAAGCCTAAAAGGCAAATTCTAACTCAATGTTATCAGGGGTTAAAATGCAATCGTGGCAGTTTCAAAGCCTAAAAGGCAAATTCTAACAAATTTCACTCATAATAATCCCTTTATTGTTTCTCTGTTTCAAAGCCTAAAAGGCAAATTCTAACGAAAACGCAGACGCTACAACGAAATATGCCTACGTTTGTTTCAAAGCCTAAAAGGCAAATTCTAACCCAGCTTGAGCCATTTCATCTGTTGCACTAGCTGATAGTTTCAAAGCCTAAAAGGCAAATTCTAACGCTCAGCAGTAGAAATTTCAGCTCAAGAGTTCAAGTTTCAAAGCCTAAAAGGCAAATTCTAACTAAAAAGCCCAAAAAGAAAATCACATAAAACAGATGAGTTTCAAAGCCTAAAAGGCAAATTCTAACTCAAGTATGGAGCTAAAATATAAACTAAACAAGACGGTTTCAAAGCCTAAAAGGCAAATTCTAACCCCAGCTCTTAGTAATCGGAATGATTGTGCTACGGGTTTCAAAGCCTAAAAGGCAAATTCTAACATGCTTCATTTTCCGCATTGACTGCGCTCATTAACAGTTTCAAAGCCTAAAAGGCAAATTCTAACCGATGTAGGCTTGTTTTTGTTCTTTCACTATTGAGTTTCAAAGCCTAAAAGGCAAATTCTAACAGGTTTCCGTAGCTTCAGCGGTTTTCTTTTCATCCATGTTTCAAAGCCTAAAAGGCAAATTCTAACGATATTGCGCCCTTAATTTATCTACGTAGTCGGGCGGGTTTCAAAGCCTAAAAGGCAAATTCTAACGTGCTGGCCATCAAAATACGAACCGCAATCACCATTGTTTCAAAGCCTAAAAGGCAAATTCTAACTTTACTTTATTTCTATTTCCCCTTTCTCCTATATAGTTTCAAAGCCTAAAAGGCAAATTCTAACTATATGGAAAACTGAAACCATCTTGACATTTACCAGTTTCAAAGCCTAAAAGGCAAATTCTAACCTTCTGCTCTTTTTAAATGTTCTTGTGAAATTTTGCTGTTTCAAAGCCTAAAAGGCAAATTCTAACCTGTTATAAGTGACGTTGAGTGTAGTAGTAACGGCAAGTTTCAAAGCCTAAAAGGCAAATTCTAACATGTATATAGCAGGGTCAAGAGACCCTGCTTAAGTATGTTTCAAAGCCTAAAAGGCAAATTCTAACGTAGATATTGCCCCAAGCATCTTCTATTTTTTTTGAAGTTTCAAAGCCTAAAAGGCAAATTCTAACGATACAAAATCAAAACATCTCAACGCTTATTTTTACGTTTCAAAGCCTAAAAGGCAAATTCTAACCTTATTTGTCAAATTTTAGTGTTACATATTCACATTGTTTCAAAGCCTAAAAGGCAAATTCTAACCATAAAACAAAAAAAGCGATGTTTTTCCTATCAAAGTTTCAAAGCCTAAAAGGCAAATTCTAACCCCGTCAAAGTGATCGGTTATCGCGTGTTCTTCGTTTCAAAGCCTAAAAGGCAAATTCTAACAAAAAGATTTTTTTGTAGGTGCTGACGTTTCTAAAGAGTTTCAAAGCCTAAAAGGCAAATTCTAACTAGTATGAGATGTAAATCGAAATCAACATGTTCTTTGTTTCAAAGCCTAAAAGGCAAATTCTAACTTTTTAAATCATCAAGCAGAGGCTTATCAAATACCAGTTTCAAAGCCTAAAAGGCAAATTCTAACTAAAATTTAGCCGAGCTTGATAGTCCTTCCTCATTTAGTTTCAAAGCCTAAAAGGCAAATTCTAACTTTAGCTTTTAAGGCCATAATTTTTAGATCGTTGAGTTTCAAAGCCTAAAAGGCAAATTCTAACCCGCCATCGGCGAATGGCTTTAGCCCGCTTATCTTAGTTTCAAAGCCTAAAAGGCAAATTCTAACCTATAAAACAGCGGTTAAACACGAAAAACGCAATACAAGTTTCAAAGCCTAAAAGGCAAATTCTAACAAAATAGAAAAAAATACGAAAGAGCTGGTCTTGTTTTGTTTCAAAGCCTAAAAGGCAAATTCTAACCTTGTGGCTTTTTTGCATGGAAAGGCGCTGAGTGGAGTTTCAAAGCCTAAAAGGCAAATTCTAACTTATCTGGGTATTCTCTTAGTTTTTGGATTGTTTCATGTTTCAAAGCCTAAAAGGCAAATTCTAACTTAGGTTTTTGTGCTTCATTGATAGTTTTTATAGCAGTTTCAAAGCCTAAAAGGCAAATTCTAACCGTCTTTAGCTGCGTGAAGTTCATCATAAACGAACACAGTTTCAAAGCCTAAAAGGCAAATTCTAACTGAAAAAAATCAAGGATTGGTGTTTGTTGAAATTTTTGTTTCAAAGCCTAAAAGGCAAATTCTAACTTGTATGAGTTTGAAAGACCAATAGCTCAAATGAGCAGTTTCAAAGCCTAAAAGGCAAATTCTAACTTTGAGTCCATCAGCAATAGAGTTAGCCCCCTCATAGTTTCAAAGCCTAAAAGGCAAATTCTAACCGTCAAGGAGGCTGCATAATGTTAAATCTTGAAAGCAGTTTCAAAGCCTAAAAGGCAAATTCTAACCGGAAATCGAAAAAAACACGCAAACCGTTATAGAGTTTCAAAGCCTAAAAGGCAAATTCTAACACGGAGTAGGTGCCGGCAAATGGACTTCAAGCGAATGTTTCAAAGCCTAAAAGGCAAATTCTAACCCTAAATTTACAAAGGGCTACAGTTGAAAAAATAGGGTTTCAAAGCCTAAAAGGCAAATTCTAACTCCAAAATCTGAAGATTTAACATCGGAACGATTATAGTTTCAAAGCCTAAAAGGCAAATTCTAACATCGTTGATTAAATTTATAAATTGATTACCTTTTTGAGTTTCAAAGCCTAAAAGGCAAATTCTAACTTAGAAAATAGACGCTTTGAGCTATCTATCGCGCGGGTTTCAAAGCCTAAAAGGCAAATTCTAACAGCACTCAAATATAAAACTACAAGGTAGTTTGTAGATAAAAGTTTATATGCATTTACCTTATAAATAAATTAAAATTGATATTGCTAAAATACGCAAGGCCCAAAATTACGAGTATTTTAAAATCTTAAGCAAAGCTTTATTGATATACAAAACCTTCGTATGGTGCATTTTCGCATATACATTTTTTAAGCCGGTTTGCTTCTCTGCGAATAATCTGTCTCCATGTAAGCTTTTGTCCTCCTGCTTCTATCTGATCCGTTAATTTAGATATCATTTTCATCTCTATTTTTTGCACTGCATCATTTGTAAATTTTATTCTTCCGGCATTAGTCTCAAAATCTTTTGCAGTAATCTCTTTTTTATTCAACATCGAAAATATTAGAGTATCACCTAAAATAGGTTTAAAAATCTCAGCCAAATCCAGATGCAAGCTTAAAGAGCGATAGTTTGGCTCGTGCAGAAAACCAATCCTAGGATCAAGCTCGGTCTTATAAATTTCACTCAAGCACACATTGTAAATACGCGTATTTACATAACTTATAAAACTATTTATCTTATCGGCCGGAGGGCGCTTGGAGCGGACTGTAAATTTAAAGCTCTTTTGATCAGATATTATTTCATTCCATTTTTCATAATATAACTTTTGAAAAGAACCCTCAACGGCCATTATTTCAGGTATTGTTTTAGCGACTTCAAGTGCTGATATATGAGGATTGGTATCAAATTTTACTCCATGTCTTTTGCAATTAAGTGCATCGTTTAAAATATGGGCTCTTGTTATCTCTCTAGCTATATAGCTTCTCTTAATTTCATCGTCAAAAGATCTTAATTGCTGCAAAAGCACAAATCCGCTTTTATTTACTGAATTTGAAGTATTTGGAAAAAAATTGCCACGAAAGCTCTGATAGG
This sequence comes from Campylobacter sp. RM16189, assembly GCF_012978815.1. Lineage (NCBI taxonomy): Bacteria > Pseudomonadati > Campylobacterota > Epsilonproteobacteria > Campylobacterales > Campylobacteraceae > Campylobacter > Campylobacter sp. RM16189. Next base: position 263,572 of record NZ_LIWR01000044.1, on the reverse strand, counting down.
GACTAAATATGTGCAAAAGCACGTTATTGTCGGCTAAAAATGCCATAGTATAGCTATCCATATCAACTTTTGCCAGTATATAAATTTCGTCTACAGCATTAATAGGCAAAATTTTAGTCGCTACAACCGACATTTCATCGTCATATTTATCAAAATATATATTATTATCCTGCCGTCTTAATCGCCCAGGATTTAAAATAAAGTGTGTTCTATCATTTTTTTGCATATTTTATCCTAGCTAAAAAGTGATTGATTTTTATCCTGCCCGATTACTATTCTATCTGAATATTTAAGCGAGTTAAATGTGTATATGATGATGGAATCAAGCTCTTTTATGCACTCTTTTTGCAAGATTGCGGCTAACTTCTTAAAATCACTCTGCCTTATCTCGCCCTCAAAAACAGAAAACTGCACGCGCGGCAGATATTTTTCCACTGCTTTTCTTATGCGATTTGCATTGTTTTTCTCTTTAGACTCTGCGCCCATAATGTCATAAAATAGTATTACATACAAAGCTTATCTCACATACAATAATTTCTATATGCACAATTATCGCATATCTTTTTATACTCAAATTTTGGGGCTGTTGGCATATTTACAAGTTTTTCTATATCGATTAAAATCTCTTTTATCATATTTAAATTTTCTTCACTTGCATCTACTAAGAACGCGCTTTTGCCGCTTATCAGCCTGCCTTTTACCTCTTTTAGCCTTAATCCGATTTTTAAAAGATAGAGATAAAACAAAAGCTGCATCTTGCCTGCTTCCGGATTTTTTAAACTCTTTTTGTATTCGGTTACCAAATAGTGTCCGCGCTCTTTTGAAAGTTTATCAAATTTTAGATTTGCAAAGGCAAAATCTTGTAAATTCTGCTCTTTTATCTCCGCTATTGTCCTACCTAAAGCCATATTTTCATCCTCTTGATCAGGATATATATGGTGTGCATAAAGCCAAGCTTCACGCTTACAGGTCGTATAATAATTTACCAAGGTACCAGTCACTTCGTCTTGATCAAACATCACTCAAACATCTCTTTTGTAACATTTAAATTAATATCCTTTTTTAGCCCAAAAGAATTATTGTACATAGTGTCGCCAAACGGCAGATAAAATATATTTTTTAAACACTTTATCTCAAACAAACGTAGATTTTTCATATCTTTACTGGTAATATTGATGCCAAATCTTGAAATTTTCTTGATTATATTTTTTAGCATATCTCTTTTTTTAAATATATCAATATTATGATTATTTTTTAAAGCAAAAATTTCAGTCTCAATATTTTTGATAAATCCGTTTTCAGGCTCCATAATAACCAAGGTCTTGTAGTCATCTTTCAAGATATTTTCAACAGACGTGTTTATGTCAAAAAATGCCAACTCTTTTATTTCTTGTTCAAGACAGGGAATCTCCAAATTCTCACCCACTTTTTTGAAAAACTTATCCACCAAAACAACTATCTCGTCTTCATTTATATCATTTTTCATTAGCGTATCTTTTAAAATATTATCACCAATTCTCTTCAAATCATTATAAATTGTATCAGAATAGCCACAAATATCATCAAATACATAAAGAGTACCTTTTGTATTAAAATTTCTATTTATACGCCCTGCTGTTTGTATTATTGAACTTATGGGAGCAATTTCTCTAAAACCTATATCAAAATCAAGATCCACTCCCGCCTCAATAGACTGAGTAGAAATAAGCAAAATCGGACTTGCTAATCCTTTTTTATTTTTATCTATAGCATCTTTAATGTGCTTTATTGTCTTTTGTTTATGATAATCATGCATATACCCATTTAAGCTAAAACACTCAAATTCATCACAAAATTGCAAAAATAGCTCTTGCGCTTTTTTAATAGTATTTACCACCACTAGAATATTTTTATCTCTTGCACTCTCTTTGATTTTGCATATTAAATTTGCTTCAATACCGCCTATATCAAGCCATTTTAAAACATATCTGTTTTGATTTTTAAAATATATTGGGTCAGAAATTTCTCTAAACTTTTTACTTTTTATAAGAGGCATAGTTGCGGACATAAATATAAAAACTGTTGCAAATTTTTCTGAAATAATCTCGCAAAGCCTTATAAAATCGGTCCTAATCTTATATGGTAGAGCTTGAATCTCATCCACTATAACTACACTATTTTTAAGCTGATTGAATTTAACATTATCTTTATTTTTATTACCAAATATGGCAAAAATAAGCTGATATAGGGTTGTTACATTTATATTAGCACTAAAAGAATCCATTAAAAATTTAACCTTTGAGTATCTATCCTCTGGAGTATTTTCATCGACAGTTGTTTTATGATGTGCTTTCGATACTAATATCTCATTACTATTGTAATAAATTTCGTTTAGAATCTCATATGTCTGATCTATTATGGAAGTAAAGGGGAGAACATATATGAGTCGTTCTTTTTGGAATTTAAGAGCAAAATTTAAAGCGGTTAAAGTTTTACCGTAACCAGTTGGCGCAGTTAGTGTAAAAAGACTATGATTTTTATCAAAATTATTTAATACAAATTTTCTAAATTCACTTCTTTTATAGCTGAAATTTTTATTTTCAAGATGCTTTATATAAGAGTCCAGTTCATTAATACTGACAGGACTTAAGCTTTCATATTTTTGACTAAAAATAGCCTCAAATTTATCTGCATATATTAAAGACGAATAAATCCTCTTAAACTCTATAAAATCATTATAGCCAAAGCCTTTTAGTTTATTTTTTAGTATAAAATAATAAATATTTTTTGCTCTTGTTATAAGCTCTTGTTCGTTAGTTTTTATATTTTTATAAATATCTAACCCAGTGGCTTTGCTTACCACTTCATCCAAAAATTTTAGCTCTTTTGAATTTTGGAACGAAGAACCAAAATTTTTATTTGGACTTATCAACTCATAAAAATTATCTACATCTCCATGGTGTGAAACTATAGATAAAAAACAAAAGGCACTAGTTAATTCATCTAGAGAGGAATTTAAAAGAAATATATATGCAGAAAGAAGAGAATGGTCTTTTTCAAGCCCTTTAGCATCTCCACATCTAATATACTTTTGAAAATCAGACTTGAGTTTAGCTATATCATGAAATAACTTGACATATCTTTGTGCATCATCATCATTTGCATATAGCATATTTGTTATATGTGATACAAAGGACTTATCCGGATGGGACAAAAACTCACTAAACAAAATATACTCTATTCTCGTCTATCTTGTAAATATTCCCATTATTTTTAGATTTTATACGCTTTTCACCTTTAATTTTTACAATAAAATCTTTAAAATCTTTAAACACCCTAAACTCTTCACAAGAGCAAGCCATACGTGCAGTTGTAAGCTTTACATCATAATTTTGTGGATCAAATATAAAATCATCAAGCACACCAAATGTATCTATCTCGCTCTCTTTCTCTTCCACTAAAGAGTAGTTTTTTACATCCATATACTCAAAATCAGCTATACAAAAATTTATTCCTAGATACGGAGTAAAAACACTCTTGTGTTCTTTTATATTTTTAATTATTAACTCTTTATATCTCTCATCCAAATTTTTTAGATCCAAAAAAATTGTATAATCGGGATTTTTTATAAGTTCTCTATAAAACTGCTTTTTTTCGCTTGAATCCTGATAGCCTTCTTTTATGTGCATGTTTGATGAAAGGGCAAATTTGATACCGTTAAAAACAAAGCTCTTTTTAGATATTTGGTTATTAACTTTTACGCTATATCTAATATTATTAAGCTTATAATACTCCTTTTCACCAATTATTGCCCCCAAAAAACCCATAATAGAAGTTTTTGGCGGTACAGGATATGTAAGACTAGAGTAAATAGTCGCAGGATGTGAAAAGTGAGCATAATCACCGACTAATCTAAAGGCAACGATACTCATTTAAAATCCTATTTTTTGCCAACTCATGTCAAATTCAGATGCATTATTTTTTTCAAAGTCAAAATCACTTATATATTCGACTTTTTGGATATGTTCATTATATCTTTGAAGTTTTGCTTTTAAACTCGAAAAGTCTACAGTGTAGTCATTTATGCTTCTTATAGCCTCGTCGCTTTTATCACTTTTTAGCCTTATACTATTACTTAAATCGCCCGCAAAAGTGTCATCTTTATATGCTACTATCAACATAAATCTAGGTGTTTGACCCATCTTTGAACGAGTTATAAGATTTTTTGTACCATTCCATAAAGCCCTTAAAATTACGCTTGCATCATCTTCACTAAAATTAGTATTTTTAGCATTGTTATTATCAAAAATACCATAAGTTGCAAATATAGCGTAGCTTAAAAAATCCTCTTCTCTAAAAGTTTTTGCGCTTTTATCGCTTCCGCTAGCAAAAGCCCCTGTGCCTTTTATGTGCTGTACCTGGACTTTGTGCAAAGATTTACTGATTCTAAACTGAACAGGTCCGGTAAACTGGATACCCGCCGTTTTGATATCTTTGTCTTTTTTCATCTCATCTTTATCTGATATAGGCAGAACTCCACCAAATGCTCGAATATCTATAAATTTAGACAAAATATCGCTTTCTATTTTAGCTTTATCTTGCTTGATATTTATCACTTCTCTTATTGCGGTTTTGCAATCTAAAATATTTTCCTCTTTTTTGTACTCTTTAACAAATATTAAATTTTCATCTTTTTTCATAATTTCATCTCTAATAGTCCTCTTTATACGGACATCGGTAACCTCTGCGATATTTGTTTCGTCATCAACCCTTGGCGCATTTTCCTTTAGCATATCTCCATTTGGATTAAAGTTTTCACCATCCCACAAAAACAATATCTCTTTTTTATTCATCTTGCTCTCCTTGTTTCTCATCTTTTATAAACTTATTAAAATCACTTCCACCCATTGCAAACGCAAGAGTAACATAGGAGCTCTTTACCACCTCTTTTGATAAAAATGCGCTTGACAAAACCTCTTTTGAACACTCTTTTATATCATGTATATTAGAGCTAGAATGCTTTGCTGTATTTTCTAGTTTGCCTTGCACCTCATAGCACTTAGTCCAAATTCTCTCCAAAGACTCTTTTGTTATAACTCCAATATTGTTTAGCCATCTTGAAAAAGATGTACTTTTGCTTATCGCATACTGCCATTTAATAAGTGCTGAAGACATCATGCCTAATAGATATGCACCTTGCAAAATACTGCTATTTTTTACAAATTCATTTTCTTGAATAAGCAAACCTATGAGTTCTTTTTTGTCTTTTATTTTTTCCAAATTGCACTCCTTTTGGATTGTAATTTTATTATTTAAAACATCTATTTCATTAAATAAATTTTGATACTTTGCTATAGACTCGATACTTCTTTGTGGATAGTAGTTATTAAAATATTTACTCCAATCTACAATAAAACGATACTTTTTATTAACATTTCCATAATATATAAGCTCAAAATATTTTTGCATCATGATATCTATGTCAGTTTTATTTTGAGACAATAAAAAATTCATAATTTCAAGACTATTGTTAAAAAGATTCTGAAGATATATTATTTCACCATCTTCTTTAGCATTTTTGTGCTTAAAAGCTTTTATGCCCCAGCTTGCCATCTTATTTGCAATTTTTGATATATAAGATGGCAAAACATCATCTATCTGAAGCAAGACATCAATAGCCGAATTGCTTTTATTATAAAACAGTATGGTATTTAATACGGGAATATCTTTTTCTTTTTCTGCGACGTTCTCAAGTGCAAAATTTATAATCTCCTCTGACTGCCTTGCCTGCTCAATATCATTCTTTTTTGTATCTTCTAAAATTTTTAAAATCTCTCTTAAAAGCCTTTCGTCTTTTGAGATAATTGTTGGCAAAATAACCATCTTAGATCCATAAAAATTATGTGAAAGCTCTTTATCAACAGCCAAAAAACCTATACTAACTTTATTTGCGCTATGTGAATTTAATGGCAGTAGTTTTGATTTGATACTTTTTAAACTATCCGGCAATTCATTTACTGAACAAAATGCCAAATTAGCATCAGCTCCCACTCCTTGCTCATTTGTTAAAATATCATACCCATAAGATATATTTTCTTCTTTTTGGTCTTTTTTTATATGTTTTTCAAAAATATCTTTAAAATAAGCAGATATGGGTTTTTCATCAAAAGACAGACAAAAAAATGTAGCTACTTTCTTGCTCTTATCTTTGTATTCTTCAAGCCCTTTAATATATTCGATTATACCATCAAAAAAATTCTCATCAATATTAGATAATATACTTAAAATATCATTGTTTTTAATCTCCTCATCCTCAAAATACGATAAAAGATTTTTAATGGATCTTAAAGAAGCTTTTATAAATTTTGCCTCATCCTTATTCACTTCTTTTGATAAAAATTGAGAGTTTGGAAATAAATTTCCAGAATTTGATCCCACCCCAAATCTACAAATCACCAGGTCATCATCAAAAGAATTATCTTGTGGAATATAAAATTTAGGAGATATTGTTTGTGTCTTGATATCACAAAGATATGCCTTTACACTATCATATTCATATACTTTATTCTTGATACGCTTTTCATCTTGCCTGTAAGCTGATCCTATGGCAGATAAAATTTTTATAATATCGCCCAACAAAAAACCTTTAATAAAAATTTATATGAAATTATACCTGATTTTTATAAAATAATTTTATAAAGATAAAACTATTTTTTTTTTAAATTTATTAATATAATGTTTCTATTTTTCCGCAACCTCCAAAAATCCGGTTCCCACACTCATACACCCGCCTCCTACGCCTGTATCGAGCATCAAATTTATCATCTCGCTGCTGGCCTTTATTTTCCATATGGCCTGCCATGCACGCATTGGCGCATTATTATTACCATAATAAAATAAAACAGGCTTAGAAAGGTTTTGCCATTTTAAATTAAGCTCAAATTCGCCGTCATATTCATATCCTTTTATAGTATCAAATCTCTGCGATGCATTAGTTTTCATCATTTCAAGATGCCTTGAATCCTGAGGCTCAAGATAGATTTTATATCCCAAAAGCCCTTGTATAGCGCAAGCTACATAACCTTTTAACAAAACACTATTACTTTCTAGCTCATTAACTCTATGAGATGATATTGATATGTTAGTGTCCAGCAGATGAATTTCACCTAGTTTTAGGCCGTTTTTTAAAATCTCCATAGCTATAAGCTCTTCAAATTTTGGCTCGCAAGAGGTAAATCTTATCCGTAAACTTAAACCCCTCAAGCTAAAATCAAAATTTGTTTTCTTAAATATTTTGCCTGTCTTTTTATGTCTATATCCGATATGCTCGCTTTCTGGCAAGTTGTGATATATTAAGCCTTGTATAAGCTCTGGCAAAATTTTTGCAACTTTAATATTTGTAGTAGGAAGTTTAGAATTTATAATAAGCATATTTGGCCTTTAAATTTTTCACACAAAATTATAGATCATGTTAGATAAATTTTTAAACCATTAACTTTAAGTTGAGTTAAAATTTAACCCCCTTAGATATGATTTCATTGTCCGACAAGAAAAACCTCCTTTTTGTAACAACTCAAATACGCTCCTTATTTTAGGGGCGTATTTTTTTCTCCTTAAACTTTTTCTGATATAATCTTTTAAAACATTAAAGGAAGTAAATGCTAACACATATAGATGAAAAAAATCGTCCAAAAATGGTAGATGTAAGTGAAAAATCGATAACTACGAGAATAGCTGTAGCAAGTGGAATAATCAAAATGAGCGAAGCTGCATTCAATGCTATCAAAGAAAATACCGGCAAAAAGGGTCCTGTATTGCAAACAGCAGTAGTAGCGGCAATAACAGGAGCAAAAAAGACAAGCGAACTAATCCCGATGTGCCATCCTCTACTAATAAGCGGTATAGATTGCGATATAGTAGAAATCCCGGAAATTACCGCATTTAAACTCATAGTAAGCGTCAAGATAGACGGCAAAACAGGCGTGGAGATGGAGGCGCTAACCGGAGTTAGCATAGGCCTTTTAACTATTTACGACATGATAAAGGCTATAGATAAAACCATGCAGATAACAGACATAATGCTTGAAAGTAAAAGCGGAGGTAAAAGTGGCGAATATTTGCGAGCTAAATAAAGAGCCAAAAATAGAATATCCAAATTTTTGGGAGTATAAAGTAATTTTTGAAAAAGATCAAAATGCGCATAAAATCGTGCTTGATATTGTAGGCGACAGAGAACACAAGCTGGTTGTCTCAAAATCAAGCAAAGAGGGCAAATATAAAAGCTACAATCTAAGTGTTATAGTCAATTCCAACGAGGAGCGCTTGGAGCTATTTTCGGCCTTAAGGCATGTTTCAAAATACGTATTATAGGAGATATTATGCAAAATAAAATTTTTTTACATACAATCGTGGAAAACAAAGATAATCCTCAAATTTTAGTTTTAATTAGAGAGCTTGCTTGCGATCTTGGCAAGAAAAAATTCAAAGATATCAAGTGTCAAAAGGAGCTAAATCAAGAGCTTTTGCATACATTTTCAGATATGTGCCAAATATTAAAAAGTGAAAATTTACTAAATCCAAAAAGCATATCAAACCTTATAGACGGACTTATAGACGCTTCTACCGAATCAAAAGAGCAATTTTTATATAGGCTTATTTACGAAAAAGAGCAGGTAGAAAAACAAATTTTAAATCAAAAAAATGACATTAAAGATAGTATAAAAAGCTCTCTTGAAGCAGTCGAGGACTATATCCAAGACAGCGATTTTGAAAACAAAAACGAAATAATAGGCAAGATAAATGATGCGATGTTTCTTGATTTTCAAATGCTTGGGATACTTAAAGAAACCACAGAAACAGCCTTTTTAACAACAATAGAAAAAGGCGAAGATGTAAGAGATACGAGCACAGAGATAGCAAAAAATATCGTTTACGGCGCAATTAATGAGGGAAATTTTACTAAACAAAGATTTTTGGAAATTTCAGGAAGCGTTATAGAGACGGCAACAGTAATAGCAAACGAGGATCATCTGTTTGCCAAAGATCTAATATATGGGGCTATAGTTGGCTCAAAAGATGGAATTACAAAATCTATTGAAAAATTTAAAGACGATATGAAATTTGCTCCGGATAGCCAAAATTTAGTAAATTCAGTTAAGGATTTAATAGGAATAGAAGAGGACTTTATCCAGATGCTAAAAGACCTCATGGCGCAGACGCAAGAGCCGTCAGCAAGCATAATAAACGATATTTTAGAAGACTCTCTTGATAGCTACTATGCGAAATTTAAACGTGTTCAAAATGAGCTAAGTGAACAGCTAAATATTAGACTGGAAGAGCTTAAGACAAATGAAAATATCAATAAATTTGTCAAAACAGCGACTATGAAATTTGAAGAGCTAAAACGCGAGCTTGACGAAAAAAGCGAGAAATTAAAAGAGAATTTTGATGCCAACAAAAAGCTCGAATCGCTTAAAAAAGAGATAGATGAATTTGAAAAAAAGGCTGGCGAAAAGATGGAAAATTTAAGTAGCGATTTAGGAGAAAATTTAAAAAGCAAGTCAAAAGAACTTGGAGAAAAATTCTATAAAGCTGCTGAAAATTTCATAAAAAATACAAAAGAAAAAATAGGCATTAAAGATGATGACAAGAATGGGCTAAATTAATTAGCCCATATTTTTAGAGATTATATTCTGCAAAAAATAACAAATAAAACAAAATACTAAATTATGAAGTCATTTGATCACTAGCTGCGCTTAAAGAGTTCGCCTACATCGTGATTCTTGGATTCAGTCCAAGGAATATCAAAAAATTTAACTTTCTGAAATCCAATAAGACTTGCGACTAAATTCGAAGGAAACATCTCAACGGCATTATTATATATCTCAACCGCCGAATTATACGCTCTCCTGGCAGCTGAAATTTGTTCTTCTACTTCATTTAAACTCTCTTGCAAGTAGAGCAAATTCTCATTTGCTTTTAGCTCAGGGTAAGCTTCAAGCATAAACTGAATGTTTGGCAATAAATTTGAAATTTTAGCATTTAAATCAAATTTTTCCTGTTGAGTTTTTGCATTTTTAGCTTTAGACCTCAGTTCTGTGATCTTTTCTAAAAGCTCTCTTTCATGAATCAAATATTGATTTGCAGTAGCCACTAAATTTGGAAGCAAATCATATCTGCGCTTTAGTTGAACATCAATTCCAGCCTCAATATTTGCCACTTGATTTTTTTTGGAAATTAATGAGTTATAAATAATTATTGCATAAACGGCTAAAATAGCAACAAAGATCAATAACCATATAAAATTTCCCATTACAACCCTTTAAAATACCTAATTTAAATTATAACAAAACAATACTTATTTTATATAAAATAATAAAAAATCTCTTTAAAAATTTTAATATATTAATTTTTGAATTTTATGTACTTTAAAAAACTTAAAAACTAAAAAAATACGTCAAAAAAAGATTTAAAATATCTCTTAAGACGCATAAAAACTAAATTTTACTCCTTAGACTTCGCCATTCTGCGTCTTATGGTCGGGTCAAGATAGCGTTTTCTGACGCGAATATTTACAGGCGTTACTTCGACCAGCTCATCTTCTTCGATCCATTCAAGAGCGCGCTCAAGACTTAGCTTTCTAGGCGGAACAAGCTTGATCGCATCGTCGCTTCCGCTTGCACGCACGTTGGTTAAATTTTTGCCCTTGATAGGATTTACGTCAAGGTCGTTTGGACGGCTGTGCTCGCCGATTATCATGCCCACATAAACCTTAGTCTGCGGATCGACAAATAGCACGCCGCGATCTTGCAGGTTAAATAGCGAATACGCAAGCGTTACGCCGTTTTCCATAGAAACCAGCGCGCCGTTGCCTCTTTGCTCCACGCTTCCGCTAAGCGGGCGGAATTCCAAAAAGCTATGATTCATCACGCCTTCGCCTTTGGTATCTGTTAAAAACTGGCTTCTAAAGCCGATTAGTCCGCGCGCAGGGATTTCAAATTCGATTCTGGTTTGTCCGTCACCCGTAGGACTCATCGAGACCATTTCAGCCTTTCTGCGTCCGAGTTTTTCGATAACCGTTCCGCTAAACTCATCAGGCACATCAATCACAAGCAGCTCAAAAGGCTCGCATCTAACGCCGTTAATCTCCTTAACGATAACCTCCGGCCTGCCAAGACAAAATTCAAAGCCCTCTCGGCGCATATTTTCAGCCAAGATCGTTATCTGAAGCTCGCCACGTCCGCTAACTTTAAACTTACCCTCGCCTTGGTTTTCATACTTCATCGCGATATTTGTCTTCATCTCGTTTGCAAGTCGCTCATCAATCTTATTTGACGTTACGTGTTTGCCTTCCGTTCCCGCAAGCGGGCTATCGTTAACCGAAAAAACAACGCTTAAAGTTGGCTCTTCTATACGAAGCGGATCAAGCGGCATAGGGGAATTTGGATCAACCACACTATCGCCCACATCAAGCGCGTCAAATCCCGCAATCGCTACGATATCGCCGACTCCGGCCTCATCTATATCGCGTCTTTCAAGCCCCAAAAATCCGATGAGTTTTGAAATTCTGCCTGTTGTTTTCGTGCCGTCTGCTTTAGCTAGCATTACGTTTTGATTTTTAGAAATTTTGCCGTTAAAGATACGCGCGATTCCGATTTTGCCGACATAGTTGTCATAATCAAGCGTGAATACTTGAAGCTGTAAAGGATTTTCCAAATTTCCGCTAGGCTCAGGAACATGCGCCAAAATAGTCTCAAAAAGCGGCTTCATATCGACGTTTTCATCGCTTAGCGAGTATTTTGCATATCCGCTTCTTGCAGCTGCGTATATGACAGGAAATTCAAGCTGCTCGTCATTTGCCTCAAGCGCTACGAAAAGATCAAAAATTTCATTTACTACGCGATCAGGATCGCCTGCGGGCTTATCTATCTTATTTACCACGACTATCGGGCGAAGACCCAAAGAAAGAGCCTTTTTAACGACGAATTTGGTTTGGGGCATAACGCCTTCTTGCGCATCTACGAGCAAAAGCACGCCGTCAACCATCTTTAGCACACGCTCAACCTCACCGCCAAAGTCCGCGTGTCCCGGAGTGTCGATGATGTTTATCTTTGTATCTTTGTATTTTATCGCGGTGTTTTTTGAAAGGATCGTGATACCGCGCTCTCTTTCGATATCGTTACTATCCATAACACGCTCGCCGACGTTTTGATGCTCGTTAAATGTGCCTGATTGTTTAAGCAGCTCATCAACCATCGTCGTCTTGCCGTGATCGACGTGTGCGATAACGGCTATATTTCGTATATTTTCCAAAACCAAATCTCCAATCTATTTTCATCTAATAAGAGGCGATTTTATCTAAAAAATACTAAAATTTTGTTTTATTGTTTGCCGGACAAACTTTATATAAATTTAAAATAAGATTGATATAATTTCACAAGGCATCAATTTAATTATTATAATAGGTATCGTTTCCTATGCTTAAAGCACAAAATCTTAGCCTTAAAATCGACGATAAAATCATTCTGCACCCTCTCGATTTAGAATTTAAAAGCGGTAAAATTTATGGACTTATAGGACATAATGGATCTGGCAAGTCCTCTTTGATAAAAATTTTGGCAAAACAGCAAAAAGAATATCAAGGCAGCGTATTTCTGGACAATAAAAACATAAAAAAGTATCACTCTAAAGAATTTGCAAAAAAAGTCGCCTATTTGCCGCAAATTTTGCCTGATACCTCTTATTTAAACGGTTTTGAATTAGTAAGCATGGGCAGATATGCTCATCAAAGCGGGTTTTTAAGAGATAGATTAAAAGATAATAATATAGTTATCAAATGCCTAAAGATTACAAAAACACTCAATTTTAAAGATCAAGAGGTTCAAACCCTATCAGGGGGCGAAAAATCTCGCCTCTTTTTAGCAATGCTATTGGCTCAAGAGAGTAAATTTCTCTTGCTTGATGAACCTTTAGCTCCACTTGATATCTCATATCAAATAGAAGTTATGAATCTTATATCAAAACTTTGTAAAGAGCTTAAGATAGGCATTATTATCGTTATTCACGATATAAACCTAGCCTCGCTTTACTGTGATAAACTAATAGCTTTAAAAAATGGAAACATAGTATTTAACGATGATGCAAAAAACGTTATGAATAAAGATAAACTAGAGCAAATTTACGGTATTCAGGCTTATATCATAGATCATCCGATCAAAAATCAACCTATAGCGATATTTTAAATGCGTATATTATTAATATTTCTTGTCACAATCCAAATGATTGTCGCCGACTTTAAAAAAGTTGTGGCGATAGATTGGACTGCGGCTGAAATTTTAGGCTCTCTCGGATACGAAATAGCTGCTATAGGAGATAAAAGAAATTATAAAATTTGGGTTAAAGAACCCGAGCTTTCAGAAAATGTAGTCGATCTTGGACTTAGAATGCAACCGAATTTAGAAAGCCTTATAAAGATCAAACCAGACATCACTATTATCCCTTCGTTTTTTAAATTTCATCAAAATACACTATCTCAATACTCCAATGTAGCTGTAATAGATGCATATAAAGATGGTAATTTATATGAAAATTTAATTAATGCAACAAAAGAGATAGCACAGCTGATAGACAGGGAAAAAGAAGCTGCGAATTTAATAAGTAGAAATGAAGAAATTTTTAAAATTTTAAAAGATAAGGTCAAATTTTTTACCTCTGCTCCAATAGCAGTAGTTCAGTTTATAGATAGTAAACGACTTAGAATTTACGGCAAAAACAGTATTTACGGTATAAGCCTGGAAAAGCTGGGACTAATAAATGCAATAAAAGATGAATTCGCCACAAATCTTTGGGGTATAGCCACTATACCTCTGACTGCACTTTTTCATCTTCCAAACAACACAAGAATAGTAATAATCAAGCCAAACCCAATAAATATAGAACACGAACTAAAATTTAACAGCATTTACAGAGAGTTAAAATTATTCGAAAATCGAATAGAATTAGATCCTGTTTGGAGTGCGGGAGCTATAGCCAGTATGCAAAAATTCGCTTACAGACTGGTTTTTGAACTAAAAAGCCAGTTAAAATGAAAAAACTGATTTTCACATTATTTGTTATATTTGTGATTTTAGTAGCAATTATTCTTTATTTAGAGGCAATTTCACTTATAGATTATGATTTTCGGATTAGAAAACTTATTATTTTTAACTACACCCTACCTCGTATTGCAGTAGCTTTTATATGCGGGGCTTTTTTGGCAATAGCTACTGCAATCATGGCTCAAATCACACAAAATCCTCTAGCAAGCGATAGCACATTAGGGGTAGGAAGCGGTGCCGGATTTTTCATGTTGACCACAGCCTTATTTTTTCCAAATCTTGAGTCCAATAGTGTATTTAGCTCTTTTTTCGGAGCGATAATGGCGCTAGGAATACTTTTTATACTCTCGCTAAAACAAGGATTTTCAGTCTTTACAACAACTCTTTCCGGTCTTATTATAGGACTGTTTTTCAGTTCTTTGACCACACTTTTATTACTATTTTTTCAAGAGGAGAGCTATTTTGTCACTGTATGGATGAGTGGAGATATGGCTCAAGATGGAGTCATGGACTTTTATCTCATGCTAATTTACTCCGCTCCCGCACTGATTTTAATCTTTTATTTTTCCAGCTCTTTTCATCTTTTTATCTTAGGAGACAGTGCTTGCAAGGCACTTGGGGTAAATATCGAACAAACACGTATAATAGGGCTTTTACTTGCGGCATATCTTACCGCTATAACAGTAGCCTTTGTTGGCATAATAAGTTTTATAGGACTTGGGGCATACACTATAGTAGACAGGTTTAAATTTTCAAATTTCACTTCAAAGTTAGTATACTGCGGACTCTTTGGGGGCTTGCTTCTAGGTATTACGGATGAAATTTTAATGATCGTATTAAAAATAAGCAACATTAATCTACCCGCAGGAGGAATAAGTGCATTTTTAGGCACTCCATTGCTTGTTTGGTTGATATTTTGGGGTATAAAAAACGTCGAAAGTGGCATAAAAACCAAAGCTACAAGAAAGGTAAGAAAAACAGGCAAAACATATCTTTTGATAATTTTATTCATAGCATTGGTTTTTGTTTGCATATTTTCTTTATTTTATGACTCGCAAAATTTTCAAACTGAAATTTTAAATGTTAGAATAAGCAGGATTGTAGCCGCGCTCACAAGCGGAATAATGCTTGGTTTAATAGGAGTGGTTTTACAAAGCCTTAGCCACAACCCTATGGCATCACCGGAACTTTTAGGCATTAATTCAGGAGTTAGCTTAGGGGTTTTAATTGCTATGTTTACAGCTCCCTTTTTAACCATACCCCTTGGTGTATCAGGAGCTTTTTTAATGCTGGCTTTTATGATAACCTTAAACTACAAAAACGGAATGCTTCCTCAAAAAGTAATATTAACAGGCATAGCCATAATGGCATTTACAGGATCTGTAGAAAAAATTTTATTGACATGGGGAGATAGCAGAATTTATAACTTTATTAACTATGCCTCTGGTAGCACATATTCAGTAACCTCGACATGGGCATTATTTATGGTCGTAGTAGCTATTTTTAGCACTATAGTAGGATTAATTTACTCAAAAGAGCTAGATATTTTAAGTCTTGGAGATATAAGCGCTTCAAGTCTGGGTCTAAATTTATTTAAATATCGCGGAATCTTATTTTTGTTTTGCGCAGGAGTTAGCTCTATAGCATCTCTTAGCATAGGGCCTATTAGCTTTATCGGACTTCTGGCTCCCCATATAGCATCATTTTTAGGATACCACAAAGCATCCCTAAAGATATTATCAGCCCTTTTAATAGGGGCTATTTTAATGGTGGTATCTGATTTTTTAGGAAGAACGCTAATAAGCCCGTATGAGATACCATCAGGACTTGTTTCGACGATAATCGGAAGTCTATATTTTGTGTTTATGATAAGAAATTTTAGATAACTTCATAAAAAGGAGAAAAAATGAGATATTGCATAAGAGGTGGAATACTTCTTAGTTTAAGTGCTTGCATGCTTTTAGGGGCTCAAAGTGTAGAATTAAAAGAGGTGTCCGTAGTAGGTTCGGTTGCAAAAGGAAGCGGTAAAATAGAATTTATGCAGCCAAACTCGACATCCGTAATTACTAAAGAAACAACTATGGAACAAGGAGCTACACAAATTGATAATGCCATAAAGTATGAGGCGGGTTTTATAAATCCTTACGGAACCGATCTTGATACTACGGACTGGATTAAGCTTAGAGGATTTAACGCCACAATTACCATAGATGGCGCCACTCCTTATAAGGGCGGCTATTTAGGAACTCAACACGATATTTACGGACTTGAGAGCATAGAGATAGTAAAAGGTGCCAATTCACTTCTTTACGGTGCTTCAAGTAGCGGAGGAGTAATAAATTTGGTAAGCAAAAGACCTACCGTAACTCCATTTGGCGAAATAGGCATTAAGCTCGGAAACAAAAATCAAAGAGGGGTATTTTTTGACTTAAGCGACAATATTTTTACTGATAGAGTCAAGTTTCGCCTCGTGGGAAATTACGAGAAAAAGCATGGGGATGTTGATTTTACGCATAATAAGCACTACTATATAGCTCCTTCTTTGCTATTTTTGCTAGGAGACCATACAAGCCTCACCCTGCTTTCAAGCCACTCTAAAGACAAAGGCACCGGAGTAACGGCTTTTTATCCGTATCCAAACGTGATGAATGTAAAAAGAGGAGTAAGTCCTAGTTCAAGTAGCGATTTTTTAAGAAGAAACCAGAGCTCGTTTGGTTACGAGTTAACACATAATTTTACCGATAGTTTGAAATTTGATTCAAGCTACAAATTTAATAAAGAGGCAAAAGAGCAACTGGCTACGCTTTATGTAGGATTTTTTGGAGTAACGTTAGTAGATGCGAGCGCAAATTCACACACTCTTGATAATCGCCTTACTTACGAATTTAAAGGCGAAAATATCAAAAATTTAACAACATTCGGATTTGATTATCGCAAAATAAAAGCTGACGGAATTTATGGCTTTTCCAGCACTGCGGCTTGGCCTATCGGAACAAGACCAAGTGTGGCTAAACCAAATACGGCTTTAAAATACTTCGTAGATCAGTCTCAACTTGGTCTTTACCTAAATAACCAAGCAACCTTTTTTAATAACTTTATAGTAAATGCGGCGATTCGCTACGACAAACTAAAAGAAAATTCCGATACCCTTGGCACTAAAAACGACTACGACATATCAAAAACCACTTATCAAGTAGGATTGATGTATAATCTTGATACGCTTGGACTGATGCCTTTTATAAACTACTCCGAATCATTTACTCCGGTAGTGGGCAGCAACAGCGCCGTAGGATATAAGCCTATAGAAGGCAGACAATATGAAGTCGGCATAAAATACCTTCCTGATTTTGTTGACGGTGAATTTAGCCTATCGTATTTTGATATAGAGGAGAAAAACTCTCTTGTAGGAGGTATGGTTGGCGGACTATATATCCAAAGTCAAGCAGGAAAACAACAAACAAAAGGGTTGGAACTAAGCTCAAATTTAAACTTAGTTGATAATTTAAATTGGCTTATATCATATACTCACTATATAGACTCAAAAACACATAGCGGGGCAAAGGGAGATATAGTAGCCAAAACTCCTTTAGTTCCTAAAAACACACTATCATCGTTTTTAACATATAAATTTAATATATCCGATAACCAAAACTTAAAATTGGGTGGCGGCATAAGATACACAAGTCCTATTCCTGATGGTAGCGTAAGCGGATATGAGTCCGCATCATATACTTTGCTTGATGCAATGGCTGAGTATCAATATAAAAATTTTAGTGCTTCTATAAACGTAAATAATCTAACAAATAAAGAGTATTTTTCGGGATGCGACGGATACTTTTGCTACTATGGCGAAGGATTGCGCGCCACTTTGACCGCCAAATATAGATGGTAAGCTTAATTGTCAAAGGGTATTTATATCCTTTGACAATACTACAAAAAATAAATTCATCCGATTTTTAATTCTAATCAATTTTGGAATAAATTTTGCATATACTTTAGAAGTTAAAATCTAAAAGGGAAAGTTATGCAAACCGCAGGAAATAATATTCTATCCTTTGACGCTAGTATAGCTGGCGGTATCAAACAACAAACAAATACCAATAAAAGCGATGAAGACAGTGGTGAATTTTTGTCTATGGTTCTTGAGGCTGCGGCTAATAAAGGTGAAAATTTAAGTGAAAGAGATCTAAAAGATATAGCCAATTCCGTAAATATGTCTGCTCAAAAAAAGAGTCAAGCCAAGCAGAATAAAGAGATTATAAATGCAAAAGAAATTTTAGGAGAAGATGCGGCTTCAGAGCTTTTTGAAAATGCTACCTTTATGCAGCTTTTGCAAATTTTAGAGATGTTAAACGGAGGAGAAAAGATAAGTAAATTTCCAAATTTTAGCACTCAGCTTGCCAAGGTCTTATCTGTCGAAAGCAATATAAACGAGCTAAAAAATGCTAAAAACATAAAAGAGCTTATCCATATAGCCAAAAAGTTAAATTTAGGACTCGAAAAGATAACTGTCACAAAAGAACAGGTTAGCGAGTTAAACGCGAAATTTCCAAATTTGGCTAAAAATAACTTTTTTACTCAGGTTACTCCACAAAAGCAGATATTTAACGCTGAACTAAAGGCAAAGATAGAAGACGCTATTGAGCTTACAAAAAGTATTGATGAGCCTGTGAAACTAAACAAGCTGCTACAAGAGATTTCCAAATATATAGCAGATGATGCTAAAGCGAATTTAAATCCTAATTTACAAGACAAGCAAGTATTAAAAAAAGCCGAAACCTCAAAAAATACTCAAGTTTTGCAATCTCAAAATCAAGCCTCAAATGAAAATTTGACCAAAAACGCAGTTTTAAATGAAAACATAAAAGAGGCGGTCTCTCAAAATGTCCAAAAAGAGCTTGTAAAAACAGATTTTATTAAAAATGAAAATTTAAAAGTAGATGAGAAAAATTTAAACTCAAGCAAGATAAATTTACAAACCCTGCTCTATCCTGAAAAAGAGCAGAGTGATACTAGCGGCGAGCAAGGCAGCTCAAATAGCGAAAGCGAGCTAAATTCCATGGTGCGCGAGATCATGCAAAATGCCAGAAGTCAGAGTAAAAATCTACAGCTTGTAAGGCAGACCTTTGATAACTTTAATACCACTCTAAAAGAGCAGGTAGAGGCCTATAAATCACCGTTTATGAGGTTTAATATCACACTTAATCCACTAAATTTAGGCGAGGTTGAGATAACGATGGTAAATCGCGGAAACAATCTGCATATAAACTTTAACTCTACAACCCAGACTATGAATCTATTTTTGCAAAATCAGGCGGAATTTAAAGCTAGTCTAGTTAATATGGGCTTTACGGAGCTTGAGATGAATTTCAGCGATCAAAACCATAAAAAAGAGCAAGGAAACAAAGCCTATAAGGGCTCAAATTTTAGCGGCAACGAAGATATAGAGATAGCGGAACAGCCTTTGCTTGAAATCGTATTGCCAAGATATATATAAGAATTTAAAAGGATAGAAGATGGCTATAAATACAAATAATAAGATACCTACAAATGAATTTACCGTTGATAAACTAAAGGCGAAAAAAAAGGCTGATGCTCTAGCTAAGGCTGATGGCACAAACCCGGGTGCACAGCTTGATAAGGATGCTTTTATGAAACTTTTATTAACAGAACTTCAGTATCAAGACCCTACAAGTCCAATGGATAGCGAAAAAATGCTAACGCAAACCTCACAGCTTGCCACCCTTGAAACACAAGAGAACACAAACCAGATGATGAAAAAACTAGCAGAGCAGCTAAAGGCCAGCACCAGTATGTACGCGGTTTCGGCTCTTGGTAAGATGGCCACCCTTGGCGAAAGCTCCATAATCAAAGAGGATGGAATGTCTACGATAACTTCAATGGCCTTTTTAGAGGCGGACGGAAAAACAGGAACCATAAAGATCAAAAATACTGATGGGCAAGTTATTAGAAAGATAGAATTCGGCAATGCCAAGGCTGGCATTATGGAGTTTGAGTGGGACGGTAAGGATCAATCAGGAAACGAAGTAAAAGCCGGGGTTTACGGAGTGGAGATCAGCTATCAGGATAAAGATGGCAAAGAGTATAACTCAAGCATAGGAAAGTATCCTGTAGAGGGGATAAAATTTGTTAACGGAGAGGCTCAGATAAAGGTCGGCGGTCTATACGTCGCAATGGATAAGATTAGAGAATTTACAGAGCCAGCTAAAAAAGAGGGGTAAATCATGATAAGAGGTTTTTACAACGGTATAAGCGGGATTAAAACCCATAGCTTTGGCATGGATGTCTGGGCAACCAATATCTCCAATATAAATAACGTGGGATTTACCGCCTCTATTCCGGAGTTTAAAAACACCTTTTATCAAAGTGTGGCCAACGCAGGCAATAATCCTACGACAGATCAAGTAGGGCTTGGCTCTATGGGCGCTACCACAGCTCTTAGCTTTTATAAGCAAGGCTCAATGATGCCTACCGATAATAAACTTGATATGGCTATACAAGGCGAGGGGTTTTTCGGAGTTTTGGACAGCAGCGGAGAGACATACTACACAAGAGCCGGTTCGTTTGGTGTGGATAAAGAGGGGTATTTGGTAGATAATGAAGGAAGATACGTAATGGGTACTCAAAACACCCTCACAAAAACGACTCCAAGTACAAACGCTCTTCAAATTTTTGGCAAAACAAATTCAATTACACCATATCTTGACGCCTATACCCTAAGCGAACTTGGCGATCTTGATTTAGGAGACGTAAGCTCTCAAGGCAAGATAAAGCTTCCTGACTTCTTATACTTGCCAGCTAAAGCCACTACAAACGTATCTTATAAAGGCAATCTGAATTCAGAGAGCATAAGAGAGCAAGTAGAGGTCGCGATAGATGAAAATAGCTACACAAGCAATGTTGATGAGGCTAATAAAAGAATAAAATTAAGCGGGCAAGTGACCCACCAGAATGAAACCATATTTGAACCAAAAGAAGGAAATATGGTAAGGGTAAATTTAACCGATGCAAACGGAGTTAAAACAACACTAATAAGCGCGATTGACAAAGACGGAAACTGGAAGATAGATGAGCTTTTACCAGCAACCTTTGATCTAACTAAACCGCTTAACATATCAGCCACTCTTACCACAACTCAAGAGAAGGCAAATCAAGAGAAATTTGTAACAGAGCTATATGCTGAAAATGGCGATAAAAACATACTTACAATAGAATTTGTAAAACGCCTTTCGGCTGGGGAAAATTCAACTATTTGGGATGCTGTGGCTACAGTTACGGCGCCTGATAAAAGCGTGATTTCGAGCTCAAAAGGCACATTAGCCTTTGGCAAAAACGGAACTTTAGTAGAAAATACATTAGGTGATATAAAAAACGGCGAAATACCATTAAAAATTGACTTTGGCTCACAGACTCCAGCCGGATATTCAGGGCTTACAAGCACTCCAAATCCCAAAACACTCTCTGTGAAAAAAGATGGCGCAATGGAAGGAATCATAAAAGAATATCACACAAATAGTAGCGGAAATATCTTAGCAAGCTTTAGTAACGGTGGAGTTCTTTCGGTAGCCAAACTTGCACTGTATCACTTTCAAAACGACCAAGGACTAACCAAACTAGGCGATAATGTCTACGCAAAGAGCGCAAACTCAGGAGATGCGATATTTTATAAAGATGCGGAGGGAAAGACAACTTATGGATCAAAGATCGCAAGCAATATGCTTGAAATGTCAAATGTCAATCTCGCTCAAGCCTTAACAGAGATAATAGCCATACAAAAGGCCTATGACGCAAATGCAAAAAGCATAACCACGAGCGACGATCTAATAAAAACTGCAATAAATTTAAAGCAATAGTCTAGCGCTTACTAAAGTAGTTTTCAAAAACTTTTAGATAAAATCGCTTTATAATCAATTATTATACATTTAAGGCAAAATTTTATGGATAGAAAAAGAATTTATAACCCAAATTCCAATGAAACATTGACAGATAGACGCGTATTTAACGGAAATCCTCACGGGATTTTAAATTTCACCAAGGCAAAATATCAATGGGCACTTAAGCTTTGGGATCTAATGGAGGCAAACACCTGGTTTCCAAAAGAGGTTGATACGACAGACGATGTGCGCGACTATGCACACAATCTAACGGAGGCTGAAAAGAGGATGTATGATCTGGTATGGAGCCAGCTCATCTCTATGGACAGCTTTCAGACAAACAACCTAGCCGATAACATAAACCCATATATAACAGCACCAGAAATTAACGCCTGCCTAGCTCGCCAAGCCTACGAAGAGGCAAACCACTCCAAAAGCTATGCTGTTATGGTAGAGGCAATCTGCGACAACACCGATCTCATCTACGAAATGGAAAAATATGATGATGTTTTGCGAGAGAAAAACGATTACATTTCAAGCGTATACGAGGAGCTTGCGGGAGAAGTTACAGATGAAAAGCTTCTACTTGCAATGGTAGCAAATCAAATTTTAGAAGGAATTTATTTTTATAGCGGATTTACGGCAATCTATGCCCTGGCAAGAGCGGGCAAGATGCTAGGTTCGGCTCAGATGATACGCTTCATTCAAAGAGACGAGATAACTCACCTTTTACTATTCCAAAATATGATAAATTCTGTTAGAAAAGAGAGGCCCGATCTATTTACTCTTGAAATAGAGGACAAAATTTACGAAATGTTTAAAAAGGCCGGAGAGCTTGAGATAAAGTGGGGAAAATACATCACTCAAAATCAAATCATGGGCTTTACGGACGATATCATTGAAGAGTATATCCACTATCTTATAGATCAGCGCCTTGTGGCTATCGGACTAAATAGAATATACAATGCCAAACACCCTATAAAATGGGTCGATGACTTTGCTCAATTTAATGATCAAAAGGCAAATTTCTTTGAAAGCAAGGTCACAAACTACTCAAAAGGAAGCCTAAGCTTTGACGACTTCTAACGAAGACTTAAATTTGCTGCCCGTATCGTTACGGGCAAAGAGTATTAAGGAGCGCACGGACGAACTGATAAATTTTATAAAAGAAGCTCCTAAAAACTCAATAATAGCAGCAAGTGAACTTTGCATAAGCGGATATGATTTTAAGGGTCTTGATAAAAACTTTAATGAAAATCTGATACAAAATTTGCAAAGAGCTCTCGGGGAAAATAAATTCCTTACTTTTACATACCTAGCCAATGAACACAAAAAATCAGATACTTTAAATCAAAAATCATATAATCAATTTACTTTTTTAAGCCAAGACGGGCTTATTTATACTCAGCCTAAATGCAAGCTTTTTAAACCGAATTTAGAAGATAAAAAATTTGACAAAGGAAATGAAAGGACTATAGAGCATTTTAATTTTCAAGACATAAAATTTGGCGCATTAATCTGCTTTGAACTTAGATTTAGCGAATTATGGGCTAAGCTAAAAGAGTGCGAGATAATATTTGTGCCGGCAATGTGGGGCAAAGAGCGCAAAGATGCCTACATAAGCCTTTGTAAAGCACTTGCTATTGCAAATAACTGCTTTGTAGTAGCCTCAAGCTCGCTTGATCTTGAATTCGCAGGCGTTTTTATGCCTACCGGCGAGCTAAAAAATAAAGCAAAATTTGATAGAAATTTAATTATAAAAATAAAAGAAAATTTAGGAATTTTATAGAAAATGACACCTTTAGAAAAATCAAAATGTATCAATATGGCAGATGAAATTGCCGATAATGTCAATCTTTCCCCAAAGCTATACAAGGCCTTTTGCGAAACTCCGCGAGAGATATTTGCTCCCGTTAGAACGCACGCATACAAGCTTGACGCACAACCAATAAGCGGTAATCAATGGATAAGCTCCCCTCTTACTGTAGCCAAAATGACTCTAGCGCTTGAAGCAGAAAACGCCGATAATGTCCTAGAAGTAGGTTGCGGAAGCGGATATCAAGCAGCCATATTGGCTCATCTTGCCCATAGGGTTTTTAGCATAGAACGAATAGAAAAGCTTGCGTTAGAGGCAAAGGCACGCTTTGAAAAGATTAAAATTAGAAATATTCATGTTAGATATGATGATGGAAATAACGGCTGGAAAAGCTATGCGCCATATGATAGGATAATGCTCTCAGCCGCAACCGAGGAGGTGCCACAAAATTTATTTAATCAGCTAAAAAACAGAGGTATTTTGGTAGCTCCGGTAAAGAAAAACGGCAAACAGTATATAGTAAAATTTCAAAAAGATATAAACGGAAATATCCAAGAGAGCGTATTTGACGAGTGTCTATTTGTTCCGCTTTTAAGCGGTAGGGAGTAAGATATGAAATGGGGAATATTTTGTCTATTTGAAAATTTTGAAAAAAACTATCAAAAGGCAATTTCAGA
The DNA here is from genome assembly GCF_012978815.1 of Campylobacter sp. RM16189. Taxonomy (NCBI): domain Bacteria; kingdom Pseudomonadati; phylum Campylobacterota; class Epsilonproteobacteria; order Campylobacterales; family Campylobacteraceae; genus Campylobacter; species Campylobacter sp. RM16189. The sequence continues at coordinate 239,109 of NZ_LIWR01000044.1, read as the reverse complement.
GCAGATAAATTTAGTCAAACATGCTGAAAAAATAGGTCTGGACGAGGCTTGGTTCGCAGAGCATCATTTTAACGACTTTAGTCTATGCCCTTCACCATCGCTGCTACTTGCTAACGCTATTGCTCAGACAACAAAAATTCGCCTAGGTATGGCTGGTTTTTTGGCGCCTTTTTATAACACCATAAGGCTTAGCGAGGAGGTGGCGACGTTAGATATTTTAAGCAATGGCCGGATAAACTTAGGTCTTGCCAAGGGGGCTTTCGCGCCTGACTCTAAGCATTTTAAAACAACTACTGAAAATTTGAGACCAAAACTAATAGAGTGTGCCGAGGCTATAAATTTACTTCTAAATTCAAAAGGACCCGTTAGTTTCAATGGTGATTTCATAAGTTTTTCAGAGGTGGATATAGAACCAAAACCATTGCAAAATCATATTCCAACCTATATAGCGACTTTCGCTTCAAAGGAAACGATTGATTTTGCAGCTCATAGAGGATGGGGACTGCTACTGTCTCAAGGAGTAGATCTTGATGAGTGCCAAAGCGTAGTGAATAGATATAAAGAAATTGCCGGATTTGATCCTGAAGTTGTTTTACTAAGAACATTTTTTACCGCAGATAGCGATGAAGAAGCGAACGAAAGAGCTATTCCGGCGATAGATCACTTTGTAAAATCTATGCGCGCGGCATCTTCTTGTAATAAATCTCCAAATTTCGATAGGTCAAAATACGAAGATATTATTAAAGAGAGAGATTATTTCTTTGACGGAGAAAAATTCTTTAAAAACGGAATAATAGGAGATCCGCAAACCTGCATAAAAAAATCTCTTGAGATTAAAAAAATAATAAAAAATGTCCATATAGCACTTAAGCCACTAGGAGTAAGCGAGGCCGAAAATATAAGACAACTGGATGAATTTGTAAATAAAATACGCGCTCAAGTAGATAACGAAAATATATAAACCAAAAGGTAAAATTTAAAAATTTTACCTTTTGCAATCAGATTTTTTAAACTCAAATTCTGTGAATTTTTTATCGCCTAAATTATATCTCCAAATTATACTGCTTGTAAGCTCATGAAGCTCTGTTAGCGAATCACAATAAAGACTCTTAAGCACTCTATGTTGAATGTTTTTAAAAATAGGAATTTGGGTTTTATCAAATTTATCAAACTTAATTCCCTCTGCATTGTTTAATTCATTAATAAAAACAATATTTCCATTCTCGCAAATAGCGCGAGTAAAAGTGGTCAGATGATCTATTTTTTGAGGAGTATTTTTATTTAATATCTTTAAAAGCTCTTTCATCTGGCCACTTTCGCAAGATGCAAATAAATTGGAAATACTCAAAAATATAGCAGATAAAACAAAAATATATTTTTTAATCTCTTATCCTTTATTAAATTTACTTAATCTAAACAATCTCTTTTACCAAAAGCTGAGGTGTCACAAGCCCTCTAAAGGAATTTTTAGATATAGATACCACTATATCGATACTATCACCTATATGAGGATGTCTTGTAAAGTTAAAAAACAACGCCTCAAGGCATTTGTTATCCTTTTGTAATATAAGTTTTAAGTGATTTTGTTCTCTGCCTATTAGTTTATGATTTTTTACCGAGACTCCATTTAATCTAAATAAAGGACGAGGATTTTTTTGTCCGTAAGGCTCAAAATACTCTAAAATTTCAAGCAGCTCGAAATCAATCTCGTTTGCATCTATCTCTCCTAAAAGCTCATCGGAATTTATAAATTCATGTATATCCATCAAAAAACAAGTTTGGTTTATAGCCATTTTAAAAGCCTCTAGATTATTTGGATCTATAACGATACCTGCTGCGCCTTTGTGACCGCCATATCCGTCAAGCAAGTTCTCGTGCTGAGCTATTAAAGATAAAATATCGAGCTTTCCGACACTTCTTGCGCTACCCTTTGCACGATTTTCATCTATACTAAATACTATAGCGGGTCTTTTAAAGTGCTTAGCAAGACGACTTGCGACGATACCTATAACACCCTCATGCCAATCCTTACCCCATGTTACTATGATGCGATCCTCATGGCTAACATCCTTTAAAGAACTCTCATAGAGTGTGCGCTCCTCCTCTTTTCTAGAATTATTAAATTCAACTATCATGTCAAGATAATCATTTGCCTTATCTATGTTTTTTGTATGCAAAAAATTAAAAGAATTTATCGCATCATCCATTCTACCTGATGCATTTATAAGCGGAGCTATTAAAAAACTTATATCATCGCACTCAAATTTCTCTTTCCCGTAAAATTGCTTAATAGCGGTAAATGCGGCACGATCCGAGCTATTTAATTTATTAACTCCAAGACGCACAAGCATACGGTTCATATCCCTAAGCTCCATCATATCGGCAATTATCGCGATAGCTAAAAGATCTAAAAATTTGGCCATATCATACTCTATTTTTAACACATCTTTTAGCGCACCTACCATATACCAAGCCACTTGCGCACCGCAAATTTCTATATTAGGAAAGGCGCAATCCTTCTGCTTTGGATTAATTATCGCATAAGCCTCAGGTAAAACCTCAGGCGGCATATGATGATCTGTTATAATAAGATCGATTCCACGTTTTTTACAAATTTCAGCAGCTTCATTTGCCGATATTCCGTTATCTACTGTAATAATAAGATTTACGTCTTTTAGTTCTTCGACAATTTGACCGTTTAATCCATATCCGTCGCTAAATCGATTTGGAATACGCACAAAATAATCGCTTACTCCTAAATCATCGAAAAACTCGGCCATTATTACACTAGAAACTACACCATCCACATCATAGTCACCCACTATGACAATTTTCTCTCTATTTTCAATCGCCTCTTTTATGCGATTTGCACCCTTGTAAATATCTTTAAGCATGCAGGGCATGGGAATTTCTGAAAGCCTTTTGTGCAAATCCTTGCTAAATCTTTGATTCAGTAACTCCCTAATATCACTCTTACTCAACATGATTTTTTATTGACGCATCAATAAAACTTAAAATCACGGGATTTGGTTTTACAAGGCGAGATGTAAACTCCGGGTGAAACTGTACGCCTAAAAACCATGGATGCGAGTTTAGTTCTATAGCCTCTATTAGCCCCTCGCTCTCACCACTTACTATCATTCCAGCACCTTCAAACTCCGCCCTATATTTAGGATTTGCCTCGTAGCGATGTCGATGACGCTCTTTTACTTGTTTTGAGCCTGAATAAATTTTACTCAAAAGCGAATTTGGCTTAATATCGCAAGTATAAGCCCCAAGCCTCATAGTGCCGCCTATTGGGGTCTGATAGGTCCTAATCTGCTTTTCTCCATTTGCATCGATAAAGCTATCGATAAGGTAGATTATAGGATTTGTACACTCTTGATTAAATTCGACCGAATTTGCATCTTCTAAATGAAGCACGTTTTTAGCAAATTCTATCATTGCAAGCTGCATGCCAAGGCAAATTCCAAGGTATGGAATTTTATGTTCACGAGCAAATTTAATAGCCTCTATCTTGCCGCTTATACCGCGTTCACCAAATCCTCCGGCAACCAATACTCCATCGACATCCCTTAATAGCTCATCGACATTTTCAGACTCTATTTTTTCGCTATCTATCCATTTTAAATTTACTCTAGTGTCTAAATTCGCACCCGCATGGATAATGCTCTCGGTAAGACTCTTATAACTCTCTTTAAGATCTACGTATTTACCTACAAAGGCTATAGCAGTCTCTTTGGTAGGAGCTATTATTCGCTTTACTAAGCTATCCCAAGTCTCCATATTGACTTTAAGATCTCCAAGCTCTAAAAGTTCGGCAATAGGAGTTAGAATGTCTTGCTTTAAAAACGCTAGTGGCACTTGATATATACTAAGCGCATCAAGACTTTCTATAACGCAATTTCTCTCGACTCCGCAACTTGATGCTATCTTATCTTTAAGATCACGATTTAAAGGCTGCTCGCTTCTGCAAATTATCATATCAGGACTTATTCCTATACGCCTTAGCTCTCCTACGCTATGCTGAGTAGGTTTGGTTTTAAGCTCTCCCGCAACTTTAATAAAAGGCACAAGAGTTAGATGAATATTCATCGCATTCTTTCTGCCTGCTTCTATACGTAGAGCTCGAATCGCCTCTAAAAAAGGTAGTCCTTCTATATCTCCTACGGTTCCGCCGATCTCTACTATTAAGATATCTTGTCCTCTGCCAGCCTTTTTGATACGCTCTACAATTTCACCCACGATATGAGGAATAACTTGAATAGTTTTGCCCTTATAATCGCCTCTGCGCTCTTTTTCGATAACCGAGCTATATACTCTACCAGTAGTAAAGCTATTATCCTGACTAAGACTCTTATCCAAAAATCTCTCATAATGACCCAGATCAAGATCGGTCTCTGCACCGTCATCAGTTACAAAAACCTCTCCATGCTCAAGAGGGCTCATAGTGCCGGGGTCTACGTTGATATAAGGATCCGCTTTGAGCATACTTACTTTTAATCCCGTATTTTTAAGCAAGGTTGCAATACTTGCCGCCGCAATACCCTTTCCAAGAGAACTCAAAACGCCACCAGTTATAAAAATATACTTGGTTTGAGAATCTTGAGCTTTTTTATTTACCTCATCCATTAAATTTCCTCTAAATTTTTATTTTAATGACAAATTATAGCTTTTTAAAATTTATAATTGGTTGAGAGCTTATAATTTGATTTTGAATTAAAATTTAAAATTATTTTTTAAGTTAATTTATTATAAAATCTAATATTATGATTAAAAAATACCTTAAAAATATCTCCGAACTATATATAGACGGCTTTAAGAATATGAGGCTTGGCAAGAGTTTATGGCTTCTTATAGCGATAAAACTTGTAATAATGTTTGGGATACTTAAAGTCTTTATCTTTGATGAAAATTTAAATACAAAATTTAATACAAACGAAGAAAAGGCTGACTTCGTTATATTAAATTTAACAAAGGAATAAAATGTCCGAATTAGCATCTGTCGATTGGTCTAGAGCGCAGTTTGCACTAACTGCTATCTATCACTTCCTGTTCGTTCCTCTGACATTAGGACTTAGCTTTATCATAGCTATTATGGAGAGTATTTATGTCAAAACCGGAAATGAGCAGTGGAAGCATATAACTAAATTTTGGCTTAAACTTTTTGCAATAAATTTTGCAATAGGTGTTGCGACTGGTATCATCATGGAGTTTGAATTCGGTACAAACTGGGCGAACTATAGCTGGTTCGTAGGCGATATATTCGGTGCACCGCTTGCTATAGAAGGACTTTTGGCATTCTTCCTTGAAAGTACATTTTTTGCGGTTATGTTCTTTGGTTGGGATAAAGTTAGCAAAAAATTTCACCTAATCTCAACATGGCTTGTGGCTATAGGATCAAATTTAAGCGCACTTTGGATTTTGATAGCAAACGGTTGGATGCAGTATCCAATAGGGATGAAATTTAATCCGGACACCGCAAGAATGGAGATGCAAAACTTCTTTGAAGTGGCATTAAGTCCTGTTGGAATTATTAAATTTTTACACACAGTAACAAGCGGATATGTTATCTCGGCTCTATTTGTGATAGGAATTTCAGCCTGGTTTATCCTAAAAGGAAGACATATTATAATGGCTAAAAAAAGCATGATAGTAGCGGCGAGCTTTGGCCTTGTAACTTCTTTATTCTTGCTATTTAGCGGTGACGAGAGCGGATTTCAAGTAACCAGAACTCAACCGATGAAGCTTGCGGCCATGGAAGGACTTTACGAGGGAGATAGCAGACAAGGACTTGTGATGTTTGGAATGCTTAAGCCAGACAAACAACCAGGAGACGGACAAAGTCCTTTTATGTTTGACGTAGAGATACCTTATATGCTCTCGCTTATAGGCAAAAGAGATATAAACGCTTTTATTCCCGGTATTGACGATTTAGTTTTTGGAAATGAAAAGCGTAATATAGAGAGCGTAAGTAGCAAGATGACAAAGGGTAAGATCGCCGTAGACGCACTAAGAACATATCAAGAGGCTAAAAAGGCAGGCGATAAAGAAGCTATGGCGAAAGCGCAAAATCTTCTTGAAGCCAATATGAATTTCTTAGGCTACGGATATCTAGAAAAACCGACAGATGCTGTGCCTCCTGTAGCATTGACCTTTTACAGCTTTAGAATTATGGTTATGCTTGGCACATACTTTATAGCTCTATTTTTCGTAGTTATGTATCTATGTATGGCAAATAATATCGAAAGCTTCAAAAAGCTTCTTTGGATATGCGTATGGACTATTCCTCTTGGGTATATCGCAGCAGAAGCTGGATGGATAGTAGCCGAAGTCGGGCGTCAGCCGTGGGCTATACAAGATCTGATGACGGTAGGCGTAGGTGCTACAAATTTAGGTAGTGTAAATGTCAAAATCTCATTTACGCTATTTGCGATACTTTTCACGGCACTATTGATAGCCGAGATAAAAATAATGTTAAAACAAATAAAGATAGGATTTGAAAGCCATGCTTAGTTTATCACACGAAATACTTCAAATTTATTGGTGGGTTATAGTTAGCTTGCTAGGCGGGCTTTTGGTGTTTATGATGTTTGTTCAGGGCGGGCAAACACTCATATTTGGGCTGCCTAAGAGCGAAATAGAAAAAGACATGATAATAAATTCCGTGGGTCGCAAATGGGAGCTTACATTTACTACCCTTGTCATGTTCGGAGGAGCATGCTTTGCTGCATTTCCGCTCTTTTATGCTACTAGCTTTGGTGGGGCGTATTGGGTGTGGCTGGCAATTTTATTTTGCTTTATTTTGCAAGCCGTTAGTTACGAGTATAGAAAAAAACCGGACAATTTTTTAGGTCAAAAAACTTATGAAATTTTTCTTTATACAAACGGCTCGCTTGGAGTTATTTTAATAGGAATGGCCGTTAGCACATTTTTTTCAGGAAGCGACTTTACACTAGGCGAGCATAACTTCGTGGAGTGGAAAACTCCATATAGAGGTCTTGAGGCACTTGCCAATCCCCTACTCTATCCCCTTGGAATTGCGATGTTTTTCCTATCTCGCGTAGGCGGGGCTTTATATCTAATCAATAATATCTCGGATGAAAATTTTAGAGCAAAAGCCAGAAAAGCTGTTCTAAAAAATACTATTTTGTTCCTACCATTTTTCTTAATGTTTATAATCTGGATATTTACAAAAACAGGCTTTGAATATGATGCAGAAGGCATAGTAAGTCTAGTAGGCTTTAAATACGCTCTAAATTTAGTAAAAATGCCAATCGTTACTCTTATAATGTTAATAGGACTTGGACTTGTGCTATATGGAATTTATAAAGGCGCATTTACTAAAAGCATTTACGGAGTAGTTCCTTACGGAATCGGAGTAGTATTTGTAGTAATGGGGCTATTTTTGATAGCGGGGTTAAATAATACGGCCTTTTATCCGTCTTTTTCAAATTTGCAAAGCTCGCTAACTATAAAGAATGCAAGCTCTAGCCACTACACTCTTGGAGTGATGGCTTACGTAAGTCTTATTGTGCCATTTGTATTGGCATATATCTTTGTGGTTTGGAGAGCTATAGATAGTCGCAAAATCACTCAAGATGAGATCAAAAACGATCACCACGCATACTAAGGAACAAATATGACAACTGCAATTATTTTCTTTTTTCTTTGGATACTTGCTCTTTTTTTGAGCTACAAATTCGTACTTTTAAATGTAAATCAGGTTGAAAAATACCCTGAAAGATACTTTGAAAATTTAGAAGAAGAAAAGAAGAGCAATTAAAATAATATCTTATAATCAAATTTATAGGCGTTAAGTTTCGCCTATAAATTTTAACTAACAAATGCTAATTTACAAACACCCCTCTTTAATACCTAGCTTACAAGCTCTATCGAAGTATGCAGCGGCCTCTACGCTTATTTGACCCCTAAAATCCTTTGGCATCAAGGCTATACCCATATACATGCAAGAAACGCCGTTTCCATTCTCGCAAGTAGCCTTTAAATACGGCTTAGCCTTATCGTAATCTTTATTTTTGAAGTAAAATTCTCCAAGCACCACACAGCCATTTACATCGCCATTCTCGCAGCCTTTGTTGACATAAGATACTCCAAGATTCATATCGGCGCTCACACCACGCCCAGAGATATAGATAAGACCTAAATTTGTACAAGCTTGAGCATCTAGCTTTTCACAAGCCTTTTCATAATACTTCATAGCCTCTTGATAATTAGCCTCACCAAGAACTCCATCATCATTAAGCATTCCTGCAAGAGTACAAAATTTCGCCTCTCCCTTATCGCACCAACTCTTAGCTATCTCATAAGCTGACTTATAATCTTGTTTTGTTCCTTTTCCGGACATATAAAATGTAGCCAAGCTCTCACACTGTTTTACATCTCCGCCTTCACAGGATTTTTTAACTATATTAAACTGCTCAGCAGAGACTTGCATATTTATCGCCTCTTTTTTGTCCTCATACTCTTTCATTCTTTCACAAGCACCCTGATGCCCCATTTCACAAGCTTTTTTATAAAATTTATTAGATAGCATATAATCTCCTGAAAATGCCGCCTTGCTACCCTCTTCAAAACAACTACTTGCATCAACGCATTCATTTGCCAGAAGTATTGCAAAAAAGCTTAAAAACACTACTAAAATTTTCATATACATCTTCCAAATTTAAGCTTCCAAAATCGCTCCGCTGCTCGCATTTGTCACAAGCTTGCGATATTGTCTTAACCAGCGAGAATTTAGCTCCTTTTCAAGCGGCGTAAATTCTGCGCGACGACGTAAAATTTCAGCCTCGTCTAAGCGCACATTTATACTATAAGTATCGACGTCTATATCGATTATATCGCCGTCACGAAGTAGTCCTATCATACCGCCTTCAGCAGCTTCGGGGCTTACGTGCCCTATGCTCAGTCCTCTTGTTGCACCGCTAAAGCGTCCGTCCGTTATCAGCGCCACGTCCGCACCAAGCCCGCGACCCATTATTAGGCTAGTAGGGCTTAGCATCTCTTGCATTCCGGGTCCTCCGCGCGGACCTTCGTATCGTATGACGACCACGTCACCCTTATTTACTTTACCGCTTGAAATCCCCTCTATCGCCTCATCTTGAGAGTTAAAACAAACCGCCTTACCGCTAAATTTACGCTCTCCCACGATGCCTGCCGTCTTTATCACACATCCTTGCTCGGCTAAATTTCCAAACAAAATCGCCAGCCCGCCAACTTGTGAATAGGCATTTTCGACTTTATGAATCACGCTTTCATCTTTTATCTCGCTAAGCCCCACGCGCTCGCCTAAGGTTTCGCCCGAAACGGTTAAATTTTCTAAGTACAGCATTCCGTTATCGCGGCGTGAAATTTCCTTTATCACGGCGTTCATACCGCCAGCTCGCCCCACATCTTCCATATGCACGTTTGGCAAGCTTGGGCTTATCTTGGCTATGTGAGCGATGTTTGAGCTTATTTCATTTAGCTCTGAAATTTGCAGATCTACTCCTGCTTCACGCGCGATAGCAAGCATATGAAGCACGGTATTACTGCTTCCGCCCATCGCCATATCAACTACAAGTGCGTTTCTAACGGCTTTTGCGTTTAGGATGTTGCGAATTTTAAATCTCTCATCAAGCGCGATCTCGCAAATTCTACGCGCCGCTTTTCGCACGAGCTCTTCTCGCTCAGGTGTAAGAGCCAGTATCGTGCCGTTGCCGCTTAGCGCTATACCCATCGCCTCGCAAAGCGTATTCATGGAGTTTGCCGTAAACATTCCGCTACAACTTCCACCGCTAGGACAGGCGTTACACTCGATATCTTTTAACTCGGCTTCGCTTATCTCTTTGGTCTCAAATTTGCCCACTGCTTCAAACGCCGTAGCAAGATCAATCGGGCGTCCGTCTTTAGTGTAGCCCTTTTTCATCGGTCCGCCGCTTACAAATACGGTCGGTACATTTACTCTAAGTGCGCCCATAACCATTCCAGGCACGATCTTGTCGCAGTTTGGCATACAAACAAGTGCGTCAAGTGCGTGCGCATTCATAACCGTTTCAACCGAATTTGCTATGATCTCGCGGCTTGGCAAGCTATAAAGCATACCGCCATGCCCCATCGCGATACCGTCATCTACGCCTATGCAGTTAAATTCAAACGGCACACAGCCGTTTTTACGAATTTCGTCTTTTAAAATTTCAGAGTAGCGATTTAGGAAAAAATGCCCGGGAATTATCTCGATAAAGCTGTTTGCGATGCCGATAAACGGCTTATCAAAATCTTCGTCTTTAAGCCCAGTAGCGCGTAAAAGCGAGCGATGAGGCGCTCTTGTGTAGCCTTTTTTTATGATATCGCTTCTCATGTCTTTCCTTTTAGTAAAATTTTATAGATTTTATCAATTATTTGATTATATAGGTATAAAATAATCTTGCCTTGCTTGAAATATGTTTTTTTACATAAATTATTGTTCAAATTTATTTCAAAATCAAACTTAATAATTTATAAATTTAAGACAAATAGAGGTATAATACCCAATTATTCATCAAAATAAGGAAATTTTATGCTCTCTAATCCCGTTGTTGTAAGCATAGTAATTATGACTGTGCTTTGTCTGCTTCGCTTTAATGTATTATTATCGATTCTAGTTTCTGCGCTTGTTGCAGGTTTAATGTATAATAATGGATTTGCTAGTTTTAGTGCATTTTTTGATGCCCTAACAGCCACTACTTCTACTCTAATCACCGGTATGAAGGGAAATTTAGAAACCTCTCTTAGCTATATTTTATTAGGGGCCCTTGCCGCAGCTATTGCAAATACCAATTTAACAGCGATTTTAATAAATAGCATAACTAAAATTTTAAGTAGCACTCGTACATATTTTGCTTTAATAATCGCTGCGGTAGCATGCTTTTCACAAAATTTAATCCCTGTGCATATAGCATTTATACCTATACTGATTCCACCACTTTTACCTCTTATGAATAAATTAAATATAGATAGACGTGCTATAGCAACAGCTCTGACATTTGGTTTAAAAGCGCCTTATGTAAGCCTTAGCGTAGGTTTTGGACTTATTTTTCACGGTATTATAAAAAAAGAACTTGCAAATAATGGCGTAAATGTAGAAATTTCAGATATTCAAAGTGTAATGTGGATAGGCGGATTTTCAATGCTAGTAGGCCTATTTTTGGCAATCTCTATATTTTATTCTAAAAAAAGAGAATATAAACATACAAACTTTGAAAATTTAGAGATGCAAGAAGCGGAATTAGCTAAAAGCCTAAAAATGACAAAGAAAGAGTGGGCTGTCTTAGGAGGTGCCATAGTAGCGTTTGTAGTGCAAATTTACACATCAAGTATGCCTCTTGGGGCACTTTTGGGACTTCTTGTTATGGTGGCTTTTGGTGGCATAGAGTATAACAAGATAGACAAAGTCATGGATAGCGGTCTAGCCATGATGGGCTTTATCGCATTTATTATGCTTGTTGCAGCTGGCTTTGGCTCTGTTTTAAGAGAGAGTGGCGGTATCGAACAACTTGTAAATTTTGCTAGCAGTATCGCTGGTGGAAAATTAGGAGGAGCTATAATGATGCTAACCATAGGACTACTTGTAACTATGGGCATAGGAACTAGCTTTGGCACCATACCTATTATAGCTGCGATCTATGTTCCGCTTTCTATATCTTTAGGTTTTTCATTTCCGGCTATTATTCTTTTAGTTGGTATTGCTGCAGCACTTGGAGATGCGGGAAGTCCTGCAAGTGATAGTACTCTTGGACCAACAGCAGGTCTAAATGCCGACGGACAGCACAATCATATATATGATACTTGCGTGCCGACATTTATTTTCTTTAATATTCCACTTATAATAGGTGGTATTATAGGAGCAATGATATTATAATCCCTATAATTTTATAGCCTGCTATACTTGACTGGTAGGCTATAAAATTTAATTACTATTCTTTACTCTATTTACATTTTTTGGAACATCTTTTGCTTTTATCTTTTTAAAAATTGCATATAAAGGATAAGATTATGATGAGATCTCTTTGGTCTGGAGTTACGGGACTTCAGGCTCACCAAATAGCAATGGATGTTGAAGGTAACAACATAGCAAACGTAAATACCATAGGATTTAAATATAGTAGAGCAAATTTTGATGATCTTATATATCAAACCGCACGTGTATCTACTGCGCCTCAAAATAAACATGGCGGTCTAAATTCAATGCAAGTAGGTCTTGGAACGCAAGTAAATACTACTACTAAAATTTTTAAGCAAGGCTCACTTCAAACTACAGATAAACAGACCGATATCGCGCTTCAAGGTGATGGATTTTTTATAGTTAGTCCAGACAGTGGAAAAACTCGTCTTTATACTAGAAACGGCGATTTTTCTCGTGATAGTGTAGGAAATTTCGTAGATAACGGCGGACACATAGTTCAAGGCTGGATGAGAGATGAAACAACAGGAGAAATAGACCCAACAAGACCGATAGAAAATATCATTATCCCACCGGGACTTACTACTCCTGCTCGCGCTACTACCGAAATAGCATTAAAAGCTAACCTTGATAGCGGCGATGACGTAGGGACGAAAAAAATTCCTATCTATCAACTTGATCAATACAGTCGCTGGGTTGAGAAATCTCCTATTGATAATATTAAAACAGACAATGAAATACATGATGAAAATAATGTTGGAGAAGATGAGTTTTATGTAACAAAAACTGGTGAACAAAGACTAAGAGAAAGAGGAGCAGATCTAGGAGTGTTATTTAATAATGATGGAGACGCTTATAATCTAAGAGATGGTCAAGGCATTTGGATAAGTTACGCGGATGCTAAGACAAAGGCGCTAAACGTAGGGGCCGATCCACTTGGAAATTTTGCGGCACCACAGACACTCGATATTATTTTAAATGGAGAAAATATAAAACTAGGCAATATTAAGAATATTAGCCAGTTAGCAGCTGCAATAAATGAGAAATATAATAAAACAGGTGTTGAAGCAAGCGTAACTAATGGAAATCAACTTGTATTAACCAACAGAAATAATTTAGGAGCATCAGTTGAAAATAAAAATATAAAACTTGTAGCAAATACAGCTATAGGAGATTTAGTTACTACAAATATCATTACAGCTTATCAATATACTTATAGCAAAACAAGGACAAATTCAACTCATACTTATAACGACTCTACAGAGAGAAAAGTCACAACTACAGAAGATTTAAGAGAAGCTATGCAAAAAGATGCAAGACTTTGGGTAAATTATATTGGAGAAAAAGTCGGCAATGAAGCTGATGGCACGCCTAAACAAACAGATTTCACAGATAAAATAGCAGATAATAAAAACGATGGCGTAGAAGTAACTGTAAACGAATATGGTCAATTTCAGATAAAAAACCCAAAAGGTGATGCATTTAATGAAGATGACGCAGATGCAACCGATGGCACAATAGATCCTGCAACTAATAATCCAAAACCTACTGCAAACAATGATACCGATGATAATGACCACAATATGTATCTAACTATAACAGGTCTAAACAATGCCAAAAATAACGTCACTGAAAATATCGGATTTAAAAAAACTATGGCCGTTTTAGCAGGTTCATTAAGCACAGGCGAATCAAAACGTGTAACAGATAGCCTGCATATGGCAAGCCACAGCTCAAGCATAGATGTATTCGATAGTTTAGGCGCTAAACACAACGTAAAGCTTGATTTTACAAAACGAGCATATACTGAAAATAACGGAACAGAATGGACGATGATTATCCAAGTTGCCGAGCCAAATAAGATAAATTTCGACGGCAAACCTGAAAATGTAATAACAGGATATATTAGATTTAATGCTGACGGTTCGCTTGGTACATATAGCCCTGCCAGTATCACATTTGGCGCGGCTAACGGCTCATCGGCAGGTCAGCATATAGAGCTAAATTTAGGTGACACGATGGGCTTTACCGGAATGACAAGCTATGATAACGACTCAGCAACTGCAAATATCAGCCAAGATGGTTATACAGGAGGCGAATTAAACGGTCTTAGAATAGATGAGTCAGGCACGCTTGTAGGCACATTTACAAACGGTAGAAGCTTAGGACTTGCGCAAGTTGCAGTGGCTAAATTTACAAATAATGAAGGTCTTACAAGCGAAGGCGGTAACTTATTTGCAATGACTGCAAACTCAGGAGATCCGATAATAGGTGCTGCTAATACTTCCGGACGTGGCAAAATTTCAGCTTCAAGCTTAGAGATGAGTAACGTCGATCTAAGCCGCTCACTAACTCAGCTAATTGTCGTTCAGCGCGGATTTCAAGCTAACTCAAAGACGATAACTACAAGCAACGAGATGCTAAATACACTCTTGCAACTTAAAAATTAATCTATCCATTTTTCTACTCTTGGGGGCTATCTAACGCCCCCAAACCTGACTTGAATTTCATAAAAATTTTAGCTAAATTTACGAGATCAAATTTCATAAATAAAGAGCTAAAATGCAAGTAACACTTCTAAATTTCACTCCGCTTAATATCTGCTCGCACGCGATTCGCACGTGTTGGCAAAGCTTTGACAAGGGTGATAATGGAGGTGAAAAAGATATCGAGCTGATTGATCGAGTGGGGAATAAATTTAAGCATGCAAGTACGCTTGAGCATCTTTATTATAACTTTTACATCCAAGGAATTTCGCGCGCACTACTTCAAGAGCTAGCTCGCCACCGCATAGCAAGCTTAAGTGTGAAATCAACCCGCTACACGCTAAAAGAGCTTAGAAACGAGGCGAAATTTGAGCTAGACGACTTTGAAAACGCAAGCAGATACATCGTGCTAACAGGTAACAAACTAATCGATAACGCGAGCATAAAAGCGCTTGATAATTTACGCGAAATTTTAGCCACGACCACAACCAGTCTTGATATAGTTAAATACTGCTTGCCTGAGTGCTATAAAACCGAGCTTACTTGGAGTATAAACGCTAGAAGTTTGCAAAATTTCTTATCCTTAAGAAGCTCCAAATCCGCTCTTTGGGAGATACGCGATCTGGCTCATAAAATTTACGACGCATTGCCTGATGAGCATAAATTTATTTATGAAAATCACATCACAAACAGTGAACATTAAAAATTCGCGTGGTTTTGGTGCCACGCGACTAAATTTTACTCTTTTATCTCTTTTAATTTTAGATTATAAACCTGCATGTCTTGCACCATACCAAATTTACCTCTTATAGCAAGCACTCTGCCGTTTATTTCTATTTTACCAATCTCTTTTCCTCTTGACATGACGATAGCTTTTACAAATACTTTATTCACGCCATTTCTTGTTTCAATAGGCATAAGTTCATAGTCGCAACCAAATTTTAAAAGTAAAGCATCATGTCTTAATTTTTTAGCAAAATCAAATTCACGAGAACTAAAATAATCAACCGCCATATTGGATATCTCATCATCGCCATTTAATATCGTAAGTGTTGCATTTTTGAAAAATGCTTGCTTATTTTCTACGCTATCATCCATCACGCAGTTTAAAACTTCACAAGTTTGTCTTAAGTCCTTTTTAACTCCAAAATTTTGCGAATTTGAACCGCTAAACAATACATCTTTAACCATAATCTGTTTTGCTTTTGTAGTTTTCTTTGTTTCTATGCCTAAATTTGAGTAGTTACAGATGATTTCATTATCTTTTGAAACTTCATTTGCAAATAAATTTAGCGATGCAAAAACAACTAAAACAACTAAAATTTTCCTCATTTTATCTCCTTTAGATTTATTTTTTTATCCGCAAATTATTTGCATGAGTTAAAGCAACCGCGATAGCATCGGTTATATCAAGTGGTTTTATATCTTTAGCGATCCCTAAAATTTTCTTCACCATAAAAGCAACTTGCTCCTTATCCGCTTTTGCCTTGCCTGTTACCGCTTTTTTCACTTGAAGCGGGGTGTATTCTGCGAATTCTCCGTGAATTTGAAGAATTTTAAGGCTTAACGCACCGCGAAACTGAGCGAGCTTTAAAACCGTTTTTGGATTATACGCAAAAAATATATCCTCAATCGCAACTTCATCAAATTTGTGGTTTTTAAAAATGAGATCAAGCCCTTCGCAAAGCTGCGTTATCTGATACTGAAGCAAATCAGGCTTAATCTTTATAAGCCCAGCTTCAATCAAACTCGTTTTAAACGCAGTTTTTTCGATGATCGCATAACCGCAATTCTTGCTTCCGGGATCAATTCCTAAAATTTTCATCACATCCTTAATTTGCCAAATAAAAAAGTTTTTCACGTTTTTTTCACGCTGTGAAAAACATACCTTGAAGGCATTTTAACAAAGATTTTATGAAATTTAAGATAAAATGATAAACCATTATAATAAAAAGGGATAAATTTGCTTGCAAACGAGGTTTTAGAGCTACTTGGACACGAAATTTTAAAATCAGAATATGAGTGTTACATAAAGCAGCTTAAATTTAACGAAAAAGCTTCAAATTCGGAAGTTATCGTATTTAACGCCCCAAACGAGCTTATAGCAAAATTTATCCAAACCAAATACGCAGGCAAGATAGCTCATCTTTTTGAAGTAAAAACAGGTGCAAAACCTCACATAAACATCACTTCTCAAAAGAGCAAACCGCAAACCAAAACCGCAAAAGTGGATGTAAATCAGATAAAGGCCCAAAGCAGCCTTTTAAACCCAAGCTATACCTTTGAAAATTTTGTTGTGGGCGATTCAAACCAGTACGCTTACATCACTTCAAAATCAGCTGCCGAGCAGCTTGGAAAAGCGTATAATCCGCTATTTATCTACGGTCCAACTGGTCTTGGTAAAACTCACTTGCTTCAATCGGTTGGAAATTTCTGCTTAAATAACGGCAAAGTCGTAATTTGTATCACAAGCGAGCAGTTTATCACTGATTTTACATATCATATCAACAACCACTCAATGGAGAGATTTCGCGAGAAGTACCGAAACTGTGATGTTTTACTCATAGATGATGTGCAGTTTTTAGGTAAAACGGATAAAATTCAAGAGGAGTTTTTTCACACTTTTAACGAACTTCACTCAAAAAACGGTCAGATCGTCATGACTTCAGACCGCCAGCCAAAACACCTAAAAGGCTTTGAAGATAGACTTAGAACCCGCTTTGAATGGGGAATAATAGCCGATATTACTCCACCTGAACTTGATACTAAGATAGCCATCATTAAGAAAAAATGCGAATTTGATAAAATTTATCTAACTAAAGACGTTATCGAATATATCGCAACAAATATGGGCGATAATATCCGTGAAATCGAAAGTGCAATCATAAATTTAAACGCTTACGCAACACTTATGAGACAAGAAATAAGCCTTGAATTTGCTAAAAATATCTTAAGAGATCAGATAAAAGAGAAGCGTGAAAATATAAATTTAGAAAGCATAATCGAAATAGTAAGCAAAGAGCTAAATATAAAACCAAGCGAGATAAAGAGCAAATCAAGAGTTAAAAATATCGTTGAAGCAAGGCGAATCGTAATATATCTGGCTAAAAATTTAACGCCAAATTCAATGCCTCAAATAGCAAGTTATTTTAATATGAAAGATCACTCGGCAGTTAGCCATAATATCAAAAAGATAAATGAAATGATAAATGAAGATGAATATTTTAAGATAAAAGTTGAAGAGATTAAAAATAAAATTTTGACAAAGGGATAAAAATTTAAGATGAATTATGTGAATAAATGTGAAAAATCAAATTTAGTTTTTAACTATCTAAAAGCTGAAATTTCAAGATTTAAAAACGTTTTTCACATATTCATGATACCTACTACTAATACTAAAGAAATTTAAAAAATAAAGGAAGAAACTATGAAGGCGGTAATTAACAAAAATGCTCTTGAAAGCATAGTTACAAACACAAATCCTTACTTGGAAAAAAAGGATTTAAGTGCTATAACATCTCACATATATATCTGCGCTAAAGATGGAATTTTAAACATCAAAGCCACAGATCACGAGATAGGACTTGCATACAAACTTACAAATGTTAAAATTTTAGATGAAGGAAATGCTACCGCAAACGGGAAAAAACTGCTTGACATAATAAGAAGCCTAAAAGACGAAGAAGTAACTCTTGAAACGGTAAATAATTACCTTTATATAAAACAAAAAAACTCAAAATACAAACTTCCTATGTATAAATTTGAAGATTTTCCAAAATTCCCAACTATAGATGGTAAAAATAGATTTGATATAGACGCTATAATGCTTGGAAGAAGCCTTAAAAAGATATTTCCTAGTATAGATACTAATAATCCAAAATTCGAGCTAAACGGAGCTCTTATAGACATTAAGCAAAACTACATAAATATTGTAGGAACAGATACTAAAAGACTAAGTGTATTTAAATTTGAAACTCCTACTCAAAGCGAATTTTCGCTTATAATTCCAAAAAAAGCAATAAGCGAAATTCAAAAACTTTTTTACGATAAGATAGAGATTTATTACGATGAAAACATTTTGATAGCTCAAAGTGCAAATTTTGAGTTTTTCACAAAACTTATAAACGGAAAATTCCCTGATTACGATAGGGTAATTCCAAAAGAGATTAAAAAACGACTAAAACTAAACAGAGATAAGATGATAGAAGGAATTAAAACTATATCAATTTTATCAGATAGTATGAAGATAATTTTCGCTCCTCAAACCATAACTTTTGAAAGTATTATCGAAGATAATTCAGAGGCTAGAACTGTGATTGATTTTCAAACAGGACTTGACGAGGAATTTTTCGTAGGCGTTAGAAATAGATACTTAATAGACTTTTTAACAAATATCGAAGAAGATAGCTTTGAGCTTGGTTTTAACGACTCAAATTTGGCATTTACTGTTAGTTCAAATGAGCTAAAAACGATAATAATGCCAATAAATTTATAATTAAGGTTATTTTATGGAAAAAAATTACGGCGCAGAAAATATTAAAGTTTTAAAGGGTTTAGAAGCCGTTAGAAAACGCCCGGGAATGTATATCGGAGATACTCATATAAACGGACTTCATCATATGATTTATGAAGTTGTGGATAACTCTATCGATGAGGCGATGGCCGGGTATTGTGATACGATAAATATTGAAATTACAAACGAAGGCTCAGCGATAATTAGCGATAACGGTCGTGGAATTCCTGTAGATATGCACCCTACCGAGAAAATTTCGGCTGCGACTGTTGTACTGACCGTGCTTCACGCAGGCGGTAAATTTGATAAAGACACCTATAAAGTTTCAGGCGGTCTTCATGGTGTCGGTGTATCTGTAGTAAATGCGCTTTCAAAAAAATTGGTTGTAAATATTAAGCGTGACGGAAATCTTCATAGACAAGAATTTGCAAAAGGAATTCCAACAAGCGAAATGGAGATCATAAAAACTACAAATAGAACCGGAACTATGGTTGAATTTTGGCCTGATGACAGTATATTTGAAGTAACGGAATTTGACGATGAAATTTTGACTAAGAGATTTCGCGAACTTGCATACTTAAATCCAAAAATAACTATAAATTTTAAAGATCAACGCACAGGTAGAAGCGAGAGTTATCACTTTGAAGGCGGACTTGAGAGCTTCGTAACCGATATAAACAGGTCAAATCCTGTAAGCAAAGCCGTATCATTTAGCGGTGGTGAAGAGGATGTGATAGTTGATTTTGCTTTGATGTATAACGAAACTTATAGTGAAAATTTGCTAAGTTTCGTAAATAATATCAAAACTCCTGACGGCGGAACTCACGAAGCCGGTTTTCGTGCGGGTTTAACAAGAGCGATAACAAACTACATCGCAGCAAACGCTTCCGTGCGTGAAAAAGATACAAAAATAACGGGCGATGACATCAGAGAAGGACTTATCGCAGTTGTAAGCGTTAAAGTTCCTGAGCCGCAATTTGAGGGTCAAACTAAGGGCAAACTTGGTTCAAGTTATGTAAAACCTATCGTTCAAAAGATGACTTTTGAAGTTTTGGTTAAGTATTTTGAAGAAAATCCTATCGAAGCAAAAGCCATAATGAATAAGGCTTTAATGGCGGCTCGAGGAAGAGAGGCGGCAAAAAAAGCAAGGGATCTAACTCGTAAAAAAGAAGGACTTAGCGTAGGAACTTTGCCGGGAAAATTGGCTGATTGTCAAAGTAAAGATGCAAGTATAAGTGAGCTTTATTTAGTGGAGGGCGACTCTGCGGGAGGTTCTGCAAAACAGGGTCGTGATAGAGTTTTTCAAGCGATTTTGCCTCTGAAAGGTAAAATTTTAAACGTTGAAAAATCAAGACTTGATAAAATTTTAAAATCAGATGAGATTAAAAATATGATAACGGCTTTGGGATGCGGTATCGGAGATGAATTTGATGCAGAAAAACTTCGCTATCATAAGATCATCATAATGACTGATGCCGATGTTGACGGAAGTCATATCCAAACTCTGCTTTTAACATTTTTCTTTAGATTTTTAAATCCTGTAGTTGAAAACGGCTACATCTATTTGGCTCAACCGCCGCTTTATCGTTATAAAAAAGGTAAAAAGGAAATTTATCTTAAAGATGAAAAGGCTTTGAATGAATTTTTGATTGAGACGGGAATTGAAGGGGTTGAATTTGAAGGAATCGGAAATAAGGATTTGATTGATTTTCTTAAAATAGTAGCCGCTTATAGAAGCGTGTTAAAAGAGCTTGAGAAGCGATTTAACGTGTTAAGTGCGATTAGATATATGATAGAAAATCCTGATATAGTTTCTAAAAATTACAATGAAATTTTTGAAATTTTAAAAATATATCTTGAAAATGAAGGATACAATATCCTAAATTCATACATAAATGAAGATGAAATTCGCATTTATGTCCAGACTGAAAGCGGTCTTGAAGAGCTTGTCGTAAATGAAAATTTATTTACAAATCCTCTTTACGAAGAGGCGCTTTATATAAATCAAAAGATAAAAGATCGCGAATTTAGCTTTAGTAAAGATGTGATTGAAATTCTTGATGAAGTCGAGAAAAACGCTAAAAAAGGTGCTTATATACAGCGTTATAAAGGTCTTGGTGAGATGAATCCCGATCAGCTTTGGGAGACTACGATGAATCCTG
Organism: Campylobacter sp. RM16189; assembly: GCF_012978815.1. Classification (NCBI taxonomy): domain Bacteria; kingdom Pseudomonadati; phylum Campylobacterota; class Epsilonproteobacteria; order Campylobacterales; family Campylobacteraceae; genus Campylobacter; species Campylobacter sp. RM16189. Next base: position 218,007 of record NZ_LIWR01000044.1, on the reverse strand, counting down.
AAAATCGCCGCTTGTTACAGATAAATATAAATGATGCAATGAGTGCGAGTGATACGTTTAATCTCTTTATGGGCGATGAGGTAGAGCCGAGAAGAAATTATATACAAGAGCACGCAAAAGACGTTAAACATCTGGATGTGTGATGTTGGATTCTGAAATAAGAGAAAGATCTAGAAGATTTATATCTGCTCTTGAAATATCTATTCCATTTTTTGCACTTATTCTATTTTTTGCATATGTTTTTATAAAAAGAGATGAAGTAAATTTAGAAAATGATGAAATAGTACTTTTAATAGTTTTAATAATATGTCAAGTATATTTTACTACTTATAAAATATATCAAAGTTTTAACAATACAGTATTAGACGTCACTACCGGCTCTTTTAATAGAAGTGAAATTTTAAAAGTAATTTTAAAAAAAGCAGATCAGTTTAAAAATCGACAAGATGGTAATATAGTAATGCTAAAAATATTAAATTTAAACGATATAAATGAACGTTATAGCTTTGATATTACAGATGTTTTACTTAGAAAACTTATTGAGAGGTTAGATTTTTTTCTAAATAAAGAAGTATCCAAAAAAACTTTAATAGGCAGATATACTAACGATTGCTTTTTAATGTTTTGTGAGGGTAAAAGTTCTCAGTTAATACATTTTTTAAATATTTTTGAAAAGAGCGTTTTATCTAATGGAATAGACGATATAGAGCTTAAGATTAAATTTGAGTTAGTTAATATCAACTATTCTAAAAACATTGAAAATTCAATATCTGTTTTAATTGAGAGATTAAGTTTAGAGGAGAATGCAAAATTTGCAATTACAGATGAATTTGAACAATCTGTTTGTAAGTCTATAAAAGATAAGCAGTTCTTGTTTCAATCTCAGCTAGTAAGCAGTCTAAAAAATGAAGAAAATTTAAAAAACATTCTTATCAAAATTGATACTAAAGAATTTGGACTTATATCAAAACAAAAAGCCCAAAATATCGCAAATAAAAACGGATATGAGATATTATTTGATATAAATGCCATTAAGAAATTTTCTGAGTCAAAATTTGATGATGAAGGTTCTTATATTATTGAAGTTTCATCAGTCTCGATTAGAAATTTACAATTTATAAATTTTATAAAAGAATTTGTAGAGTCTGGTCAAATTAATCCAAATAAAGTTATTTTAGAATTTAGTGAAAAGATCGTTTATAATGAAATGAATAGATTTAAAGAAATTCTAAATCAATATAAAAATTTAGGTTTTAGATTTGCTTTTAATAAATTTGGTGGAAATAACGCAGGATTTGAGTATTTTAAACACCTGCCTATAGATTTTTTCATCTATGATATTGAGTTTAATAAAAATTTAAATGACGAAAGATTTGAGAGTTTATTTGTTAATCTTAATAAAACTGCTAAAAAAATAGGAGTAAAAACAGCTGTTAGATTTGTCGATAAGGCTGATTTTTTTGAAAATGTAAGAAGTGGCGGAATCGACTATGTACAAGGGTTTTATATAGAAAAACCAAAAGAAATTTAAGGAAAAATATGCAAGAAATTAATGAAAATAATTTAGGACAAGAGCAAAAATACGGTGAGAAAATTTTAAAAGAGTTTGATGTCGAGCGTGACCTTGAAATTTGGGAAAATAAGCAAAGCAGAAATTATAAGATCAAGATCACTTTGCCTGAGTTTTGCTGCCTTTGCCCGCGTTCGGGTTATCCTGATTTTGGGACGATTTATCTTGAGTATGTGCCGAACAAATTTGTAGTCGAGCTAAAGGCGATCAAGCTTTATATAAACAGCTTTATGAACAGAAATATAAGCCACGAAGATAGTATAAACGAAATTTACTCTGTTCTTGAAAGAAAACTTGAACCAAAATGGATGAAAATAGTAGGCGACTTTAACCCGCGTGGCAACGTTCATACGGTTATCGAGATAAGCTCTGACGAGATTATTAAAAAACCTGAGGTTAAAGAGCCAGCCGTTACTTTGATAACTCCAAGCTATGAAAGACGTGAAAGAAGTAGTGACAGAAAGTCTGATTCACGTACAAATTCAAGAGGTGGCTCAAGAACAAAAGAATTTGATAAAAAACCAAGTAGAGAAAGATCGGGAGCCGGAAAGAAATCTGCGAAAGAAGGCTTTAAAAAGCCTGAATTTTTAGGCGAAAAACGTGCAAGAGTAGTTAAAAAAGATAAATAATGATAAATGCAAATTTGATCGAACATATTTTCAAAGCGGCGTCCATATCGCGCTGGAATGACTATCCGAAGATGACAAATTTAGTCGAGCTTGATAAGCAGGCGCATAAATTTGTTATCGCTTATTTTATCGCAAAGCTTGAAAAAGATATCGATATGAACTACATCATCGAGGCGGGAATTTTTGAGTTTTTTGCTCGTGTTGTGGTTACTGATATCCGCCCGGATGTATTTCATCAGATACAAAAACAAAAGAGCGAGCAGATAAACGGCTGGGTGCTAAGCATACTTGAAAATTTGATCCGCGATATCGACGGGGGAAAATTTTTAGAGCGGCTTAGAAATTATCTTCTTAAAAAAGATAAAAAACACGCTAAAGAACGCCTTATATTAAAAGCTGCAAGCTACCTTGCAACTCGCTGGGAATTTTCTATCGTTTATCAGACAAGCCAGTTTTTAAGCGATATAGAAGAGCTTAAGAGCAAGGTTGAAGAGGAGCTTGAGGATTATTACGAGCTAATCGGCGTGCGAAAAATCGTGATGAATCAAAAGCTAGCAAAGCTTGTGGATCTAAGCGGACGACTTCGTTTTCAAAAGCGCTGGGCTCAAACTCCGCGTATCCCTGAAACTGCGGTGCTTGGACATATGCTTGTGGTTGCGATTTTAAGCTATTTTTACTCGCTTGAGGTTAAAGCTTGTGCAAAAAGACTTGAAAGTAACTTCTTTTGCGCACTCTTTCACGATCTTCCTGAAAGCCTTACAAGAGACATCATAAGCCCAGTTAAATACGGTGTCGAAGGCTTAAATGAGATCATAACCGAGTATGAGATGAGGCTCATTGATGAGCGAATTTTGCCGTTTGTGCCGGATAGTTTCAGAGATGAGTTTAGCTATATTTTAGGTATCAGAGAGCAGGGCGGAAAATTCATAAAAAACGAGTTTGAAAATAGAATTTGCGAAAAGAAACCGGCCTATCACGAAGGCACGATGGAAAATGTAAACGAGGATAAATTCAACGCGATTGACGGCAAAGCTCTTAAATACTGCGACAAGCTTGCGGCGTTTATCGAAGCAGGCATTTCCATAAGCTACGGCGTAAAGTCAAAAGAGCTCATTGACGGGTTTAATAATATGGATATTTTTTTCAGTGATAAACCAAGTGTAGATGGGGTAAATTTCGCTAAAATTTGCGAGGAATTTAAAGAGCATTTTTCTCTTTTGCAAGTAAAAATTTAAAAATTTGTGCGATAATCTGAAGAATGGAATTTAAAAACCCCTTCTCAGATGACTGCGGCACACACCAAATTCAAGTGCTCTGCTGTGTTCCCACCCTGAAGCGGTGCCTGAAAGAGGCATTGCACAGGTCTAAGAAGAGGCGAATGCAATTTTACTAAAGTATAACTTAAAACTAATTGAGGCATTTTATGGCAGTCGGGATAAAATCTAAATTTTTGTCGTTTTTTCGCGAATTTTTTGTATATCATCATAGATCTTTGGAATTTCGTGCGAAAGTTTTTGCCGCTATTATAGCTGCCAAACTTGATCCTGATGAAGATGATTTCATAATACTATATGAAATTTCAAAAGAGATTTACGATAATGACGAGGATAGAAAAGCTGTTTTAATACAGATTACAAAAGAGTATATATCAAAAGTAAAATGTAAGGATCATCTCACTCTTGATGCTCTACTTTTAAGCATAGATCAATCTATGAAAAGCCATAAAAGATATGCTTCTAAAATAGATTTTTCACACCTTAGAAGACTTATTAACGGAGAAGAGGAAGAGACATTAATTCAGCAAAGAGTTTATGATTTTTTACTTTATGAAGTAAAGCAATATTCATCTATTAGTTAAAATTTCTAAGCTCTATCTTTAAATTTGACTCTATCTTTTTAGCGTCGAATTTTCTTTGCGGAGTAGTTAAATTTCCTAAATTTTCACCGGTATCTAGAAATTTTTGCAGATAATAAATTCCATTGTATCCGTGATTATGCAGTGTTTTGCTCATATTTGTAATGTCATCTTCACAAAGCAAATCCGCATGTACGGTCGTGCGAACTTCGAATTTAAAATTTATCAGAATTAAAAAATCAAGCGTTTGGATGAAATTCTCATATAAATTTGACTTTGTAACCTCTTGAAATTTATCTCTAGGAGCTTTAAAATCAAGTGCGATATAATCGATCAAATTTTCGCTCAAAGCCGCTTTTAAAGCCTTTAAATTTGAGCCGTTGGTATCAACTTTAAGCAAAAATCCACGTCTTTTTACTTCTTGAGCAAGAGGCAAAAAACTGCTGCTGATAGTACACTCTCCACCGCTAAATACAACTCCGCTTAGCTTGCCTATGCGCCTATCTAAAAACTGCAAAAACTCATCTTCGCTCACAAAGCCTTCGCCAAGCACGACAGCTGTGTTGTAGCAGTAGGCACAGCGCATATTACACCCCGTAAACCACGCTACGCACGCGGTTTTATCGGGAAAATCAAGAGTGGTAAATGGAGTTATGGATTGAAGCGGCTTATTTTGTGCGCTCACAAAATTTCACTCGTTCTTTGTGTTCGCCTTTTTTACCGAGATTAAAGCTTTCAACCGGTCTGTGATAGCCCATTACACGAGTATAAACCACGCACTTAGTGCGTTTTTCTTGCAATTTTTCTAAGATCTCTTTTTCACTCATGTTATACTCCTTATTTATTTATATTGTAACTATTTGGGGTTTAATTTGTGGTTAATTGTTTGTAAAAATGTAGTAATATTTCAGTTATATTTCAACTAAAAGGATAAAAATGGCAAAAGTAAATTTTAAAGGCTCGCCTGTAAATTTAAGAGGCGATGAGGTAGGTGTAGGACAGCGCGCCCCTGAAGTGACACTTGTGGGAGGCGATCTTGGTGAGTTTAAAGTAGGCGCAGACAACGCTAAAATCGAAGTTTTAGTCACAGTTCCTTCGCTTGATACGGGAGTTTGCGCGACTGAAACTCGCAAATTTAACGAAAAAATGGCTGGCAAAAATGCGATAAAACTAAGCGTTATTTCGGCTGATTTGCCGTTTGCGATGGGTAGATTTTGCTCTACTGAAGGTATAGCAAATTTGCGCGTCGGAAGCGACTTTAGAGCTAAAGAATTTGGCGAGAAATACGGCGTTTTGATCGATGAAGGAGCGCTTAAAGGTTTGCTAGCTCGCGCAGTTTTTGTAATAAAAGACGGAGTTATCATCCATAAGCAAATCGTGCCTGAAATCGCAGATGAGCCAAACTATGATGCCGTGTTTGACGCGATTAAGTCAAGTGGCGGTTGTGGCTGCGGTTGCGGACATTAATTAAAATTTTGGCTTTGAAGTAAAATTTCAAAGCCAAAACTCCCCTCTTTTTAATTTTAAGAAATTTTAGCTACACTTCTTAAAATCTCAAAAGGCAAAATTTGAAAATCATAGACCTAAGCCCGGTTTTAAGCCCTAAAATGCAAATTTATCCCGGCGATGCGCCGTTTTTGATAGAGCAAAATTTAGACGGGGGATTTTGCACGGGAAACCTCTCTATGTCGCTTCATACAGGCTCGCATACTGATTTTGCTATGCATTGCGGCATGAGCGCAGTAGCAAGCGAGGAAATTTCTCTTAGCTATTTTGTGGGCGAAGCGGTTTGTGTCGGAGTGGGGGCAAATTTAAACGAAGCTATCAAATTTCAAATGCCGCCAAATCCAAAAAACGCTCAAATTTTGCTTTTAAACGTGCATTGTGAGTTTAAAGATGAGCAAGATTTTTTCATCATAAATTCTCCTTTTTTGGATGAGGATTTTTTAAATTCGGCTCAGCAAAACGGCTTTAAAACCATCGCTACAAATTTATCTACGATTGATGCTCACGGGTCAAATTTGCGTCACAAAGAGGCTTTTGAAAGACGGATTCAAATCATCGAATGCCTTGTAAATTTAAAGCCTTTGGAGGATAAAACTTTCTTTTTCTCGGCAGCTCCTTTAAAGATAGCAAACGCCGATGCAGCGCCACTTAGGGCTTACGCGATCTTACAAAGCTAATTAGCAAAAATAGCAAGCTAAAATTTGTTGCTTTAGCCGTCTTTGCAGCCATTTATTTAAAATTGCTTTTTGGTTATAATCGCTCTATGGATAAAAATAGTCAAAATTTCGGCATAGTTTTAACTCTTCTTGGCGGCATTTTCTGGGGGTTTTCTGGAGCTTGCGGACAATATCTTTTTGAGCGCAAAGGCATAAGTGCCGAGTATCTCACCTCGCTTCGCTTGATACTTTCAGGCGTGATAATGCTCGCGATTTTATACGCAAAAAGCGGCAAATTTATCTTTAGTATCTTTAGCTCAAAGAAAAATATCTACGATCTGCTCTTTTACGCGCTATTTGGCATTATGGCGTGTCAATACACCTATTTTGTCACGATTGAGCTTTCAAATGCGGCGATTTCGACTATTTTACAGTATCTTGCGCCTGTTTTAGTGCTGTTTGTGCTTTGCGTAGAAGAGAAAAGATTTCCTTATAAAAAGGAAAGTTTAAGCGTGTTTTGCGCTATTTTTGGAGTATTTTTGCTCGCCACTCATGGAAATTTCACAAGCCTTGTTATCCCGCCAAAGACACTTATCATCGGCATAATATCTGCATGTACTATCGTAATTTACACGCTTTCTCCGCGCAGATTGATGAGGAGCTATCCCGTCACGCTTATACTTGCGTGGGCGATGCTGATCGGTGGAGTGGTGCTAAGCCTTTATGCCAAGCCTTGGCAGCTTAAAGGTGTAAGCGATATGGGCGGAATTTTAGCACTTTGCGGTGTTGTCGTTTTTGGGACTATCTTTGCGTTTAGCCTTTACATGCAAGGAGTTAAAATTCTAGGTGGTGGCAAGGCTAGCGTGATATCTGCTATCGAGCCGGTTTCGGCTACTTTATTTGCGGCGTTTTGGCTTGGAAGTAAGTTTGTAATGATCGATATAATCGGGTTTGCGCTGATTATCGTTGCGATTATAATATTAAGAAAGAGCTAACTAAGTGCGAGTAAAACCGATAAATTTAAGCATTTATCGGTTTAAATATCTATTTTTGACTTTTTGAGCCCCAAATTCCAGCTAAAATCGAGCCTGATAAGTTGTGCCACACGCTAAATAATGCGCCGGGAAGTGCGGCAAGCGAGCCAAAATACTTAACGGCAAGCGCGACGCTTAAGCCTGAATTTTGCATACCAACCTCGATAGCGACGGTTCTTGCCGTCTTTTCATCAAAGCCAAACATCTTGGATAAAAAGTATCCGCAAAATAGCCCCGAGCCGTTATGAATGACTACGCCAAGCGCTACTAGTGCGCCTACGGTTTGGATATTTTTCACGTTTAGCGCCACTACGATAGCTATGATCGTGATGATAGCCGCCATGGATATGACAGGAAGCGCAGGAAGGATCTTTTTAACGAATTTATGAAAAAAAGTATTTAAAAGCACGCCCACAACTATCGGCACAAGCATAATTTTAACCAAATTTAAAAGCATACTCATAGCAGGCACCGGGACTTCTTGTCCGATGTAAAGCCATGTTAGAAACGGCATTAATACTATTGAAAGCAGAGTGGAAAATAGCGTCATACTAACGCTTAAAGCGACATCGCCCTTGGCTAAGTAGGTCATCACGTTTGAGGCCGTTCCTCCCGCACTAGTGCCTACTAGCATCATACCCGCGGTGATTTCGTTGCTAAATCCAAACGCTTTTGAGATCAAAAAAGCAGCAAGCGGCATGATGAGAAATTGGATAAAAATTCCAAGTCCCAGAGCTTTTTTCTTGTGCAAAATTTGCTTAAAATCATCAATACTAAGCGTGATACCCATGCCAAGCATGATAACGACAAGAAGCGGAACGATATAGCCTTTGATAGCTACAAAACCGGTCGGAAAAGTATAAGCGATAAATGATAAAACTATCGCTGCTATAGGAAAAAGTAGTGCTTTCATGAGTTGATTGTATCTAAAAATTATGGTTTTTTATCAAAATCAAGTATTTTTGAACGAAAATTTATGAAAACTGTTAAATTTCTACAAGGTTGTTACTAAAATACTGAAAAATTTATAGTATTTTCAAAGTTCAGTCTTAAAAAAGTGTGGGCTCAAACGCCTTAACTATAAAGCTTTTTCGAGTTAGCTCACATTCGCCCAAATTTCTAATCGCCTCAAGGTGTGCCTTTGTGCCGTAACCCTTGTGAGAGGCGTATCCATAATCAGGATAAATTTTGCTCCATGCGCCCATTAGCTCATCTCTGCTTACTTTGGCTAAGATACTTGCCGCGCTTACTTCGGCGATTTTGCCATCAGCCTTTATCATCGTTTTAATGCCGGTGCCGTAGTTTGCGTTGCCGTCGTAAAGTAGCTCGTAGTTTACAAAATGACTTTTAAAAAGATTTAAAGCCCGCCTTAAGCACTCGCTAAGCCCAAATTCATCTATTTGGCGATTTGAAAAATATGCGATTAAAAATTGCGAATTTAAGGCTATCTCATGAAAAAGCTCTTTGCGTCTTTTTACGCTTAGTTTTTTAGAGTCGTTAAGCCCTGAAATTTCGCTATTTAGCACGCAAGCAGCTACGACTAAAGGACCTGCAAGCGCTCCTCTGCCGGCCTCGTCAATACCGCAAATTTTAACTTCGCTCATCAATAAAGCCCGAAACTATCTTTCATAAAAGGCTTTATCTCTTCTAGCAAAATGCTCTTTTCTGCGTCTTTGCTTTGAAATGAAATTCCAGCCGGAGTTAGCGAGAAATTTTCACTTATCTTTATATCTTTGCTTTCAAAAAGCGCTTTTAAATTCTCATCATCTAAATTTATAAAAAGATCCCCAGGCGAGATATTTTTGTTTGTTTTAAGAAATTTTGAACCGCAAATTTTGCCCTCTTTGCCAAGATTTCTGCAAGTGGTTTTAAAAATTTCGTTGCTAAACTCAAGCGTTAAAATGTCGTTTTTAAATAAATTTTGCTCGCTATCTTTAAATTCCTGCTTGAAATTTTCCAGTTTTTCTTTTAGATTATTTTTGTTTTTAGTAACAAAATCAGTCGAGAAGAAGTCGCTTACTATCGCTTCAAGCTTCATATCGCTAGTTTTTATAACCTGCAACCCAAGTGATAAAATTTCATAGCCAAGCTCCTTGGTTATCCCAGCTTTGTGAGCTTTGCCTTTTATGGCTAACTTGCCGCTTAACTTGCCCTCTTCATCGAGCTTCACGTCTAAATTTAGCCAGTCGGAAAGCGCGTTTAGAGCTGTTATATTACTATCTATTTTTTGGATCTTGCCCTTTGAAAACTCAAATTTTTCACCCTTAAAAAAGACGTGTCCGTAAATTTTAGTAGGGAGCTCAAAGCCTTTTTCGCCTTTGAAATTTTCAAATTCGTTATCAAAAGAGTTTAGATAAAGCTCAAATTTTTCTTCGTCAGCTAGACCTGTGAATTTATAAAATTTGCCCCAGTTTTCGTGATTTATCTCATATCCGAAGCTAAGTAAAACAGCAACTAAAAACGTTAAAATTACTCTCATATACTCTCCTAAATTTTAGTTAAAAACTAAGCGCCCACCGTGAAAAAGGCAAAATTTCACACTTTATGCCTTCCATACTAAGCTCGGCTTGATTTGCCACGCTGATAACCTGAAGTTTATTTACTCCAAGAGCTTTTAAATTCGCGTGAAGTTTTTTAAATTTTAAAAATATCAGATCGCTATCGCTAAATGGTATGCAAAGTATAGCAAGTTTCCTTTTAGCAAGGAAAAAATCAAACTCTTTAGTGTAAAAAATCTCCTCTTTAAATTTAAAAAGCTCGCAAAAGACGATATTTGAAAAAAGTTTTACGAAATCTTTCTTTAGACTCAGCGCATTTCGCATCGCAAAATCGTTAAAATAAAGCCTCTTTGCCGCGCTTGGCTGCTCAAATTTCGCTACAAGACTTATAAAACCTCTATTTTCTAGCTCAACAAGTCCTGCATAGACGCGGTCTTTTGAGGTTTTAGAGTGTGTTTTTAAATTTTTATACAGCTCATGCGCGCTTAAATTTGCCCCTTGAAAAGCAGCACACTCTTTCATCAAATTTATATCAGCTTCATTTAGTTTGCTCTTAAGCCTTGCTTGGAGATTTTCTACAACTTCGCTTTGGTCAAGAAAGGCTGAATTTAGGCTATTACCGTGCGTAACAAAATGGCTAAATAGCTGATCTTGATCTAAATTTTTAGGGAAAAACGCTATAAACTCTTCGTAGTCTAGGTAGCTTAAATTTAGTTTTTTAAAGCCGTTTAAATTTATGTTTTTTGACTCGCTAGTTACGATTATATTTTGAAGGTCTAAACTTGAAAATTTTTCTATAACGACTGCTTGCTCGTTTGAATTTACTCCTTCTATCGCCAGAGCTTTTATAGCTGCGTTATCCTTTAAAAACTGCTCTAAATCATCTAAAATTTTAGCCTCATTTATCCTTATGTCTTGCAGGTTTATATATAAAATTTCATCATCTTTAAACTGCTTTAGATGATCTATTACAAGTGAAGTTTTACCGCTTCCGTCGCTTCCTATGATGAGAGTTTTTGGCGAAGTTATGCTAAATTTTCTGTCTATAAATTTAAGCGATTTTAAAGGAGTGTTGTAAAGCGATAGCAGTTTTTTCAAATTTAGCCTTTTAAAATTTGAAAGAATTATAACATTTTTTCCTTTTAACAAGGAAAAAACTAAAATTAAATATCAAATTTTTCAAATTTCGTATAAAAACTCTTTTAAACTATTCAAATTTTTCCTTACAAGAAGGAAATAAATTTCAAAAAATCTTACTAAAACAGCTTGAAACATTGACTTTAAAAGCTCATTTTAGTAAAATCTCAGTCTTTTATGTAAGTCATAAAAGGTCGTATGTTTGCGACAAGTTCTATTTTTAAAGGAAAACAAATGGAGAGAATCAGGCTTAAGCTCAAAGCTTATGACCATAGAGTTCTAGACCGCACAGTTGCAGCAATCGTAGAAGCTGTCAAAAGAACTGGTGCTGACGTAAGAGGTCCAGTGCCAATGCCTACTAAGATCAAACGCTACACAGTCTTAAAATCACCACACATCAACAAAGATTCACGTGAGCAGTTTGAGATGAGAATTCATGCACGTATGCTTGACATCGTAGCAGCTACACCTGACACAGTCGATTCGCTAACAAAACTTGACTTGGCTCCTGAAGTTAACGTCGAAGTTCGTGCGATGGGCAAGTAATCAGGCGAAAGGTTAGATAATGGAATATATCGTAGAAAAAATAGGCATGAGTAGGACGATTTCGGTTCCTAGCACACCAGTTACACTTCTAAAACTTGTAGAGACTAAAGTTTGCGAAGTGGGTGAAAATAACCGCGCAATCGTTGCTTATGCAAAAGGTAAAGCGAAGAACAAAGCTATAGCAGGTCAGCAAAAGAAATACAATCTTTCGGCTGAGTACAACAAATTTGCCACTTTAACAGTTGCAAATAGCGAAGCAGGCGATCTTGACGTAAGCCCGTTAAGTTCAGCGGCAATCATAAAAGTTAGCTTTGATTCAAAGGGTAGAGGTTATCAAGGTGTTGTTAAAAGACACGGATTTGGTGGCGGACCAAAAAGTCACGGTTCACGTTTCCACAGACGTCACGGATCAATCGGTAACTGCGAATGGCCGGGACGTGTTCAACCTGGTATGAAAATGGCCGGACATATGGGCGATGTAAAAGTAACTGTTAAAAACGAAGTTGTAAGTTTTGATAGTGAGAACGGAATTTTGGTTTTAAAAGGCTCAGTTCCTGGACACAACGGCGCAATGGGTAGAGTAAGGATAGTAAAATGAGTAAAGTTTGCGTATTAAACGAGAAATTTGAAAAGGCTGGAGATTTAGACCTTCCTGCAAACTATGCAGAGGTAAATCCACACAACCTTTATCTATATGTTAAATCTTACCTTGCAGGTATCCGCGCAAATACGGCTCACACTAAGACTCGTGCTTTTGTAAGCGGTGGAGGTAAGAAGCCTTGGAGACAAAAAGGTCGCGGCGGAGCTCGTGCAGGTTCAACTAGAACTAACGTATGGGTTGGCGGTGCAGTATCTTTTGGTCCATTAAACAATAGAAATTATTTCCAAAAAGTTAATAAAAAACAAAAGAGATTAGCTCTTGAGTGCGCATTGGCACAAAAGGCTAACGAGGGCAAAATTTTCGCAGTTGATAGCATCAGCATTGACAGCGGAAAGACAAAAGATGCGGCAAAAATTATCAATAGCCTAAATTTAAGAGATGCTTTGATAGTTAAAGATTTGCTTGATGATAACACGCTTTTGGCATTTAGAAATTTATCAAACTGCTATCTGGTAGATGCAAGCGAGATAAATGCGTATCTAGTATCGGTATTTAGTGCGGTTATCATTGAAAAAGCGGCACTTGAATCTATAACAAAAGAGGGCTAAAATGGCAGATATAACTGATATCAAAACAATTTTATATACAGAAAAAACTCTTGGCCTTCAAGAAGATGGTGTAGTAGTTATCCAAACTTCACCAAAAATGACTAAAAATAGGCTAAAAGAAATTTTAAAAGAGTATTTCGGAGTGATGCCGCTTCGCGTAAATTCACTTAGAATGGAAGGCAAAGTTAAGCGTTTTAAAGGACAAACAGGACAACGCAGTGAAGTTAAAAAATTCTACGTTAAGTTGCCTGAAGGTTCAACTCTAGAAAGCATGGAGGCGTAAGATGGCGATTAAAACATATAAACCATATACACCGAGCCGTAGATTTATGACAGGTCTTAGCAGTGAAGATATCACGGCTAAACCAAGCGTTAGAAGTTTGCTTGTAAAACTTCCTGCAACAGGCGGTAGAAATAACAACGGAAGAATCACTTCAAGACATAAACAAGCTGGTGCTAAAAAGCTATATCGTATTATAGATTTTAAAAGACGCAAATTTGGTATAGAGGGCAAGGTTGAGGCTATCGAATATGATCCAAACAGAAACTGCCGTATAGCACTTATCGCCTATAAAGATGGCGAAAAACGCTATATCATCAGACCAAACGGACTAAATGTAGGTGATATCGTATCTGCAGCCGAAGAGGGTCTTGATATAAAACCAGGTAACGCAATGAAGCTAAAAAATATTCCTGTGGGAACAATCGTTCATAACGTAGAGTTAAAACCTGGCAAAGGCGGACAGATAGCAAGATCTGCAGGTGGATATGCACAGCTTATGGGTAAAGAGGAAAAATACGTTATCTTAAGACTTCCAAGCGGTGAAATGAGACAAATTTTAGCAGAGTGTATGGCTAGCGTTGGCGTTATCGGAAACGAGGATTGGGCTAACGTAACTATAGGTAAAGCTGGACGTAATCGCCACAGAGGTATTCGCCCGCAAACCAGAGGTTCTGCTATGAACCCTGTTGATCACCCACACGGTGGTGGTGAAGGTAAGAAAAATTCAGGCCGTCACCCAGTAACTCCATGGGGTAAACCAACTAAAGGTGCTAAGACTCGCCGCAAGAAGGCTAGCGATAAGCTAATTATTTCAAGAAGGAAAGGAAAATAGAGATGGCTAGATCACTCAAAAAAGGTCCTTTCGTAGACGGACATGTAATGAAAAAAGTTGTTGCTGCCAAAAAAGCCAACGACAACAAGCCGATCAAAACATGGTCAAGACGCAGTACGATTGTGCCTGAAATGATTGGACTAACATTTAATGTCCACAATGGTAAAAGTTTCATTCCAGTATATGTTACAGAAAATCATATCGGATACAAACTAGGCGAATTCGCTCCAACACGCACATTTAAGGGCCACAAAGGTTCAGTGCAAAAGAAAATAGGCAAATAAGGAGATATGAATGAGTAAGGCAATTATAAAATTCGTAAGACTATCTCCAACTAAAACAAGATTGATAGCAAATGAGGTTCAGGGAATGAATGCTGAGCTTGCACTTGCAAGTCTTAGCTTTATGCCAAACCGTGGCGCTAAATTTATAGCAAATGCAATTAGCTCGGCTGTTGCAAATGGCGGTTTTGAGCCTGAAGAGGTAGTTGTGAAAAGCTGCCGTGTGGATGCAGGTCCTGTATTAAAAAGATTTAGACCAAGAGCAAGAGGAAGCGCGAGCAGAATTCGCAAGCCTACTTCTCACATTTTGGTAGAAGTATCTAAACCTGAAAAGAAGGAAGCATAATATGGGACAGAAAGTAAATCCGATCGGTTTAAGACTAGGAATCAACCGCAACTGGGAGTCAAGATGGTTTCCTACTAAAGGAAGTATGGTAGAAAATATTGGCGAAGACTATAAAATTCGTGCATTTTTGAAGAAAAAACTATACTATGCTGGAATTTCACAAATTGTAATAGAAAGAACAGCTAAGAAGATAAGAGTGACTGTAGTGGCAGCTCGCCCTGGAATCATTATTGGCAAAAAAGGCTCAGATGTTGAGAAGCTAAAAGAGGATATCCAAAAGCTAATCAATAAAGAGGTTAATGTAAATATTAAAGAAGAGAGAAAAGCTCAATCTTCTGCTCAACTTGCTGCAGAAAATGTTGCAATGCAGCTTGAAAAACGTGTTGCATTTAGACGTGCAATGAAAAAAGTAATCCAAGCTGCTCAAAAATCTGGCGCTAAAGGTATTAAAATTTCAGTTGCTGGACGTCTAGGCGGCGCTGAGATGGCAAGAACAGAGTGGTATTTGGAGGGTCGTGTGCCTCTTCATACACTAAGAGCGAAGATTGATTACGGCTTTGCAGAGGCGCATACTACTTATGGAAACATAGGTATTAAAGTGTGGATATTTAAAGGCGAAGTTCTTCAAAAAGGCGTTCAAGTCGAGAAGAATGAGGAAGAGGCGCCTAAGAAAACACGCAGAGCAAGAAGGGGTAAATAATCATGTTGATGCCAAAACGAACAAAATTTCGCAAACAGATGAAAGGTCGCAACCGCGGTAAGGCTACTCGTGGTATAGATCTTGCAATGGGTGAAGTAGGCATAAAGGCTGTTGAGGCTGGACGCGTAAATTCACGCCAAATCGAAGCTGCTCGTCAAGCTCTTACACGTCATGTAAAGAGACAGGCTAAAATTTGGATTAGAGTTTTCCCTGATAAGCCACTAACTAAAAAGCCACTTCAAACTCGTATGGGTAAAGGTAAGGCAGGTGTAGAAGAGTGGGTTATGAACATTAAGCCTGGCAGAATCATTTATGAGTTGGCAGGAGTTAATGAGGAACTTGCACGCGAGGCGCTTACGCTGGCTATGCACAAGTTGCCATTTAAGACAAAAATTGTAACGCGAGAGAGTGAAAATGAAATATACTGATTTAAAAGATAAGAGCGTAGTAGAGCTAAACGCGTTATTGAAAGAGAAAAAGGTGCTTTTGTTTACATTAAGACAAAAGCTAAAGACTATGCAGTTAAGCAACCCTAACGAGATCCGTGCTGTTAAAAAAGAGATAGCACAGATCAATACTGCAATTAGTGCAACAAAATAAGGGGTGAGAAATGGCATTTAAAAGAGAAATCCAAGGTGTTGTTTTACAAAAAGCTGGAGATAAAACAGCTACTATTTTGGTTGAAAGACGTGTTATGCACCCAAGATACCATAAATTTGTAAAACGCTTTAAGAAATATATGATTCATGATGAGAAAAACGAAACAAAAGCAGGAGATACTGTTGTTGCGGTTGAGTGCAGACCACTTTCAGCACGCAAAAGCTTTCGTCTAAAAGCTGTATTGGCAAAGGGAGTTGAGTAATGATTCAAAGTTTTACAAGACTTGCAGTTGCTGATAATAGTGGCGCAAAAGAGTTAATGTGTATAAAAGTTTTAGGCGGAAGCAAAAGAAGATACGCAACACTTGGTGATGTTATTATTTGCTCTGTTAAAAAAGCTCTTCCAAACGGAAAGATTAAGAAGGGTCAAGTCGTAAAAGCTGTTGTTGTTAGAACTAAAAAAGAGGTTCAAAGAGAGAACGGCTCACTAATTAGATTTGACGAGAACGCAGCGGTAATCTTAGATAACAAAAGAGAGCCTATAGGAACTCGTATCTTCGGGCCTGTTGGTCGTGAGGTTAGATATGCTAACTTTATGAAGATTGTTTCACTTGCTCCGGAGGTGTTATAATGGCTAATGTAAAATTCAAGGTTAAAAAGGGCGATACCGTAAAGATTATTGCAGGTGATGACAAGGGCAAAACAGGCAAAATTTTATCGGTTCTTGCTAAAAAAGGACAAGTTATCGTAGAGGGTTGTAAAGTAGCTAAAAAGGCTATTAAGCCAAGTGAAAAGACTCCAAACGGTGGCTTTATAAATAAAGAGATGCCAATTGATATCTCAAATGTTGCGAAGGTTGAGGGTTAATTATGAATAGATTAAAAGTAAAATATAGCGAAACCATTAAGCCAGCTTTAGCAAAAGAATTTGATATCAAAAATCCTATGCTTATACCAGCGATTGAGAAGATCGTTATCAGCGTAGGCGCAGGCGAAGCTGCGAAAGATCAAAAGCTACTTCAAAACGTAGCTGATACGATTTCGTTAATTGCCGGACAAAAGGCTGTAGTAACAGACGCTAAAAAGTCAGTTGCCGGCTTTAAGGTTCGTGAGGGATTCCCTGTGGGAGTAAAAGTAACTCTTAGAAAAGATCAGATGTTTGCATTTTTAGACAAGCTTATCACTATCGCTCTTCCAAGAGTTAAGGACTTTAGAGGTCTTCCTAGAGATGGATTTGATGGACGCGGTAACTATAACTTCGGTCTAGACGAGCAGCTAATGTTTCCTGAGGTTGAGTATGATAAGATTCTGCGCACTCACGGTATGAATATCGTAATTGTTACAACAACAGATAGCGACAAAGAGGCATTCAAATTGCTTGAGCTTTTTGGTTTGCCATTTGCAAAAGGAAAGTAATATGGCAAAAAAATCAATGATAGCAAAGGCAGCTCGCACTCCTAAATTTAAGGTGCGCGGTTATACAAGATGCCAAATTTGTGGTAGACCACACTCTGTTTATA
Organism: Campylobacter sp. RM16189; assembly: GCF_012978815.1. NCBI lineage: Bacteria > Pseudomonadati > Campylobacterota > Epsilonproteobacteria > Campylobacterales > Campylobacteraceae > Campylobacter > Campylobacter sp. RM16189. Next base: position 200,807 of record NZ_LIWR01000044.1, on the reverse strand, counting down.
AAGATTTTGGAATTTGCCGAGTATGCCTAAGAAAAATGGCTAATGAGGGATTGATTCCTGGTCTTAAAAAAGCAAGCTGGTAAGGAAGAAAAATGTTGAATGATTTAATATCAGATGGACTAACACGCATCAGAAACGCCTCTATGAGAAAGCTTGAGACTACAAAGCTGCTTCACTCAAACGTTGTTGAAGCTACTTTGGCGATCTTGGCTACAAAAGGCTACATAGAAAGCTATAATGTAGTTGAAGAGGATAAAAAGAAATTTATAAACGTTGTTTTAAAGTATGATGAGCGTGGAAATAGCGTTATAAACGAACTTAAAAGAGTTTCAAAACCGGGTCGCCGTGTCTATAAAGGCAAGGATGAGATCAAGAGATTTAAAAACGGTTACGGAACAATTATCGTTAGCACAAGCAAAGGCGTTTTAAGCAACGAAGACGCTCACAAAGCCGGTGTTGGCGGCGAAATTCTTTGTACTATATGGTAATGAATATAAACGATGTCATGACATCGTTTATAACACCTTATAATGGAGCTTGCACGATAAGCTAAGCTTATTAGCTTGCTATTTTGTAACACTCCAAAATTTAGTGATCAAATTTGCTAAATCTCAGACAACAAAGAATTTAAAGGTTTAAAAAGGGCTTTTGCTCTTTTTAGTCGTTCAAATTTAACTTTGGACGAAGTGGAATTTAGTTTCTGCTTTTTATGGTATTGTGGTATCCATTCGTATAAAGTAGACATACCCTAGACAAGTAAAAAGGAAAAAAATGTCACGTATAGGTAAACAGCCGATAGCTATTCCAAACGGACTAGATGTCAGCGTAGAAGGAAATTTGCTTAAATTTAAAAAAGGCAATAATACAAAAGAACTTGACACAAAAGGTCATGTTGATGTTAAGGTAGAAAACAGCTCTATCGTATTCTCTCCTAAGGGCGACGATCGCCAAAGTAGAGCTTACTGGGGCACATATAGAGCGCTAGCTAACAATATCGTTACAGGTCTTACAGAGGGCTTCATTCGCAAGCTTGAGATCAACGGTGTAGGTTATAAAGCTGCAGCTAAAGGAAGCGTGCTTGAGCTAACTCTTGGATTTTCTCACCCGATCAACCACGAAGTACCAAAAGGTGTTGAAGTAAGCGTAGAGAAAAACGTCATCACTATTAAAGGCGATGATAAGCAAGTTGTAGGACAAATCGCAGCTCAAGTTAGAGGATATCGCCCACCAGAGCCATACAAAGGCAAGGGTATAAAATATGCTGAAGAGCGCATTATCCGCAAAGCCGGTAAAACATCTAAGAAGTAAGGGATAGGTAATGACAGCAAATGTATTAAAAAGAAAACTCGCTCTTAGAATAAAGAGAAAGAGAAGAATTAGAGCTAAAATTTCTGGCACTGCCTTAAAACCAAGAGTTTCTATTTTTAAATCAAATAGAACACTTTATGTTCAGGCTATCGAAGATGTTGCAGCAACTACTATCGCAGCGGCTGACGGAAGAAAACTTGGTATAAAAGCCAACAAAGAGGGTGCTGTAGTTTTAGCAAAAGAATTTGCAAAAACATTAAAAGTCAAGGGAATAGAAGAGGCGATATTCGATAGAAATGGCTATTTGTATCACGGCGTTGTAGCGGCTTTTGCTGACGCTTTGAGAGAAAACGGCATAAAACTATAACCCAAAGGAAAATCGATGGAAAAGTATAATAGAGAAGAATTTGAAGAAGTAATCGTCGATATCGGTCGGGTTACGAAAGTTGTTAAAGGTGGTCGAAGATTTAGATTTACAGCTCTTATAGTAGTTGGAAATAGAAACGGACTTGTAGGCTTTGGCTTTGGTAAAGCTAAAGAGGTTCCTGATGCGATTAGAAAAGCGGTTGACGATGCGTTTAAAAACATTATCAACGTTAAGCTTAAAGGCTCGACTATTCCTCATGATATAGAGGTTAAATACAATGCAAGTAAAATTCTACTTCGCCCGGCAAGCGAAGGTACAGGTGTTATAGCCGGCGGCTCAACTCGCCCTATTCTAGAGCTTGCAGGTATCAAGGATATCTTGACAAAATCACTTGGCTCAAACAACTCTGCAAACGTTGTTCGTGCTACAATCAAAGCATTAAGTATGCTTAAAAGCTAAGGAGAGGGAATATGGGACTTGAAAAATTAACTCCGGCTGCCGGTTCAACTCGCGAGACTAAGAGATTAGGACGCGGTCAAGGTAGCGGTCAAGGTAAGACTGCGGGAAAAGGACATAAGGGTCAAAGAGCTAGAAAAGGTTACAATGAGAAGAGAGGTTTTGAGGGTGGACAACAACCGCTTCAAAGACGTCTTCCTAAGGTAGGTTTTGCTTCTAAATTTGAAAAACCTTATGTTATCAACGTTGAGAAAATTACAGCGGTAAAAGAGCTTGGCGAAATTACAATCGCTTCAATCGCTACTGTTCATAAAATTTCAAGAAGCGTTACAAAAATAAAACTAATTGGAGCGAGCGCAAAAACTCTTGTTTCAAAGATAAAAGACGAGAACGTTATCGTTAGCGGACGTGCATAATGAATAAAACATTGACCAACAAGATATTAATCACGTTGGCATTTTTGTTTGCTTACAGGATACTGGCTTATGTGCCAGTTCCTGGCGTTAATGCCGATGTAATTAAAGAGTTTTTTGATTCAAACAGCTCTAATGCATTAGGATTATTTAATATGTTTAGCGGTAAGGCCGCTGAAAGATTAAGCATAATATCACTTGGTATTATGCCATACATTACGGCTTCCATTGTTATGGAACTTCTGGCTGCTACATTCCCAAATTTAGGCAAGATGAAAAAAGATCGCGACGGTATGCAAAAGTATATGCAGATCATTCGCTATGCCACAATCGGTATAACAGTAGTTCAAGCAATCGGTGTTAGTATCGGACTTCAGGGCTTAAGCGGAAGAGGTGGTGAGCAGGCTATAATGCTGGATATGAATCTATTTATAGCTATTGCGGCAGCTTCAATGCTGGCAGGAACTATGATGCTTATGTGGATAGGCGAGCAGATAACTCAAAGAGGAATAGGAAACGGTATAAGTCTTATTATCTTTGCAGGTATCGTATCGGGAATCCCATCTGCTATTGGCGGGACTGTAAATCTTGTAAATACAGGCGAATTAAATTTCTTAGTTGTTATAGGAATTTTGCTTGTTATTTTGGCAACCGTAGGTATAGTTATCTTTGTTGAGATGGGCGAAAGACGTATCCCTGTCTCTTACTCCAGAAAAGTTGTAATGGAAAACCAAAATAAGCGTATAATGAACTACATCCCTATAAAAGTAAATTTAAGTGGTGTTATCCCGCCTATCTTTGCTAGTGCTATATTGATGTTTCCAAGTACGATTTTACAGGCAAGCACAAACAAATACATCCAGGCGATTAATGACTTTTTAAATCCGAACGGATACTTTTTTAACTTTTTAACATTCTTGCTTGTTGTGTTTTTTGCATATTTTTACGCTTCAATCGTATTTAACGCAAAAGATATCAGCGAAAATTTAAAAAGACAGGGAGGATTTATACCTGGAATTAGGCCTGGCGAGGGAACTGCAGGGTATCTAAATGAGATTGCTTCACGCTTAACATTTAGCGGCGCGATATACTTGGGTCTTATCTCAACTCTGCCTTGGGTTTTAGTTAAATTTATGGGTGTGCCGTTTTATTTCGGTGGAACATCAGTTTTGATCGTTGTTTCAGTTGCGCTTGATACAATGAGAAGAATTGAGGCTCAAATTTATATGAATAAATATCAAACCCTAAGCGCGGTGGGATTATAATGGCGATTTCGCTTAAAAAACTGGCTGAAATTGAGAAGCTTAGAGCGGCAAATAAGATTGTCGCTCAAACTCTTGATTATGTTGAGAGTATTATAAAGCCTGGAATGTCTCTTCTTGAGATTGATAAAATTTGCGATGATATGATATGCGCTGCCGGCGCAAAGCCTGCGTTTAAAGGACTTTATGGCTTTCCAAATGCCGCTTGCATAAGTTTAAACGAAGTAGTCATCCACGGAATCCCTGATAAAACGATTCTAAAAGAAGGCGACATAGTAGGTGTTGATATCGGCTCAAATTTAAACGGATTTTTTGGCGACTCTGCTCGAACTTTTGCAGTTGGGCAAATTTCAAAAGAGGACGAGGCTCTAATAGCTTGTTCTAAAGACGCACTTTATTTTGCGATTGACATCATAAGAGAGGGCATGCATTTTAAAGAGCTTAGTTATGAGCTTGAGAAATTTATCCTTGCAAGAGGCTTTGTGCCGCTTAGAGGATTTTGCGGACACGGCATAGGCAAGCACCCGCACGAAGAGCCTGAAGTACCAAACTATTTAGAAGGCAATAACCCGAAAGCCGGACCAAAGATCAAAAACGGAATGGTTTTTTGTATAGAGCCTATGATATGCCAAAAAGACGGAACACCGGTTGTCGGAAGTGACAAATGGAAGGTAACTAGCAAGGATGGTTTGAGAACTAGCCATTATGAACATTGTGTAGCTGTGATCAACGGAAGAGCTGAAATTTTAAGCAAAGCGTAAATTTATCGCCTAAGTTTTTACAATTTGCAAATCAAAATTTGTGAATTGTAAAATTTTAATTTGTGGTGAGTTAAAATTTTAAGTTATTTATGTTGCGATCTTGCAACTGAAAATTTATGAGAGGAGGTAAATAGTGGCAAAAGACGACGTCATAGAGATTGACGGCAACGTGATAGAGGCTCTGCCGAATGCAACCTTTAAAGTCGAGCTTGACAATAAACATGTGATTTTATGTCATATTGCAGGTAAGATGAGAATGCACTATATCAAGATAATGCCGGGAGATCGCGTAAAAGTGGAACTCACGCCGTATAGTCTTGATAAGGGTAGAATAATTTATCGCCATAAGTAAATTAAAAGCTAAATTTGGCTAAAATCAGCCCTTTGCAACAAATGCTGTATGAAGAATTATTTTCAAAGCTACCACTTGTTTTGAAAATAGTTGGTTTAATAACTTCTTTAAACCTGATGCAGCCCCCAAAAAGTGGAATAAATTTTTTAGGAGACTGAGATGAAAGTTCGTCCTTCTGTAAAGAAGATGTGTGACAAATGTAAAATTGTCAAGCGTAAAGGTATAGTTCGCATTATTTGCGAAAATCCAAAACATAAACAAAGACAAGGATAAAGAATGGCTCGTATTGCAGGTGTAGATTTACCTAAGAAAAAGAGAATTGAGTATGGTCTAACTTACATTTATGGTATTGGCCTTCATAAATCAAGACAAATTCTTGATGCTACAAAAATTTCTTATGACAAAAGAGTTCATGAGCTAAGTGAAGACGAGGCTGCGGCGATTCGTAAAGAGATTCAAGAACATCACGTGGTTGAGGGTGATCTTAGAAAAAGTGTTGCTATGGACATAAAAGCACTTATGGATCTTGGAAGCTACAGAGGTCTTCGCCATAGAAAGGGTCTTCCTGTTCGTGGTCAAAAGACAAAAACAAACGCTAGAACCAGAAAAGGTAAGCGTAAAACTGTTGGCGCTGCAACAAAATAAGGATAGATGATGGCAAAAAGAAAAGTAGTTAAAAAGAAAGTAGTAAGAAAAAGTATTGCTAAAGGCATCGTTTATATAAGTGCGACTTTTAACAACACCATGGTAACAGTTACTGATGAGATGGGAAATGCTATAGCTTGGAGTAGCGCAGGTGGTTTAGGCTTCAAAGGAAGCAAAAAATCAACTCCATATGCAGCTCAACAAGCAGTAGAAGATGCTATTAATAAAGCAAAAGAGCACGGAATAAAAGAGGTGGGCATAAAAGTTCAGGGTCCAGGAAGCGGTAGAGAGACTGCTGTAAAAAGTGTAGGTGCAATAGAGGGCATTAAAGTTACATTCCTTAAAGATATAACTCCGCTTGCTCACAATGGTTGCAGACCACCAAAACGCCGCCGCGTATAATTAGAAAATTAGGAGAATTATTATGGCAAGATATAGAGGGCCTGTTGAAAAATTAGAAAGACGTCTTGGTGTAAGCTTAGCACTTAAGGGAGAGAGAAGATTGGCTGGTAAATCAGCTGTTGAAAAACGCCCTTATGCTCCTGGACAACACGGACAAAGAAGAGCAAAGATTAGCGAATACGGACTTCAATTAAGAGAGAAACAAAAAGCTAAATTTATGTACGGAATTTCTGAAAAGCAATTTAGAAAGCTATTCCAAGAAGCAGCTAGAAGAGAAGGCAACACAGGTGCGCTTTTAGTTCAACTTCTTGAGCAAAGACTTGACAACGTAGTTTACAGAATGGGCTTTGCTACAACTCGTAGATTTGCTCGTCAGCTTGTAACTCATGGACATATTTTAGTAAATGGAAAGAAGGTTAATATCCCTTCGTATAGAGTTGATGCCGGTTCAAAAATCGAAGTAGTTGAGAAATCAAAAAACAATCCACAAATAGTACGTGCGATTGATCTTACAGCACAAACAGGAATCGTTTCTTGGGTTGATGTTGAAAAAGATAAGAAATTTGGAATTTTTACAAGAACACCAGAAAGAGAAGAGGTTATCATTCCTGTTGAGGAAAGATTCATAGTAGAGCTTTATTCGAAATAATAAGGGGTGTAATAATGAAAAAGATTACTACATCAGCCTATATGCCTACTGAGATCTCAGTAGAGAGTATAAGCGAAAATGTTGCTAGAATAACAGCCTATCCTTTTGAGACAGGTTATGCGGTGACTTTAGCTCACCCTCTTCGCCGCCTTCTTTACAGCAGCACCGTAGGATTTGCTCCTACTGGTGTTAAGATAGAGGGCGTTACACACGAGTTTGACTCTATGCGTGGTATGCTTGAAGATGTTGCTCAATTTATTATAAATTTGAAAAATTTGCGCTTCAAGCTTAAAAACGACTCTGAAAAAGAGATTGTAGAGTATTGCTTTAAGGGACCAAAAGAGATAAGCGGTAGAGATCTTGGTAATGATTTGGTAGAGATCGTAAATCCTGATGCTTATTTGGCTACTATAAACGAAGATGCAGAGCTTAAATTTTCGATAATTATACAAAAGGGTATAGGATATGTTCCAAGTGAAGAGATTCGTGAAGAGATGGAAGATGACTATATAGCTCTTGATGCCTTCTTTACACCGGTAAAAAAAGCTGTATATGAGCTTCAAAATGTTTTGGTTGAGGATAATCCTGACTACGAAAAGATAGTTTTTACAGTTACTACGGATGGTCAGGTGGGTGCAATCGAAGCATTTAAGCATGCTATTGAGGCTATGTATCACCAAATGTCTGTGTTTAAGGGTGTTTTAGATATAGATATCTCTGCACAGACAAGCGGCGCTATGGCTTCAGGTGAGCATACTAAACTTCTTCAAAGTGTTGAAGAGCTAAATTTAAGCGCTAGAAGCTTTAACTGCCTTGATAGAGCAGATGTTAGATTTATCGGCGAGCTTGCTTTAATGGACGAAAATGAGCTTAGAGATCTTAAAAATCTAGGTAAAAAATCTCTTGAAGAGATAAAAGCCGTTATGGAAGAGATCGGATATCCTATCGGAGGCAATGCTTTAGGCAACAGTAAAGATCAGCTCAAAAAGAAAATAGCTGAGCTGAAAACACAAACTAGCCCAAAAGAATAAAAGGACAATAAATGAGACATAAACATGGTTATAGAAAATTAGGTAGAACGGCATCTCATCGTTCTGCATTGCTTAAAAATATGGCAATTGCAATAATAAAAAACGAAAAAATAGAGACAACACTACCAAAAGCTAAAGAGCTTAGAAGCTATATCGAAAAGCTTATCACAAGAGCTAGAAAAGGCGATAGCAATGCTCATAGAGCGGTTTTTGCAAGTCTTCAAGATAAAGAGACTACAAATAAGCTTGTTACTGAAGTAGCTCCTAAATTTGCAGGACGCAATGGCGGATATACCAGAATAGTTAAAACTCGCGTTAGACGCGGTGACGCTGCTGAAATGGCTTATATAGAGCTAATTGGCGAATAACATTAGAGAGCAAAAGCTCTCTAATACACTCTTTTGTCTGGTTGATTTAAAATTTTTACTTTTATATTCTTTAAGAATAGACTCAGATTTGCCTAAATATCGCAAATTATTTTTCTTCATTTAAAATTTAATTTTGTCAAATATTGTATAATAATCCAAAAAATAAAAGGTGAGATATGATACCGTTTAGTGATGAAGAGCTTTTAAAACCTGTAAGTATGAGTTTGCAAAAAGTTATGCCTATGCTTGAGAGAGATGGCGGAGGACTCGAGCTTTTAGGCATCAAAAATGGCAAAATTTATGTTCGACTTACTGGTCATTGTCATGGCTGCGCAGCAAGCGGAACTACCTTAAAATACGGCATAGAAAGACAGCTTAGGATAGATATTCACCCTGAACTTGAGGTGATAAATATTCCTATTGGCGAAGAGGTTAATTTAGATTGATAGATTATAAAAAACTTGGTATCAAGGCCTTTTATAAAGGGCGATTTGATGAGGCGATGAATTATTTTTCGCTTGCATACGACAAAAAAAACGATAAAAAATTTCTATTTTTCATAATGCTTTGCTCACTTGCCAAAACAAGATATGATGAGGCTACGATGCTATTTGAAATTTTTAAGGTCAAAGAGGATGTGGGAATGAGTGCTGAGGATTTGGATGAAATTTTAGCCACTCTAGAGTCTAAATTTGAAGAGAAAGATGAGCTTGAAAGTCAAAATGCGATCAGCTATCATGATTTTATGCAGGCGGTTGCCAGGGAGGGTAGCTTTAAGAGTGTATTTGAAGATATTATGTTTTCTACCAGAGTTATGATAAGTAGCCGAGATGACTTTTTGCAATTTTTAGAAAATTTGATTAAAAACGATTTTATCGAGATGGGATTAAACTACATAGAAAGCGCTGCCTCTATTTTTGCCGGCGACGAGAGACTAAATGCGCTAATCGGAGAAATAAACAAAAGGCGCAAAAGTGAAGATTTACATTAAAGACTCATTTGTAACGGATAATTCAAAAGAATGCGAAAAAGGATGCTTTTTTGTTCGCACTCATACAAATTCAAAATTTATAGACTCAGCTATTGCTAATGGCGCTAAAGTCATAAGTTTAAGCGAATGCAAAGAGATTTTGGGGATTGATAAAAATATAAAAATCATAGGCGTAACGGGAACAAACGGTAAAACTACAACTGCCGCAGCGATTTACTCAATATTGCTTGATCTTGGCTATAAATGCGGGCTTTGCGGCACGAGAGGCGCATTTGTTAATGATAAAAGGATTGATGAAAAGGCGCTTACTACAAGTGAAATTTTGCGTACTATTAATTATTTAAAAGTTGCAAGCGAAGAGAAGTGCGAATTTTTCGTTATGGAGGTTAGTTCTCATGCCATAGACCAAAATCGCATAGAGAGTCTTGATTTTGCGATGAAAATTTTTACAAATTTGACACAAGATCACCTTGACTACCATCACACTTTCGAAGAATACGCGCGTGTAAAAAGCAGTTTTTTTGATGATGACACTTTAAAACTTATAAATATCGATGATGGAAATCTAAAATTTAACGCTAAAAATGCGCTTACTTATTCACTTAAAAAGCATGCAAATTTCACTCCTATCGCTTATGGATTAAAAAATGGCATTAATGCTATTATTAAGACTCCAAAGGGCGAGCTTGAGATCAGCTCAAATTTGCAGGGTGAATTTAATCTTTACAATCTAATTGCGGCGATTGGTTGCGTAATGAGCTTAACGGATAAGAGTTGTAATGAGATATCGCGTGCAGTTAGTAATTTTGGCGGTGTTGAGGGTCGTATGGAGGTTGTTAGTGACAATCCTCTTGTTATTGTTGATTTTGCGCATACTCCAGATGGAATTGAAAAAGTCTTGAATGCACTTTGTCACTATGAGATTGTGGCGATCTTTGGAGCGGGAGGAGATAGAGATAATACAAAGCGTCCTAAAATGGGTGCAATGGTGCAAAGATTTGCAAAGCTTGCGATAGTGACTAGCGATAATCCAAGAAGCGAAGAGCCTATAGAGATAATAAAGCAAATTTGTGCGGGCATGAAGATGAATGATAGTGTGATTTGCGAACCCGATAGAAAAAAGGCTATTAAAATCGGACTTGAAAGCTTAAAAGGCGGGCAAATTTTAGTGATTTTAGGTAAAGGCGATGAGAGCTATCAGGAGATCAAAGGGATAAAATATCCGTTTAGCGATAAAGATGTTGTTTTACAGACTTTATCTCGCTAATTTTATCTATGACAAATAAATTTAAAATACAAAAGGTATAAAATGAGAATAGAGATTTTGGCTAGTAAAATTCATAGGGCAACGGTAAGTGATGCCAATCTAAACTATGTAGGCTCGATAGGAATTGATGAAAAATTGATGGAAGCGGCAAATTTAATAGAAAATCAAAAGGTTGAAATTCTAAATATAAATAACGGCGAGAGATTTTCTACTTATGTAATAAAAAGCGAAAAAGAAGGCGATATTTGCCTTAATGGAGCCGCTGCACGCAAAGTTTGTATAGGTGACAAGGTTATCATAGTAGCTTACGCAACAATGAAATTTAAAAAAGCTAAAAAATTTGAGCCTAAAATCGTGCATGTAAATGAGAAAAACCAAACAATATCCTAAAGTTTAGATACTCTGCAAACAGATCAAAAAATAAAACAAATTTATATAAGCTCAAATTTGATATAATCAGCCAAAACCAAAAGGATTTTTTATGTTTGAAGGACTTGATTTTTCTAAAATGGGTGAGATGCTTGAAGAGGTTCAAAAGAAAGCTCGTGAGCTTGAAAATGAAACTGCGAACCGCGAATTTAGTGTAAAGAGTGGCGGAGGGCTTGTTAGCGTAAGAGCTAATGGCAAGGGAGAGCTTCTGGATATCACTATAGACGATAGTCTGCTTGAGGACAAAGAGAGTTTGCAAATTTTACTAATCAGTGCCGTAAATGACGTAATGGCAATGGTTGAAGAGAGTAAAAAGCATATGGCTTCTAAGATGTTAGGTGGATTTGTCGGAGGTGTATAGATGAGAAAAATTTTTCTTATTTTAACACTTTGTGCGATTGTTTTTGCTGCTCCTAGACCTACACAAGATGATTTTAACGCTTGCTTTGAAAAAACCTTACCAAGTATTGTGGATGTAAGTGGGAATAAAGGCATCGCACTTAGCCCGAATTTAATAGCCGTTCCTAAAAATAGTCAAATGCCTATCAAAAACTATATCAAATTCGATCCATTTTTGGGACTTTATCTACTTGCATCGGATATCAAGCTTGAGCCAATTAGGATGAGCGATGATAACAATACTAAAAAGAGCGATTGGGTAAGCGTTACTAGCGATCTTAACGCGACTGTTTACGGACATGTCAAATCTCTTGGAGAAAGACTAGGAGAGCTCGATACTCTTACTTTTGATGTAAATGGCACAGGAGCGCTTCTTAGTGTTTGTTGCAATATGCGCGGTATCGCAGTGGGCGGTAATAAATTTGTGCCAAGTAGATATCTAAAGCATTTTATCGCCTATCCTGATCTGTATTATGGAGATGTTGGAGCTAGCTTTGAGGCTATTAAGGATAAAATTTATGTAAAAAGCGTAGAGAGATTAGGTAGAGGCGCTGTATTGATGATGGGCGATGAAATAGTAAGTATAAATGGCCAAAAATTTACCACTCTAAGAGAGCTAAATGAGAGAATTTTATTCTCCAAAAAGGGCGAAATTTTAAATTTTGAAATCATCAGAAATGAAGTAATCGAGAGGTTTGATATACCAGTTTCTAGCGAGTCAAACGCTCAAAATACTCAAAAGACAAATTTTAATGTTGATAAAACAGAGATAAAAAAAGAGTCTAAAGTAGTTAATACCGCCAGAGATTTTTTTAAGGCGCAAGGAATAACTCTTGATGATAAACTTGTAGTCAAAAAAGTTGATGAAGATTCTCAGGCTGCGGGATTTGGGATAAAACCTGGTGATAAGCTTATACAAATTAATCAAAATGAAGTTAAAGACTATAGGGATATTTTGAAATTTACGTCAAAAGAAAAAAGCGAATATATACTGCTTTTTCGACGTGAAGGTTTTGACTTCTTCTATAAAGTGCGCTAAATGAATGAAAATTTATTAAATGATTTTAAGAGTTTCTTGGCGGAAAATTTGCCGAGTGCCCCAAGCTTTCATCCGTATTTTGATGAGGCTTTAAAATATATGTTGCTTGCCGGAGGCAAACACTTTCGTGCGATGCTTTTATTAGGAGTTGTGAAAGCGCTTAAGCCCGAAGTTTTAAAGGATGCGTTTGGTGTGGCGCTTGGGTTTGAGATGATGCACACTTACTCTCTTATTCACGATGATTTGCCGGTGATGGATAATTCCCAGCTTCGCAGAGGCAAGCCGACACTTCATGTAAAATTTGATGAGGTTACTGCTGTTTTGGTTGGAGACGCTTTAAATACTCATGCCTTTTATCAAATTTCAAAGACTAATTTAAGCTCAGAAATTCGTATAAAATGCGTTGAAATTCTAAGTCAGAATGCTGGTGTTGGCGGAATGGTTTTGGGTCAGGCATTGGATTGCCACTTTGAAAACCAGAGGCTTGGATTGCAAGAGCTTACGTTTTTGCATTTGCACAAAACCGCTAAGCTAATTGCCGCAAGCTTAAAAGCTGGATGCGTAATAGCCGATATGAGCCATGAGGATAGCGAAAAAATCTACAAAGTCGGGCTTGATTTGGGACTTGCTTTTCAAATAGCCGATGATATTATAGACGCGACAAAGAGTGCCACCGAGGTCGGCAAACCTACAAATAATGACAGTGTGAAAAACTCGTTTACTAATCTGCTTGGCGTTAAAGGTGCTAAAGAGGCAAAAGACGAACTTATAGAAAAAATAGAAAACGAGCTAAAAAGCACTCATCTTGGAATTAAAGAGATAGTTGTAAATTTAATAGATAGACACTTGAGATAAAGGAAAAATATGCTAAAAAAACAGGCCGATACTATAAGATTTTTATGCGCCGATATGGTGCAAAAAGCAAATAGCGGACATCCTGGTGCACCAATGGGGCTAGCGGACGTGATGGTCGTGCTTATGAAATTTTTAAATCACAATCCAAAAAATCCAAATTGGCTCAATCGTGATAGACTCGTATTTAGTGGTGGTCACGCAAGTAGTTTGGTGTATAGCTTTTTACATTTAAGCGGATATGATTTAAGCCTTGATGAGCTTAAAAAATTCCGCCAACTTGGCTCGCTTACTCCTGGCCATCCTGAGATTCATACTAAAGGTGTGGAGGTTGCAACTGGTCCGCTTGGACAAGGTGTGGCGAATGCCGTAGGATTTGCTATGGCTGCAAAATACGCTGCAAATTTGCTAAACGAACCAAATAATGAGGTAATAAATCATAAAATTTACTGTCTTTGCGGAGACGGCGATTTACAAGAGGGCATTAGCTATGAGGCCTGTGCTATAGCGGGAAATTTGAGTTTAAATAATTTGGTTTTGATATACGACTCAAATAATATCACAATAGAGGGTGATACAAGCATAGCTTGGAGCGAGGATGTAAAGGTTCGTTTTGAGGCTCAAGGCTGGGATGTGGCTCGTATAGATGGGCACGACTATGATCAGATTGAATTTGCTCTTGAGCAAGCCAAGGAAAGAGAAAAGCCTTATCTGATCATTGCAAATACTCGTATAGCAAAGGGCGCTGGCGAGCTTGAGGGAAGCCATCATAGTCACGGAGCTCCGCTTGGAGAAGAGATTATAAGAACTGCTAAAGAGGTTGCTGGGTTTGATCCTGAGTTAAAATTTGCTATAGATGAAGATGTGTTGTTGCGTTTTAGGGCGGCTATTGAGAAGGGCGATTTGGCTGAGGCTTTATGGAATAAACAAATTGAAAATTTAAGCACTGAGGGCAAAAAGCTCTTAAATTCGCTTCTTAATCCTGAAATATCTAAGATAAATTTTCCTGATTTTACAGGCAAAAAAGTGGCAACACGCGATAGTAACGGCGCGATAATAAATGAAATCGCAAAGACTCTTCCTGGATTTATGGGTGGTTCAGCAGATCTTGCTCCATCAAACAAAACCGAGTTAAAAGGCATGGGAGATTTCCCGAACGGACGCAATATCCATTTTGGAATAAGAGAGCATGCGATGGCCGCGATAAATAACGCATTTGCTAGATATGGTCTGTTTTTGCCTTTTTCGGCGACATTTTTTATCTTTAGCGATTATTTAAAGCCAAGTGCAAGAATTGCCGCTTTAATGGGCGTAAAGCACTTCTTTATCCTTACTCACGACAGCATCGGAGTAGGAGAAGATGGTCCTACTCATCAGCCTATAGAGCAGCTTAGCACTCTTCGTGCGATGCCAAATTTTTATACCTTCCGTCCAGCAGACGGAAACGAGAACGTAGAATGCTGGAAAGTAGCTCTAAATTTAAACGCTCCATCGGCTTTCGTGCTATCTCGGCAAGGACTCGAGCCTCTTAATGGTGGTGAGTTTGGAAGCGTAGAAAAAGGAGCTTATCTTTTAAAATCTACGTCAGATGCGAAAATAACTCTTGTGGCAAGCGGAAGCGAAGTAAGTTTATGCGTAAAAACGGCAGACACTCTAAACGCTCTTGGTATAGGCGTAAATGTAGTTTCGGCACCATGCTTTGATCTGCTTTGCGAACAGCCAAAAGATTATGTAGATAAAATTTTAGATCCAACCACAAATATAGTAGCTGTAGAGGCTGCAAGTGCGCTAGAGTGGTATAAATTTGCAGATATTGTTTATGGAATGAAGAGTTTTGGCGAGAGTGGCAAAGCGGATGATCTGTTTGATTATTTTGGATTTAGCCCTGAAAAACTGGTCAAATTTATCAAAGATTTAGTTAAATAATGGATTTTTTGCAGGTTATTGTTCTTGCTCTTGTTCAAGGCATAAGCGAATTTTTGCCTATATCAAGCTCGGCACATTTGGTGCTTGTACCAAAGTTGCTTGGTTGGCAAGATCAAGGCTTAGCCTTTGATGTGGCGGTTCATGTCGGAACACTAACCGCAATCTTATTTTATTTTAAAGATAGTCTCAAAAAGCTTTTGGCTGATTTTTTTGCTTCAATAATGCAGCGAAAAAAAGTTGGAGATAGTACTCTTGTCTGGTCTGTCGGCTTTGCAACATTGCCGGTAGGGCTATGCGGACTAGCTCTTAATGATATTATCGAACAGTATGCCAGAAGTGGCATTATTATCGCTATTACTACTATTTTATTTGCTTTAGTATTGTTTATCGCGGATAAAAATCACGGATTAAAAAGCGAATATGATATGACAATCAAGCTTGCATTTATCATAGGTTTGGCTCAAGCCATAGCTTTAATCCCTGGCGTTTCTCGCTCGGGCATTACTATGAGCACAGCTTTGCTTTTAGGATTTAGCAGAACCGCTAGTGCAAATTTCTCTTTTTTAATGTCCATTCCTGTTATTTTGCTTGCAGGATTGCTTGAAACCGTAAAGCTTGTAAACTCTCCTTGGCATATCTCTTGGAGTGATTTAATATTGGGGGCTGTAGTCAGTGGAGTTAGCGCCTATATATGCGTGAGGCTTTTTATGGCTTTGATATCAAAGATGAGTATGCTACCTTTTGTAGTATATCGCCTTGTGTTGGGCGTATTTTTAATAGCTGTTTTTGTATAGATTGGCGGCGATTATGCCGCCTAATTTATTTTTGTAGTTTTTCTTGAAGCATCTCGTCAAATAGATTAAATAGAATTTGAGAAGACTCTTCGGCTTTTTTGAAATTTTCTATAATTTGAGGGATTGTAATCTTATTTTCACTCATCGCAACTAAAGAGTTGTTTATCTGCTTATGGACATTTGCGTGAGGCTCTTGAAGCTTTTTAAATGATGTGGTTTGCCCAAAAATCTCTTTGCCGGCACTATCGTACCATTTACCAAGCCTACAATTAAAATGATCTGTCATTGCCGACCAGTCTGTTTTCAGAACACGATCGTATCCGTTAAATTTGAAAATTATATGGTCTGTTTTTGCTAGAGTTATGAAAATTTCATAGTATAGCTGCTCTGTTTCGCCTTGAAATTTAATAAGTTCGCCATGAAGTTCGTCAAATAAACTTTTAAAGCTATATATGCTTTCATTTGAATTTAAAGATATTTTTTCTATTTCTTCACTTTGAACAAACATATCGTTCGCATTTTGTTTTAACAAATTTACGTTCATCTCAACTTCTGCTGTTGCTTTTTGTGTTCTTTCGGCTAGTTTTCTTACTTCGTCCGCAACTACCGCAAAACCTCTTCCATGCTCCCCTGCTCTTGCCGCTTCTATAGCAGCATTAAGGGCGAGTAGATTAGTTTGATCGGATATATCTTTAATCAAATTTATAACACTTGTTATTTCGTCTACGCTTTTATGCAGTCCTTCTGCTGTCTCACGAGATTTATTTGAAGACTCTGTGATATGCGAAATTGAGTTAATTATTCCGTTTGATTCGGCTTGCAGCCTATCTATTGTTCTTGCATTTTTTATACTACTTTGAGATAGATCTTTAATCCTTGTTATCTCTTGAATATTTTTTTGCACTGCCGCTAGACCTACTTTTGCGCCATCGATAATACTTCTAGCCATAATATTGTCTTCATTATTTTCTTGGCTTGGCGATTTGTTTACTACTGAAATTTCATCTCGCAATCTTGAGTTCTCTTCAGTAAGACTTTGATTTTCTTGTTGAAGCTTTTTAATTTGCTCCTTTAACACCTCTATTTCTTGTGTGTTTTTGTTTCCAAAAAACATAATTGCACCTTTCTATACGCAATAATGACTTTCGGTCTTTATTATTGTGTGGATTTATTTTTATTAATTTTATTAAATTTACTCTTATAAAATATTAAATAAAGATAAATAAAAATTGAAAATACGATATAAATTTGTTTTGTATTAGTAAAGTGGCAGACAGGATGGGATTTGAACCCACGAAGGCTATTAACCTTACACGCGTTCCAGGCGTGCTCCTTCAACCACTCGGACACCTGTCTATAAAAGCAAAAATTATAACAGAAAATTTATAAGTAGTAGCTTATGATATATATTTTAGTGAATCAATTATCAGTGTTTGTGACAAAAAAAATGCAGAATTTATATCCATATAAGCAATAGTGTAATATAATGCGCATTTCTAACTAAAATAAGTGTCAAGGTAGCTCAGCTGGTTAGAGCGCTGGTCTCATAAGCCGGAGGTCGAGAGTTCAAGTCTCTCTCTTGACACCAATAATACCCTATTTTTAGTGCTTTTAAACACTAGCCTAACATTTTCCTTTCTATTGAAATTTTTTAAGATATTGCAATAAATTTTCTTAAAGTATGAAAAAATTTTATAAAATAATGTATGCTTTTTATCAGAAATAATTGATTATGCAAAAACTACTAGATGTAACGAGCGTGCAGTTGTAATAAGATTATTATTAAAACTCTTGATAATACGATTAGCAATCTATATGATTTATTCATAATGATAGAAAAATGATAGAAAACTTTACTTCTTCTTAACGTATAATATAGAATTATGAAGCAAGTAAAAACTCTAATATATCTATAATATACTAGAGTTTTTTGGAACAAGAGAAATTACCGCTCTCAGCCAAAAGACCGCCGCTACACTCATCGCCTTTGGCGATTTCGTTGCTCCCCCGCTGGTACTATTGCCTGCTACGCAGCCAAAGTAGCAAGGGTTCGCCGCTGGCTAAATATCGAACTTTCCCCCGTTTCCCTGCCGGGACATCGTAGCACTCTCTCAAAAAACGATCAAGGGCGTCGCTTTTTTCAAAAAGCTCGTAGATAGCCTTACGGCTACCCTTGACATTCACTAAACTCTCCACGAGAAAAACGCCTATTGTTGGTAATGTTTTTTAGTTTTTATCTCATTTATATTATAGTTTGGATCAAATATTATAATGGCTTTGTCTATAACAGACAGTTCATCTTGCAAAATAGATACAATCTCTTGATAATGTTTTATTTGTTCTTTAATTTCGGAGTATTTAGATACAAGAGCCGATATCGCGTGAGACTCTACTCTGCTTCGCTTCTAGCCTTTCAAGAACTGCTATAATAGATTCTTTACAGTAAATATTTTTATAGCTTAAAAAGAAATATCTCTTATTTAAAAACTATGACAGAATTTTAGCCTCTTTTGTAATGAAAGTCTTGTGTGTTTTGCTACATAATAGCAATTTTTTAAATTATTATTCAGATGTTTTTTCTTATAATAAATATTATTAAAAATAAAAGGAGTAACAAATGACCGTTACATTAAAAAATGTCAATCACGATACATTAAACGCCATAAAGGCTTTTTTGGCTTTTAACAAGGATGTTAAGATTTTTGAAGAAAATGAAATTAGTGAAGAAAAAGTAACAATAATTAAAGATATCAAAGAAAATAAAAAACTAATTGCTTTAGACTCTTTAAATTCTTGACACAATAACTACTCTGTCACTGTTTTTATCTATTATTTTATTTGCGATATTTTGTTGCCTTTTTGATCTGTTTACCTTTTTTATATGTAGTGGGGGATTAATTAGGCGACTTTTATCATTTTTTGTATGTTTTAAAAAGTACTTGATATATCTTTTACTCAAAAAATTTTATATATTTTTCCTTTAGTCTAGTCTTGTCAAAATCGCTTAGAAGAACACTTAAACTTCTATCCATGGCGTTTTTTGCTTGAGTTTTTGATGTTTCTTTTAAAATCTTGTTTTTGCTATTTTTATGTATTGCAAAAAGTGTTTTTTGAACTCTTAAGGCAACTTCGATATTTAAAGCTCCATCGCGAGCTATAGCATCTATACTTTGGGTTATGAAGTCGCTTGTATTAATTTCTTGTAGGCCTATTCTATCGTAAGAATAAGCTTTATCTTTATTTTGCAAATCATAATTTTCAATCAATAGCCTTGTAATTAAATTTAGCACACTAAATGCAGTTCCTGGATCATTTATGGCCGGTGATAAGGCTTTTTGGGCAACTTCACTAAGCACTATAAATCCAAATCTTGGATCTTGTTCAAAACTTCTTTGGGTGTCAATAACGATAGTTTCATAAATTTGAGCACATATTTTTTCTATCTCTTGCGTATTTTGATTTACTACCTCATCAAAGTATAAAAATGCTACTTCATCTCCTTTGATGATATAATCCCCGGGTCTCGTATTGATAAAAATTTTAAATTCTAATTTTTCGGATAGATTATATAAGTGACTCAAATTTATATGCGTTAAATACCCTGTATCTTTAGAGTTAAGTATAAAATCTGGCTTTTTATCGTTTGGCCTCCAGCAGGCTCCTAAATTTGGATTTATGCTGTAATTATTCATAGCCTTTGAGGTTGCTTTATAAATTTTATCAAGAGTATTTCCAAGTCTACCAAGATGTGAGAGTGTATGAACCCATTTTATTAATGTGTATATGAGATATACAAGAACCGTAGCTGTGCTTACAAACAGTATAAATCTTCCGTTTTGACCATAATATTCTAACCCCAAAGCTACTCTTGCAATAACTGCGTATATAAAAGCAGAGATAAAACTAGCTATCGTTAGTCTCGTGTCATCATCAGCCATAATTAGCTCCGTAGCTCTAGGAGTGGCATTTGCTGATGCACTGGCAAATGCCGAAACCATAATGGAGAGTGAAAAAGTAATGACTGCAAGCATACTTGAGGTTATAATATCAAGTAGGCTTTGCAAAAGATCTCGCTTTATATCAGGTAAAAGTTGCGGAGGCAAGTAGAAAGTACCCAAAAAAGCCATAAAAGCAAATATTATAGCCACGGCAGCACCAATCGTAGGCATAACCCATAATGTATTACTTGGCTTTTTTAGCCGTATCAAAATTCTATACCACAAATAAGATCCTTTTGAAAATTATACAATAGTTCAATTTTTGTCTATTGTTTTTATAAAATATAAAAAGTATAATTAGATTTTATTATATTTTAGTAAATTTAGTATAGAATTTATGTGATAGTGTGATAGTAAGTACGGCTATGATTTTTCAATAATTAATAAAAGCCAAAGTATTAAAAGCAAGGGTTATATCGGACTTTTGGAGTATTATATGGCCGGGAGATAGGGATTCGAACCCCAGGAGGCTTTCACACCTCAACGGTTTTCAAGACCGCCGCTTTCGACCGCTCAGCCATCTCCCGAAAATTAGATTGTAATTATAGCTAATTTTTCTTAAAATCGCTATAGTTATTCAGTTTTTTCCTTGACGTAAGTAGCACCTTCGTTTACTTTTTCTTTTGACCACTCCACTGCATTGTTTGTGTCTTGTTTAACGCCACTCCATGTGTTTGAGCAACCAGCCATCAAAAATACTGCAGATAAAAGAACTAAAAGATAACGCATATTTTCTCCTTATGTCGTTTGGAGGCGACACCCGGATTCGAACCGGGGGTAAAAGCTTTGCAGGCTTCTGCCTTACCACTTGGCCATGTCGCCCTTAGCTTATGGTGCCCGGGACCGGACTTGAACCGGTACAGTAAAAATTACCGAGGGATTTTAAGTCCCTTGCGTCTACCATTCCGCCACCCGGGCATAAATTTTAAAAAATTGATGGAGCGGGAAACGAGATTCGAACTCGCGACCCCAACCTTGGCAAGGTTGTGCTCTACCCCTGAGCTATTCCCGCATTTTAAAAGTGTAATTCTATCCCAACTATGCTTAAAAAAATATTTTATTTTGTTAAAAAAATTAAATTTATTGTAAGTAAAATGTGTATATAATCTCAAAACACTTTTGGGGTTATAGCTCAGCTGGGAGAGCGCTTGAATGGCATTCAAGAGGTCGGCGGTTCGATCCCGCTTAACTCCACCATTTATCATTTTTACTCGTTATCATAAAGCTTCAAAAAGCCCCTAAAATACGGGGTTTTGAGATAGTTTAAGCAATCATACGTTATCATTCAATTTCACTCAATTTCAAAGTTTTGAATATGTTTTTGAATATGTCAAGAATAGCTAAAGATTTTTTAACATATTCAAAAAGATAAAAATAGTTAAAATTTACCCCTAAAAATGGGAGCTAAAAAGCTAATTGAATATGTTATTTTTGATTATTTTATTGAAAATACGAGCTTTTAGGTAAGGTAATGATACCAAATCGTAAGGGCAAACGATGGGAAAATTTGTTAAAGAACTGGAGTTAAAAAAATATAATCTCTCTAAAGGTAAAAGTAGAGAGTGGTTAAAAGACATCGCAACTGAATTTTTATACGTGTATATAACCGATACTAAAAAAGGGCTGTCTAAGACCTTTTACTATCGCTATGCAGATAAAGGCGACCCAAAACGCAAGATAAATCAAATAGTTATCGGTAAATATCCAAGCATAAGCCTAGCCGAAGCAAGAACCAAAGCGAACGAGCTAACCACCATGAGAGAGCGAGGCGAGGACATAAACCCTGAAAAAAATCAGGCTATCACGTTTAAAGACCTAGCCGAACAATGGATAAAAAAAGAACAAAGCAAGGAACTAGCAAGCCTTGATAAGCAGATAGGGCGCATTAATAATCATCTCTATCCGCTATTAAAGGATAAGGATATTAAGACACTCACAAGGCTAGACCTATCAAATGCGATAGAAAAAATACAAGACAAAGAAGCTAAAAGGGGCTTAAGCCACGACACATCAAAGCGAGCTTTTTACCTTATGCGTAAAATTATGGATTATGCAGTGAGTAAAGGCTACATAGATAATAACCCCGCAAGAAATATCATATTTGCCGATACTTTTAAACTATCAAAGACTAACAATTTTAAAGCCATTACAGATACGGACAAGCTAAAAGAGCTTTTGAGGGCTTTTGATGATTATCAAGGCTCAAATAGCACAAAGCAGGCTTTAATATTCGGTATTCATACATTTTTACGCAGTGCAAACGTTAGAAGGCTTAAGTGGCAATATGTGGATTTTGATAAAGACCTCATCATATTCCCCGCTAAAGAGATGAAGTTAAGAAATGAATTTATTATGCCGATAAGTAAGCAAGTAAAAAAGATTTTGCATACTCAAAAAGAGCTTTTGGGCTTAAAGAGCGAGTATGTTTTTCCGAGCGATGTAACAAACACCAAGCCTTTAAGTGAAAACACGCTTAATTATGCGATTAAACGCTTAGGTTTTGGCGATGATATGGTATTTCACGGCTTACGAACGACAGCAAGCACGCTATTAAATGAAAATATCAAGGCTCACGGGCTAGACAGCGAAGTAATAGAGCTATGTTTAGACCATAGAGAGCGTAACACGGTTAAGGCAATTTATGACAGAAGCCAAAGGCTAGAGGATAGAGCTAGACTTATGCAATGGTGGAGTAATTATTTAGATGAGGTAAAGGGGTAGAGATGGATTTTAACCTGAAATTATTTCATCTTTTGGAAGCTGAGAAAATAGAAAATTCTAAAATCGGAGAACAAATAACATTAGATGCGTCAAGGTTAGATATTGATAGCTTCCCAAGACTTACAAAAAGAGGCTGTATATCAGAGATAACAGATATTTTTATTAATAATAGCAAATATTGTGAATTAACTACTTTTTTAAATAAAATTCCTCAAGACCAACATTATGTAGCACTTTATGAAATAAGGAGAATAATTGAAAGTTTTCTTGATGGCTATCTTGATGTAAAAACAAATTTTAGAAACATATTAAAAGACGAAATAAAAGAATTATCCAATAGACAAAAACAAATTCTTGATTTGATAGAATATTTAAAAGATGAGAGAATATCATTGTTTTTCCAAATAGACAACGCGCAAAAATTTACAGTAAAATACAATAAGCTTAACATAGATTGCTTGATACGCGAACTTGAACTTGTCAATTCTTTAATGCAAATTCAGCTTGATAGAAATATTGTCTCATCGAAAGTTATGATAGAGCACCAGGACATAAACACAATAACGAAATATTATCAATTAGAATTATTTAATTTTTGCGAAAAATACTGCTTAGCAAAAACATCTATGAAAAAATATTTTTTATCAGCCCTCAAAAATTCAGTAGATATTTTTTTGAACTCAAAATAAAATTTGCAGTTTTTAAAGCTCACTATTTTAAAAACTGCAATAACTAATTCAAATTCCAGTGCCATAATTCACTCATATTTACCAGCTAGCTTTAAATATTAAATGACATCATAAAGGATTACTATGAAAGCTAAAAAAATATGCTTTGACAAACCAAATTTAGCACCAAAAGAGGCGGCGGCGTATCTTAACATCTCAATATCTACACTTTGGCGATTTACTAAAAAGGCAGAGTTTCCAAAGCCTAAGAGGCTATCGGATAGAACGATACTTTTTAACAAAAGCGAGTTAGACGATTACTTGCAAAGAATGGGGGCTTAAATGCCAAAACTAACCTTTAACGTAAGCCCTGAATGCTTTAGCGCAAACGATGAGGTTATGCTAAAGGCTTTTAAACAGCATTTGCATAATTACAAGGTTAAAAGTATGAGCGAAGCTCCGCAAGAACTTATCGATTGTGCTTTTGACTTGTTTCATATCACACGCACGCAATCAGAGAGCATTAAACAGCTTGAAGTAAAGTTAGGTATTAGACCGAAGGAAAGAAAACCCGCTTAACTCTTATAGGCTAAACGGGATAATTTCAGTCGTGATGAACTGCAATTATACCCGACAGCCTTTAAAAGTCAAGCATAACTATTTAAAGGACATACAAGTGAAATCTGCACGAACAAATATGCAAATAATAGTAAAAATAATGCTAGAGCAAGGCGAGGTTACGGCTTCGGACATTTATTTTATCAGTAACTCAAACCAGTATTTTGTAGCTTTGGAACGCTTGGGAATAAGCGGGAGCAGGTGGCATACAAGAGCTAACGGCACTAAATGCAAGATGAGGTTTATCAAAGACAGGGCAAAGGCTCTTAAATTTATAGGGGTTATCCAATGAATAAACAGAGTTTAGAAAAGAAACGGCAAGAACTAATCAAAAAAGTTAAGCTACTTGAAAATATCATAATCGCAAATGCGATAAGCGATTATATGGACGACTTTAATAAGACGAGAGATACGAAAGACAAAAAGAGGGCTAAAAAATGAGTGAATACGAACGCTTAAAGCCTCTTATCAATCGTGATGTAGTAGCAAGCATTATTATAAATTGCGGTTACTGCGTAGATAGAAGCTACAAGTTTAAAATAAGAGATGAAAGAACACCAAGCGCAAGCATTGACCGCAACGGCTACGTTAAAGACTTCGGCGGAAGCTTTGGGGGCGACATATTCGCCTTTTTAAATGAGGTTGCAGGCTACACAAAACAAGAAGCCTTGCAGATAGTTAAATATTCTTTAGGGGTAGAGTGATGAAATCAATCGAGAGTTTTAAAGGAGTGGCTTTAAACGCTCCACAGCTAACGGCAAGCGAGCAAACGCAAGATAAGAGGATAATCAACCTAAGCGAATTTGCTAATAAGCTAAGAGAGGCTTTTAAAAAGAGATACTGCGACATTCAAAATTTAGCCACACAAGAGCAAACGGACGAGCTTTATAGCCTCTATCCTTGCAACTTCCTAAGGGCTTGCAATGCAAAGCTAAATAAGCTTGATTTCTTAGGATATAACACAAAACATCAAAGTTTATCCATAACGCTAAAAGACGACACAGGCGAAGTGCAAGCCATAGCCACTAGACACATAAGAGATGAAGCAGGCGAGATCATCAAGGGCAAGAAATGGATAAGGGCAACAGGCTCAAATAATAGCTTTATACCTCATCGCATAGACAAAAACGATGATATGGTATTTATCGCAGAGGGTATGGGAGAAATAGGACTATTTAAGATACTAAACTCATCTTATATCTGCTTTCAAAACGCAGATGAGCTTAACAAATTTGAATATAACCCGTTAAAAGATGAAATTTTATCAAAGCTCAAAGATAAAGCCGTGATTTGCTTTGTAGATAATGATGAGGTAGGACAAAACGGCTTTAATGCTATCTATCCTCTTATAGGTGAAGTTACAAAAGAGCTTTACCAGATACGATTTAAAGACAAACCCAAAGGCTACGATTTAAGAGATTTCATTATTGATTTATCAAAAGAGCATAGCCATAAGGATATTTTAAAAGCACTTGCTAAAGAGATAAGAGAAAGACAAGGGAGGGTATAAAAATGCTTAGAAACGGATTATTAGAGTTTGATGACGACTTTGGCAAAGACGCACCAAGATACATACCGGGCGACGAATACAATCTTAATCCCGCTAAAAAAGAACAAGGGCAACAGGCTCAAACAGCGACAACAACGCAACTATCAGGACAAATAGAGAATAAAACGAACACCGAAAAAAACCAAAAAGACCGGGCGGAAGCTTTAAGGGGCGATGAAGTTGCAGTGGATATTTCAGAAGTTAGCGAGAGCGAAATATTAGAACTTAGAAAAAGATACACATCGCAGTTTCATTTTGCTATCAAGTGGCTAAACGACTATACGGAGCTATTAAGAGAGGCTAGACCAAGCACCTACCCCCAAATAGAATTAAAAGCCATTCAAAATTTTGCCTTTTTATTGGCTCACGGCGGTTTTAATATGAATTGCTTTTATATGCTTGATTTAAGCGATACGGGAACAGGCAAAGGGGTGAATTTTAAAACCCAAAACAAGCTTTTATTTGAACCGATAAAAGATAATGATAGAGAGCTATGGCAAGAACATAAAAATAGAATAGACGAGCAAGTCAAAAATAACGAGATAAGCAAAGCCGAAGCCAAAACCAAGCTAATTAGAAGCATACACAAAGACGAAGCAAGCGTGGAAGCTTTGGCGCAGTGCTTTGAAAGCTCAAAAGTGCAGATGTTAGAAGTTGAGGAGCTGGGAAACGCAATCAAGAGCGATAAAAAGCACCCTTTAATAGACTTCGTGACAAAAATGCACGCTACAAAGGACTTCATATCGCCTACTTATAAGAATGGAGCAGACACAAAGCCTTATATTAACGATGTGTCTTTTTTCTTTTACGGCGATACTAATTTAACTTACTTGCCAGCCAAGACTTTAAAATTCCATCTTGAGGGAGGTTTTTTAAATAGGTGCATTATTGTTTATTGTAAGAACGTTTTGAGTTTTGAGGAGGCTCAATATTTAGAGATACCAGCGAATAAGATTGAGGCTATTCAAGAGCTTTCAAGAGAGATTTACGACTTTGCAAAAGAGCAAAGCAAGGAAAATCAAATAAATGATAGGTATCTTAAGACTAGCGAGGCGAGAACGGAGTTTTTAAAACAAATACGCTCAAGTATCCAAGAATACAACAGGGCTTACGATGAAACCCATAACGAAAACAACCGAACATTAGGCTTATTAAACGAGAGGATAGATTATAAGCTTGATGGCATTATCCAAACGCTCCACCTCTTAAAGGAATTCACTAGATACAAAGAGGATAAAGCACACTTTGCCTTTAATGACCTAGTGTCAGATGAGACAATAAAAGAGGCAATAGCCTTTTTGAATGGCTATCTTGACTTTGAGCCGATACTCAACAAAATAAATAAATTTAGTATAGCCGATAGGATAGAGTTAAGGGAAAGAATTTTAAATTATGTATCTAGTCAAAGATTACCAATAAGCCTAAGGGATGTTTATAGAAAATTCACTATAACAAAAAATGAGCTTATAAACCTTACTAGGAATAATTTAAAAATAGAGAATGGGAAAATAATAGCCCTTATTCTTTAGATTTTGTCTGACACTCTGACAAATTGCACGATAAAGCCTAAAAATACGGCTTTTAAGTGTCAGAAATGAAAATCTGACACTTTCTGACACTCTGACACTTTGGCGGATTTGTCAGAACTTGTCAGAAGCTATTTTCTGACACGATAATAGCCTAAAATACGATGTTTTAGAGCATTTTGTCAGATGTCAGACGTTGCATAAAGAATAAATAAGTATTTTTATATGGTGAAGTTTTTGAGATAGGATAAATTTAACCTCATCACTTTATCGGTAAAATGAAAAAACAGCCTAACCCAAAATAAAAGCTACAATCAATAAAAAGACATCAAACAATACCAAAGTATTAAAAAAGGCTAAAAGCTCTCTACGGGCTTTATTTTGTGTTTAAAAGGTATAAGTAATTAAACAGCATTCTAAATAATAAAATAGTAGGAATAATGCCTGATATGCTAGAAACATTTATTGATGATGTTTTGGATTGTTTTGATGAGGGATTAAAAGATTACTTCAAATAAGTGGTGGCGATAAGTGCCACCTCGAATTGCTATGAAATTATATCAATTCAATATAAATAACTGCTTATGTTTTTAAACTACATTGACAGCTATACGAGCAAAATAGAGCCAAGAAGCAACGAACGGCAGATAAAGCGATAGATTATACCCTTAAAGGGTTAAAAGGGCTTAGAGGGCTTGATTATGCTATTTGATATGAGGTAGTATCAATCTTTAGAGGAAAATACAAGAAGTTAAAGTGGGTGATGAGGCTAAAAGGTTGCTAGCTTTTATTTTTATTCAATACATAAGGCTCAAATATCGTCACTGCACTATCTAAATCACGTGCTTTAGCATAGTTGTCAAGCCAAGAGCCTACCCAAGACGGAACGGGCTTTTTATCGTCAGACCAATTATACACACTACCAGCATTTAATCCCGTCATATTTGCAAAATCTGCAACAGATAAATTTAAAACATTTAGCTTATTTAAAAATTCACTTTTTAGCATTCTGTAAAGACCTTTATTTTATTTGTGTAAATTGTAGCGTATTTAATCAAAAATGTAAAATAAGCCAAACTTTTATCATTAAAGATTAGATAAACACTTGACTATTTTAATTTAAGATGATAATATTTCAAATAATTTTTAATCAAAGATGAAAAATCAACATCAAAGGAGACCAAATGAGACTAACGTTTGAAATAGAGAACGAAGTAGATTTAGTTGATGAGATAATACCTGCACTTAATGCAATATCTCATATTACCCACGCTTTGCCGTATCATACAAAAGGAGTAGGCATTAATCACAACAGAGACTGCGAAACACATTATTTTTTAAGTTGCTTGATATACGACATAGCAGACGAAATAGAAGCTTATGCAGACAGAAAAACCAAAGAAGCAAAGGAGATTAAATGAAAATCACAACAGAGGGGCTACAACATATTAAGGCAGATTATGCGGAATATGCTATACAGCATAATGACGGAAGCGATGAGGTAAGCGAGCAAAAGCTTTATGAGATAGGGTGCTTAGCTTATTACAGCTACAGACAAACGAAAGGAGATTACGAGAGAGCGTTAACAAACAACGGGGTTTTAAGAACAAGGAGCGAAGAAGCCGAGAACAGAGCCGAAGCACTGCAAGAGGATAACATAAGGCTTTATCAACTTATCGGGCGAGAAACCGATAAAAACAAACAGCTACAAGACAAGCTTGATAATCTGCAATCTGTTATCTTGCTATTTAAACAAGGCGACATTAACCAAGATGAGCTAATTGAAACTTTACTAATAGAAAGCGAGGATTAAGAGATGAACGCAAATGAAATTTTAGACTTAGTAGGCAAAGACCTAAACGATACAGAGCAAAAGTTTTTAAAATTCTTAGCCACTTACCAAAACGACAAACAAGAGGACAAAGAGGTAAGTTTTAGCGTATTAGACTGCGCCTTTGATTTATTCTCAATGCTTGAAAACCTAGCAGGCAATTACAAAGCCTTAAAGGCTAGATATGAGGACTTACAAAGAGCAGTTAGGCTTTATTGCTTAGGCAAGCTTAGCAAAGAGGAGCTATTGGCGGAAATGGTAACGGCAAGCGTAGAAACAAAGGCTAAGAGATGATAATAACAACTTCAAAAACACCGAGCAGAGAGAAGTTTTACAATACTTTAAAGGCTCATTATCAGCAAATAGATACCAAGACAGGCGAAATTACTTACAACTTAGAGGAATACGCCTTTAATCTTTACTGCTCCATTAGTCAGCTTATGGCAGAAGCAGAGAGTAAGGCAAATACTATTCAGGAGCTATTAGAGCAAAACAATAAGCTAAAAAGAGAGCTTGAATACTACGAAAGGATAAAAGATGACCTATCAAGAGTTTAAATTTTATCAATCCATTATCGGTAGCCAAGAGGGCTTAACAATTAAAGACTTTATTATCTTTGTGAAATCATTTAAAAGGATAAGCGATGAGTAAAGAGCATTTTTATCAGGCAAGTAAGGAAATTTTAAAAGCTAACAATAAAGCTTTTAATATTAGAGAGCTACTAAAGACGGATAAAGAAAAGGCAAAGCTAACAGCCGGAGCAATGGCAAAAGAGTTTGAAGCCAAAAAGGATTACAACGAAGCACCGAGCGAGCTTATTATTAAAACGAGTGAATACCTGCAGGAGCTAGAAACCCAAAAGGAATTTATGCGGATAGTAAATCAAAATATTGAAGTTGAGAACTTGAAAATATTTACCAAGATATTTATACAAGAGGTTGAACGCATGCAAGGCGAAATAATACACTTTATCGATAGATACGTATTAGGGGAAGACAATGACAAAACAAACTAAATACATTAACGCTATGCAAAAAGATAAGAGCGCAAAGGCTAAATTTGCCTACGAGATAGCAAAAAGAGAAGCAAAAGGGTTAAATGAACTAGAAGCCACATACCAAGCAGGCTATCAGGCTTATTGTGCCTTTAACTACTTTGCTAAAGAGTGCGAATACCTAGAGAAGCAAAACGAACACCTAAAAGGACTAATCGACAAGCTAGAGCAAGCAAAGCCTAAAGGCTCATATAAGTGGCACGGAGGATTAAGTCAAGCTAGATAGGTTTAACAGATGGCGTCGCTACTACCGACCTCATCGACTGAATAGGTTTAACAAAAAGGGTGTAGGTTTAATCTACCCCCTTTTGATTAAGCCTGTTTTGCCTTTAAAGGGCGAAAGACCCGAACGGCTTTTAAAAGATAGATAAGGGAAGCGTCGGCATAAGGGCGATAATCTTATGCTTGGTATCAGCCGAGCATTTAGCATTTCAGGCGGTTTTTAATAAGGCTAAAATGCTAAAAATAAGTTTGCAGACTTTGGAATATAAATAATTATGCAACTTGACAAAAATACACACTTTAAGTAAAATTGCGACTAGTCGCAAACCTTGCCAAAGTGTGGAAAAATTTTAAAAATTTGAGTGAGAATTTTCTTTCGGGGCTCTGCCGACCCCTGCAAACCCTACTAACTACAAAGGACCCGAAAGGCTAAAATGATTGAGCTAATAACCTTGATTATCTTTATTTGGGCTATCTCTAGTATTGTTGTTTCTTTGACTTGGA
Organism: Campylobacter sp. RM16189; assembly: GCF_012978815.1. NCBI lineage: Bacteria > Pseudomonadati > Campylobacterota > Epsilonproteobacteria > Campylobacterales > Campylobacteraceae > Campylobacter > Campylobacter sp. RM16189. Next base: position 170,405 of record NZ_LIWR01000044.1, on the reverse strand, counting down.
GATAAATGCCACGTATAATAATCCAGACTAGCGCATACAATATCAAAAAAATAAAAGAGTTTGTTACTGAATTAAAAGGCAAATCGGTAATCAATGAAAATAACGAACTACAAATAGCTTTAAAACTTCAACGAGAATGCAATAAAAGACTAAGGGCAAGAATAAGAGAAGCCTACGCGATAATTAACAAAAAAACTAATCATCAATAATACATTCAAGAAAAAATCAGGCTAATAATTTCATAAGCCTTTAGCGGTTAGAATATGACAAACGACAAAGGGGCTAATTATGAAAACCATCACATTAAGAGCAGATGAGGCACTAATTAACCAGATATTAGCCATAAGCAAGGCATTGGCAGAAGCAACAAACAAGAAGCTAGAGAGTATAACGGATGAAGCCGAATATCAATCAAGATTTAGTGAATATGAAGCGGACATTGAGGCGATAAAAAGCGGAAAGCTTGACACCTACCCTTTAAAAGGGATAAGAGATGAGGTTGCTAAATGGTAATTAGGCGCACGGAACGCTTTAACAATGAACTTAAGGCAGTTTTTGATTTTATCGCAAAGGATAGCAAAAACAGGGCTATTGAGTTTATTAAAAAAATGCTTGATAATGTAGAGCTATTAGAAGCAAACCCATTAATGGGTAGAACCATAACCCAAAACAAAAGAGAACTTATATTTAGAGGCTACATAATCCCTTATATGATAGATGATGAGGTTATTTATCTTTTAGGGGTTTATAAAGCCAATGAGTGGAAGTCGTGAAACTAAAAAACGATGAGGTTTCACATTTTAACCTTAATTAAGTTTCGAGCTGAAAAAGTTGTGAAACATATCAAATCTTAAACCAAAACACCTACTTTAAGCTAACGAAACTTAAAAACAGATATTTTTACTAAACAAAAAGCCATTAAATACGGCATTACAAATACTTTATATTGAAAACTAAACTTTTCATAACTCATTTTTTTATGTTGATTTTCTTAAAAAAAATAATTAATATTTTACTAGATTTACGTCTTATTTATTGAGTATGTTATCGAATATGTAAGAATATTTAATGCTTTAGAATAGCTATAAAAACGTTATTTAAGTGGTATATTATGGTATCGCTTAACCCACCATTTTTAAATTATAATCAACACTCATCCATACACACCACTTTATCCGCTATATTAATCAGTCTTTCGTTATCACTATGCGTGCAAAATATAATAGCCCAGCCATCTTGTTTAAGCTCTTGCAATAGATCAATCACGATATTTTCATTATCTTTGTCTAGTGCCGAAGTAGCTTCATCTAAGAGTAAAATTTTAGAGTTTTTCATAACGGCTCTTAGAAATGCCACTCTTGATTTCTCTCCGCCTGAGAGTTTATTGCCATCATCTCCTATCGTTTCGTCGATGTTTAAGTGCTTCAAATTTAATTTCTCCAAATAAGCCAAAACGCTGTTTAAATCACAACTTGAATTTGGATATAAGATATTATTAATAATCGTATCATCATGCAAAAATGTCCTTTGACCGCAATAAGATATAGCCGCTCTTAGCTCTTTATTAGAGTAAGAATTTATGTCTATTCCGTTAATATAAATCATACCATTTGAGACTTTATAAAGCCCCACAAACGCCCTAATGATCGATGTTTTACCGCTTCCGCTACGGCCCTTTATCAGGATCAACTCATCTTTATGGCATTTAAACGAAATTTCTTTTACTAACTCTACTTCATCTAAATAAATTTTTAAATTATTTACTACTACAGGGACATCTTTATATTTTTAAGTGAGCCGGTTTGTGCCTCTTCTTTTATGGTTAAAAATTCTATTATTTTGCCTATCGAAACAAGTGCTTTTTGAATGACTTGCAAATAATTAGAGATGTTTCTAATTGGTTGATAAAATTTGCGTGAATAGTCGGCTATAACAACTATCATACCGACTGCAAGAGCATGATTACTAACTTGATACACGGCATATAAAAGCACTAAGGCGATTCCTATAGTGCTTAAAGTCGCTTCAATAGGCATAAATATAGAAAGGCTTTTGGTTCCTGCTTTTCTATTTTTGTATGACTCATCGGATAGTTTGTTGAAGCGTTCTTGCTCTTTAGCTTCGGCATTAAATGACTTGATAGTTTCATATCCGCTAAGAAGCTGCTCTATACTAACGGTTATTTTAGAATCCGCTTTTTGAGTGTTGTCCGATGTTTGTTTTTGGATCCTAGCTGTCTTTATGCTAAAAATATATATAAAAGGTGTTGTGATAAGTAGGATCAGTAAGACTACAGGCTCAATGTATAGCAAAAATCCTACTACGAAAATAAAATCAAAAATATCGCTAAAAATCGTATAAAACGGTCTTTCAAAGATGTATTCAAGCCTTTGAGTATCATTCATCAAAGTGTAGATCACATCTCCTTTTGACATCTTAATGATCTCTTTAAAATCGATATTAGTTAGCTTGATAAACAGCTTTTTCTAACGTTTATTATGATTTTTTGCGCGATGATGACGACTATATAGCAGAAAAAATTTCTAAATAAAATATATACGATTGATGAGACAAAAAATAAAACAATGCCCGCAATTGCTAGATTATAGCTGCTTGGCTCTAAATTTGTGGTTTGTGATGAGATCATATATCAAGCCATTATTTGCGCCATTAGATATCGCGCTTATTGCAAAGCCGAAAAATTGAGCCAGAATGACGGCAAAAAACGATGATACGATAGCCATTAAAAAGCATATTATTACGATCGGCTTTGGAATTTCTGCGATTTTAATTATCTCTAGTACGGATTTCAAACTCTTGCCTCGGTTAAATTTAACAAAGCCTTATCTTTAAACAGCTTCTTAAATTTATCTAATTATATTTTAGAGATTTTAGGATGAAAAATCTTAAAGCAAGATATATGAGATAAAATTTTATTTCACCTCATCGCCCTAACGGAATTTAGTATCGCTATAAGCGCCACGCCTACATCGCCAAACACGGCTTCCCACATCGTTGCGTATCCTAAGGCTCCCATTATCATGATGGCGGCTTTTACGCCGAGTGCGAAGATGATGTTTTGCCAAACGATCGCACGTGTTTTTTTGGCGATTTTAAGCGCGGTTGCTATCTTTGAAGGCTCATCGTTCATTATGACGATATCGGCAGCCTCTATCGCCGCATCGCTTCCGACTCCACCCATAGCTACGCCCACGTCGGCTCTTGCAAGCACCGGCGCATCGTTTATGCCGTCTCCTACGAACATCACTTTGCCCTGCCCTGCTTTTTGAGCTAAAATTTCTTCTAGTTTTTCGACTTTTTGTGTCGGCAAAAGCTCTGCAAAAACTTGCCTGATGCCAAGTTTATCCGCGACATCTTGTGCGATCTCCTTGCTGTCTCCTGTTAGTATTACGGTGTCTTTTATGCCCTCATTTTTGATCTTTAAAATCGCCTCTTTGGCATCTGTTTTTAACTCATCGGTTATTATAAATTTGCCTGCAAATTCGCCGTTTATAGCCATGTAAACCACTGTACCAAGCTCATTTGAAGCCTCAAATTTAACTCCTTGAAGAGTCATAAATTTGGCATTGCCAGCAATTATATCCTTGCCGTTTATGCTTGCTTTTATGCCATGCCCTGCCACTTCTTCAAATTTTAAGATATCTTGTTCATTGATTTTGCCTTCCCTACTTTCGTATTCTTTTACGATGGAATTTGCGATCGGATGAGTAGAGAAAAACTCCGCATGGGCTGCTAGCCTTAGTAGCTCTTCTTTGCTTTTTATTTGTGAATTTTTGCTGCATAGCTTGATCTTGCTTACTTTAAAAATTCCTTTTGTAAGCGTTCCTGTCTTATCGAAAACGACTGTATCAACGCTGTTTAATGCTTCCAGATAGTTTGCGCCCTTAATGAGTATGCCGTGCTTTGAAGCGCCACCGATACCGCCAAAAAACCCAAGCGGGATGGAGACAACTAGCGCGCAAGGGCATGAGATAACTAAAAATACAAGCGCTTTATAGACCCAGGCTGATAGCTCTTCGTTAAAGATAATCGGCGGGATAAATGCAAGCATAAGCGCGACGAGAACGACTGCGGGAGTGTAATACCTTGCAAATTTTGTGATGAAATTTTCCGTTTTTGACTTTTTGGAGCTTGCATTTTGCACGAGATCAAGTATCTTTGAGACCGTTGATTCGGCGAAAATTTTGCTTACTTTTATCGTTACTAGCGCGCTTTTGTTTATGTAGCCGCTTAGCGCGTTTTCACCTATGCCGATCTCTTTTGGCAAGGATTCTCCTGTTAGTGCGGAGGTGTCAAATGTCGAAAATCCCTCTATGATCTCTCCGTCAAGTGGCACCTTTTCGCCCGGTTTTACGACGATGAAATCGCCCACTTTAACGCTTTCGGGCGAGACTTTTTGTATCTGTGCGCCAAGCTTTAAATTTGCAAAATCGGGCCTTATATCCATAAGCGAGGCGATCGATCTGCGCGATTTGTTTACTGCCATCTCCTGAAAGAGCTCGCCTATCTGATAAAAGAGCATGACAGCAACGGCTTCTGGGTACTCTTTGATGGCAAATGCTCCAAGCGTAGCTATACCCATGAGGAAATTTTCGTCAAACACTCGTCCTTTTATGATGTTTTTAGCAGCGCTTACAAGCACGCTCCAGCCGATGATCAAGTAGCTTGCTAAAAATAGTGCAAATTTAAGCGTTTCGCTAGCAGAAGCCGTAAGCGCAATGACAAAGAGTACTCCTCCTATGACAATTTTCGTGATTATATTTTTTACATTGCTATTTTCGTGATTGTGTGAAGTGTTTTTTTGTTTGTATTGAGTGACTATAACGCCGTCTTCTATGCTGTCAACGAGAGCTTGAATTTCTTTGATAAACTCATTTGTATTTATTTTTTTGTCGCTTGTTATTGAAATTTTTTGCCCCAAAAAGTCTAAATTCGCCTCTTTGATACCGTGCATTTTTGCTATTTTTGCTTCGATCTTCGCAGCGCAATTAGCGCAAGTTAAATTTTCAAGCGATAGAGTTATCTTGGTGCTCATTTTATCTCTCCATGATGTGTGTAAGCCCTTGTTCGATGATACTTTTTACGTGTTCGTCATCAAGCGAATAATAAACCACCTTGCCCTGCTTTTTGTGTTTAACTAACCTTCCTTGCTTAAGCACTCTAAGTTGATGCGAGATGGCCGAGTGGCTCATGCCAAAAAGTGCCGCGATATCGCAGACACACATTTGCGATTTGGATAGTGCGCTTAAAATTTTTATCCTCGTCGTGTCGCCTAAAATTTTAAAAAAATCGCCAAGATCGTATAAGATTTCTTCGCTTTTCAGCTCGTTTCTTACTTTTTCTATCACATCTTGATGTATGATCGTGCTTTCACAAACCGCTTGTAAATCGTTGTTTTGTATATTTTCTTGCATCTTTTTGCCTTTATATATGAACAATTATTCATTTGAGCAAGTATATAACTTTAAAAATAGTTTGTCAAGGATGAAATTTGCTGAAATTAAAAGCCAAATTTGATTTATTAACCCGCACAGCTTTTTAGCGATTAGGTTTATTTATCGTGCGAGTTTGAAAGTGTAAATTTAGACTAGCGAGGCTTGGTTGCGAGCTTTTTGTATTCTGATTAGATCGTATTTTAGGATGATAAACCCAAGTGCAACCATGAAAATATCTTTTAGTATGAAGCCATCTGGCTTGCCAAGTTGTGGCATAAGGCTAAGTGTGGTAAACCCCGTCATGATAACGATAAGTGAACCTAAAACTCCAGCTTTTGGCTTTTTATATCCAACCGCAAGGGCTATGTAGGCGATACTTTCAACAATGCCTAAAAAATAGCTTGCTCCGTGAAAGCCGAAAATAGTATAGAGAAAATTTAGCCAAGTGCCCGAGATGATCGGCTTTAAAAGCTCTACTTCAAACTCAAACCATTTGTAGTTGCCAAATAAAAACAGCACTAAGATGAGCGCAAATCTTGCGAATTTGATCTCGAATTCCGAACTGATAAATTTGTGAATTAAATTTTGCATGTTTGTCCTATTTTTTAAAATTTGCAAAATTGTAATAAAAGAAGTGTTATGTAGTGTGAAATTTAAGAATTTAGCCGAAGAGGTCGGCTAAATTTAGTAGCGAATTTTGTTGGTTTTTAAAAAATCCCTTAGATCTTCGTATTCGCTGTTTTCAAAGTAGCGCCATTTGCCGGGCTTTAGCATACCAAGATCAACTCGCCCGAAACTAACGCGCTTCAGATCCATAACTTCAAGATCAAAATATCCAAAAAATCTTCTTAGCTCTCGGTTTTTACCCTCGTTTATGATGACTTTTAGCTTTGTGTATCCTCCGCTTGAGCCAAAAATTTTATACGCTAAAAAAGGCTTAAATTCCATTGATTTGATCTCGGTTTTAGCATGTGCGCCTTTGGTTGCGTCTGCGGCGAAAAAGCCCTCTTGCATCGCGGTTATCACCTCCTGCCCTACTTCGCCTTTCACTTTTAGATAGTACATTCTTTCTATGTCGCTTTCCATGAGCGCAGTTGCGATTGCAGGCGCGTCAGTTAGCAGCAAAAGCCCTTCGCTCGCATAATCAAGCCTGCCAACGCTTACAAATTTAGCAAAATTTCGCGGCAAGCTATCATATATCGTCTTTCGTCCGCGATCATCTTTTTTGCTAACGAGCTCGCCCTTTTGTTTGTGATAGACGATCACTGTAAAATCCTTTTTAAGCTTCACCGGGCGACCGTTTAGCTTAACTTTATCTTTATCGCTAACGCTTGTGGCAAGCTCGCTAACAACTCGGTTATTTACGCTAACTTTGCCGTTTTTGATTAATTCGTCAGCCTCTCGGCGCGAGTAGCTTGTGTTGTGCGAGATGAATTTATTTAGTCTCATTTTTGAATTTTCCATCATAGCCCCAAGCTCGATAAATCGTGTATGTGTAGCACTCCGATCGGTCTTTCGCCCTCGTCAAGCACTACTAAAATTTGGATCTTATACTCTTCAATCAGCCTTAGCGAATCTATTGCTAACATCTCTTTGTTTGTTAGTGTTTTTGGTGTTTTAGTTGCGTAAGTTATCGCTTTTTCGTTGATGTCAAAACTCTCGCTCATGAGCGCTCTACGTAAGTCCCCGTCGCTTAAAACGGCTTTTAATTTGCCCTCGCCATCAACCAGCAGTACATTGCCAAGCTTGCCGTGAGTCATCGCATCAATCGCGGTTTTTAAACTAACGTCATCTTTTATGATCGGTAAATTTTGCGTTTTCATCACGTCTTTGACCTTGACAAATAGCCTTTTTCCAAGGCTTCCGCCCGGGTGGAAATTTGCAAAATCCTCTTGCCTAAATTCTCTTTTTCTCATCAGGCAAACCGCAAGCGCGTCGCCAAGTGCTAAAGTTAGCGTGGTTGATGTTGTCGGAGCGATATTTAGCGGGCAGGCCTCTTTGATGATGTCTAAATTTAAAAGCGCGTCGCTAAATTTGCCAAGGCTACTTTCCTTGCTCTTTGCCATGCCGATTATCTTGATGTCAAATCGCTTGATATGCGGCAAAATTCGAACGAGCTCATCACTCTCACCGCTAAAGCTTATCGCCAAAACAACGTCATTTTCATCTATCATACCAAGGTCGCCGTGCATCGCTTCGGTCGGGTGTATAAAAAAGCTTGGCGTGCCCGTGCTTGCAAGCGTGGCAGCTATCTTAGCGCCGATATGACCGCTTTTGCCGACTCCCGTTACGATAACCTTGCCTTTGGCGTTATACATCAAATTTACCGCCTCATCTATCTCGCTTCCAAGCTTGTTAGCCTGACGAATGAGCTCGGCGGCCTCTTCTTTCAGCACTTCGCTTGCGATTTGTATCATATCTTGCATTTTAAACCTTACATCAAATAAATTATCGGAACGATAGTCGGGTATTTTTTCACTTTTCTAAATATATGCTTTCTTATCACTTGGCGCACCTGGCTTTCAAGCATGCGGCTGTCTTTTAGCAGCTCCTCTTTTACGTTGCTTAAAAACTGCACGAGCACCTCTTCCATCTCTTTGCTAAATTCCCCGTCTTGCTTGTCTGCAACAAGACCGTAGCTAACTACGCGCGGTTTGTTTATGAGCTTTTGGCTGTGGCGTGAAATTTGAGCGATGATCATGACTACGCCCGCTTCTGCTAAATTTTGGCGGTCGATAATGACATCGTCTGAAATTTGCTTGTTGATTTGATTATCTATAAAGACTTTACCGGTCTTAACGGTTTTTGCTCGTTTCATGTATTTTTGGCAAATTTCAACCTGATCGCCATCACTCATAAGATATATGTTTCGCTCGTCCACTCCGCAGCTTATGGCTGTCTCTTTGTGTTTTGCGATGTGGTTGTATTCACCGTGAACCGGAAGGAAAAATTTAGGCTTGGTTAGGCGGATCATGAGCTTTTGCTCCTCTTGCGCGGCGTGTCCGCTTACGTGAATTTCGCTAAAATCCTGATACGCTACGCTTGCGCCTGATTTTATTAAGAAATTTAGCACCGTCGATACGCTTCCTTCATTTCCAGGGATCGCTTTAGAGCTTATTATGATCTGATCGGTCGGCTTGATTTTTATATATTTATGCTCATCGGTCGCCATGCGATATAGCGCGCTCATCGTTTCGCCTTGGCTACCGGTGGTTACGATTAGCACCTCGTTGTCTTTGTATTTGCCGACTTCATTTGCGTCTATGAAAATTTTCTTATCAAGCTTTACGTAGCCTAGCTCCATTGCCGTGTATAAGTTTCGCTCCATGCTTCTGCCGATGACGCAGACTTTGCGGTTATATTTAAGCCCCCACTCGATAGCCTGATATACGCGGTGGATGTTTGAGCTAAATGTGCTCATTATCACGCGCCCTTTGGATTTGGCAAATATCGCGTCAAAGGTCTTTCCTACGCTGCTTTCGCTCTTTGTGATACCTTCTCTATAGCTGTTTGTGCTATCACTCATCAAGCACAGCACGCCTCGCTCGCCGTAGTATGCGATACGTCCTAAGTCGGTCGGATAACCGTCTATGGGCGTGTGATCTATCTTAAAGTCACCCGTGTGCAAGATCGTACCCGCCTTTGTCGTGATAGCAAGTGCGGATGAGTCGATAATCGAGTGAGTTATATGTATCCACTCCACTTCAAAATCACCGATCAGATAAGGCTTTCGCTTTTCAACCGAGCGAAATAGCGAACGCTCCTGCTTTAGCCCATGCTCTTCAAATTTGTTATTTATCATTCCAAGCGGAAGAGGCGTGGCGTAGATAGGGAATTTAAACTCTTTGTAAAAATACGGCACCGCACCGATGTGATCTTCGTGCGCATGAGTTATGATAACGCCTTTTATCTTGTCTTTTATCTTTCGCACGTAGTCAAAGTCAGGTATGAGTATATCAACTCCGTGCATGCTCTCGCTTGGAAAGCTCATGCCGATATCTACGATTATCGCGCTTGTTTCGGTCTCAAACACCGTCATGTTTCCGCCGATCTCGCCAAGTCCGCCAAGAGGAGTTACACGGACTTTGTGATCGCTTGAATTTAGATATTTTAGCGGTTCAAGGCGAAGCTCATGAGTGGCTTTGTTCGCCTCTATCGCGCTTGCGATGTCTTGTTGCCATTGCTCGTTGCCGTTTAGTTTGGCGGGCAAATTTTTTTTCGGTTTTTTACTCTTTTTTGGCTTTTGAGTGTCATCGTTTGAGCCGTTTTGGTTATTTTGCTGAGTGCTAGCATTTTTATTTTCAGCGTTTTTCTTGCCGTTTTTTGAATTGTTTTGAGAATTTTGTCCGCCATTTTGAGAATTTTGTTTTTTGTGCTGCTTTGAGTTGGCTTTTTTGCCGTTTTGTTTAGCGGAGCTTTCGTGGCTTTTATTTTGCGTTTCTCTGTCAAAAGAGGCCGCAAAAAAATTATCTATAACGTTATTGCTGGCTTTTTGTTCGGCACTTATTTCTGCATTGTTTTCGCCTTGATTGTTTTTGTTTTTCGGGCGAAATCTTCGCTTTTTATTGCTCTTTCCTTTGGAGACTACAACTTTGTCTTCGTTCATCTTTTACCTTTAATTTTTCAAATATTTTTAGATAAAGATTGACATCGATCTCATGAGGACGTAAATTTTGGCTCAAATTTAGCTCGCCGTAAATTTCAGCCAGCAAGCATTTATCGAAATTTGCCGATAAATTTTTACTAAGCGTCTTTCTCGGTGCGCTAAAGGCGGTTTTTAGAAATTTTTTAAATTTTTCATACTCGAATTCGGTATTAAAAACAGCATTTTTGCCTATCAAATTTTTGCTTTTTTGGATCTTTATAACAGATGAGGTTACCTTTGGAGGCGGGTTAAAACACTCGCTAGCCACGTCAAAAAGTAGCTCGCAGCCACCTTGAAGCGAAGCTAGAATCGCCAGTGCGCTAAATTCGCTCTCACCGCCTTTGGCGCTAAATTTGACCGCGACCTCTTTTTGTATCATCACAACAAGCCCGCGACATCTCTCATCTTCGATAGCGTTTAAAATCATCTTGGTGGCGACGTAGTAGGGCAAATTTGCCGTTAAAAAGTAGTCTGTCTCACTCAAACCGCTTTCGTCCCACCGACTTAACGCATCTGCGCAAAAAAGTCTTAATCGTCCGTCTTTGATCTCTTTTGCAAACTTTTTTTCAAGCAGTTCGTAAAGCTCGCCGTCTATCTCGTAGCTCGTAACCGAATCTGAAATTTGCAAAATTTTTGACGTCAAATCACCTAAGCCAGGCCCAATTTCTACTATGTTTTGCATATCTTTGGGAATCGATTGGATGATTTTGTTCAGCACATTTTGATCGTGTAAAAAATTTTGTCCAAAATGTTTCTTTGCCTTGATCATTTGGCAAATTTATCCAAACTTTGCTTATAAAAAGTTTATTTTGAAAAATAAATATCATTATGGCTATGTTTTTCATTGAAACTTGGACGAAATTTTAGCCCTGAATTTTTAGCATATTTATGATAATAACTCTTAAGATTCTCCTTATAAATAATGTAATAAAATTTTCAGTAATATTTTATATAAGGCTTTTTATGAATGCTATCGAAGTAAAGAACGTCACACATTTTTACGGTAAAAAGCTGATTTACGAAAATTTGAGTTTTAACGTAAAGCAGGGCAGCGTGTTTGGGATTTTGGGCAGAAACGGCGTGGGTAAGAGCACGCTTATAAATATCCTAATGGGCTATATCCGTCCAAAAAGCGGTGAGTGCAGGGTGCTTGGCAAAAATAGCTTCAGCCTTGACAGCGAGGCCAAGCGCGATATCGCCTTGCTATTTGAGGGATTTACAAGCTTTGATCATCTAAGTATCGCGCAGTATGAGGAGTTTTTATCCACGTTTTATCCGCGCTGGGACAGCAAAATTTATAACGATTTAGCAAAGCTTTTAAAACTTAGTAAGGATCAAAAGCTAAATTCCATGTCCTTTGGGCAAAAGTCCCAAGTTATCCTTGCTTCGCTGTTTGCGCAAGATGCCAAAGTGCTTATATTTGACGATTATTCTATGGGGCTTGATGCGGGATATAGGCGGCTTTTTGGCGATTATCTGAAGGACTATCTTGACGGCAAGGATAAGACTGTGATCGTCACAAGTCACGTAATGAGCGATCTTGAAAATTTGATCGATGAGTTTTTGATTGTCGAGCGAGGAGGGCGAATTTTTCAAAGCAAGATGAGCGAATTTATGCAGGATTTTAAGGTGTATAAGCTGCCGAAAGAATTTGATACAAGCGGAAAAAATTTCAAAAATATAGATGAATTTAAACATCATAAAATGGCTTACGGATTTGTAGATATCGACGGTTTTAAGACGCAAAATGCAAGTTTTGAGGATAAATTTTTAGGCTTTGTAGGCAGATACGAGTAGGGGGAGGGTGAAATGAGGTCGATATTTTTAAAAGAGATTACAAGGCTCGGGCTGTTTTTTGGATTTTTGATTTTGGTTTTGGCTCTGTTTTTTGCTTGGTTTAGCTTTGATCTTAGCTACAAATTCGGAGCTATTCATCCAGAATCAGTCGTCTGGTACGGCTATGTGTTTTTTGATAACGAGCCCGAATTTGTAACATTTGCCGCTATTTCGGCAAGCTTTGTCTGTGTGGCTTTGGCGCAGTTTTTACCGCAACGAAACCGTATAAAATGCCTGCTTCATCTGCCTGTGTCGAGCTTTCAAATTTTGATTTGGCACTATATTTTTGCCGCCTTGTTTTTTGTGGTTATTTGGGTTGTTTTTGGGGCTTGGCTTGTGTTTTTGGCAAGCAAATTTTATCCTATCGTCATCACAAAAGAGGTTTTTATAAACTGGTGCTATTTTTGTTTAAGCGCGGCGGTTTTTTACATATTTACAAGCTCGGTTTTGATCGATAAAAGAAGCCTTAGAGCGGCTATCTCAAGCGTGATTTTTGTAGTAGTTTGCTTTGCGGTTGTGTTTTACGTTAAGAGCTTTGTCTTGCTTCTTATTTTGCTTTTGGTCTCTATCTTGCTTGGATTTAATGCACTCATCTCGCACAAAGAAACTTCGATAAATTTAGCCTTTTTGCTAGTGATTTACGCAGGAATTTTAGCCATAGCGGGATTTGGCGGATATAAATTTTACGAGCATAAATTCGCAAACAAATCCGAAAGGTATTATATATTTTACTCGCCGAGCCTTAAAGAATTTGTATTTCAAGAGAATTTGGGCGGGCATTATTTCGCCTACAGAAGCGCTAGCGGAAAGGTTTTTAAAAACGAAACGGAGTATAAAAACGAGCTTGCCTTTAACTACTATATGGACTTAAAACAGCAAGGCAAAATGCCCGTTAAAATCGGCGATGAGGTATTTAGCGAGGCTGATATAAGGCAGGCTAGGATGTCGATGACTTACGCGCCAAAGGACGGGGTGCCGATTGAAATTCCGCTCTATCCGCTCTTTAACCCCGATCCTAAAATTTCAGCCATACCTTTTAGCGATGATATGATTTATTTTGATAAGGATAAATTTCGCGTTTTTCATCATGACGGTGACGAGGAGAGCGAATTTAGCCAAATTTTAAATAAAGAGGCTAAAAATTTGGGCGTGAAATTTCCGATTCAGGCTGTTTTTGGAAGATTTACTAACCTAAAGCCTTTTGATGCGGGAGTGTTTTTTAAGGATAATTCGGGCGAGTTTTTTAATATCAAAATTTATGATAACAATGTAAGTTTTGAAGCGGTTAAGAGCCTTAAAAATTTTGAGTATCTGCATATAAACGAGAGTAAAAATAGCGAATTTATGGGGCTTGCATTCAATGAAGGCAAGATTTATCTATTTAGCAAAGAGTATGAGTTAAAAGAGCTTGAAACGACCAAATTTGATCCCTCTGCAATGCGTCTTAGGGTAAGCTTTGATCCGAAATTTTTACAAGTGAGATTTGATGACGGCAAAGATTACCGTGCGTTTGTTTTTGATAAGGATAACTTTAAGAAAATTAATGAAATTCATCTTAAAGCGCCTTAAATTTGAGCCGTTTTAAAAATGCTTAGTAATTGTAAAATTTGGATAAAATAAAGCCACGAAACTTTTATCCAAGGAGAGAGTTATGAAGAAATTTAGTCTTGCAGTTTGCTTTGTCGCGCTATCTTTTGGCGCTTTAAACGCTCACCCGCTCATACCTGAGACCGATAGGAGCGTGCAGGTCTATAAAAGAGACACGCTAGTTTCTTGGAACCGTGAAAATGCAGGCGGAGGCATGGGGCCTTTACTTGGGGATTTTGCGTATAACCGTCATCAGACAAGCGAACAAGACGCTTTTAGAGAGATAGGATGGCTAACCTTACCAAAGGGCGCCTCCATAGGGCTTCATAAACATATCGATAACGAAGATGTCTATATCATCATTTCAGGCAAAGGTGTGTTTACCGACTCTAACGGCAAGCAAACCGAAGTCAGCACAGGTGACGTAACTATCGCTCGTCCCGGACAAAGCCATGCTTTAGCAAACACGGGCGAAGAACCGCTTGTGTTTATAAATGTGGTCGCAAAAACGCAAATTCCGGATAAAAAATAAAATTTTTAGAGCAAGCTTTTTAAATTCGGCTTGCTCTTATCTGCTTTTTCTTGCTTTGATCTTCTGGCGGTTATTAAGTAAATTTTTGATAAAATCGGCAAAAATAACTTAAAGGGTAAGCCGTGAATAAATTTGCCAAACGCATAATCCCATGCCTTGATGTTAAAGACGGTCGTGTCGTAAAGGGCGTAAATTTCGTAGGTCTTGTAGATGCCGGAGATCCTGTGGAGATAGCCAAAAGATACAACGAAGAGGGTGCCGATGAGCTAACATTTCTTGATATCACGGCGACCCACTTGGGGCGAGACACCATCGTGGACGTAGTAGAAAAAGTGGCTCGCGAGCTTTTTATCCCGCTAACGGTGGGCGGAGGTATCAAGACTCTTGATGATATTTCACGGCTTTTAAACGTGGGCTGCGATAAGATAAGTCTAAACTCCGCAGCCATCCATAATCCGAATTTGATAGACGAAGCTGCGAAGAAATTCGGCTCTCAATGCGTTGTAGTCGCCATTGACGCGAAGAGTTTTGATGAAGATTATCATGTCTTTATAAACGGTGGCAGGATAGATACGGGCAAGGACGCTCTTGCTTGGGCGAAAGAGGCTAAAGATCGTGGCGCAGGTGAAATTTTACTGACCACGATGGATAAAGACGGCACTAAAAGCGGTTATGATTTGCGTATTACTAAGCTTTTTAGCGAGCTTGGTATACCTGTAATAGCAAGTGGCGGAGCGGGCAATATGCAGCATTTTAAAGAGGCATTTTTGGCAGGCGCCGATGCTTGTTTAGCCGCTTCGATTTTTCACTTTAGAGAAGTTGAAATAAAAAAACTTAAAGAGTATTTGCGTGAAAACGGGATTGAAGTTAGGTTGTGATGGCTAAATTTAATTTTTGTGGATTTGATTTTATGAATTTGAATTTTTCAAGCTTTAGTTTTACGGGACTTAAAAAATGATAATCTCTGCCGGTCAAAATGAAATTTTTGATTTTGCTTTGCCTATGGGAGTAGGACTTGTCGATATGAGCATAAATTTGACGAAATTTTTATGTGAAAATCAGCGAAATTTGCCTGATGAGATTTTATTTGTAGGTTCGGCAGGCATTTATAAAGATGGAAAAATTTTTGGAATTTATGAGAGTACGGTTGGTGCAAACATCGAAATTTCAAGCTTGGAAGACAAAAGCTATACTCCATGCAAGAAAGAAATTTCATCAATACAAATTTGTGACAAAAATTTAAATACCAAAGTTTCACATGAAACTATCCGAGTAAATTCTTCAAACTTTATCACAACTGATGAAAATTTGGCATATAGACTTGCTGAGCTTGGCTATGCTTTGGAAAATATGGAATTTTTTGCAGTTTTAAAAGTTGCAACAAAATTTAAAATTCCCGCCAGAGGTATATTCGTCGCAACAAATTTTTGCAACCAAAATGCACACCAGGATTTTGTAAAAAATCACCAAAAAGCCAAAGAGATACTTATAAATTCACTTAAAGAGAGAAATTTGATATGAAAAACATGCTTGATTATACACTTGATGAGCTTGAGGGTGAATTTAGCCCCAAATTTCGTTCTAAACAAATTTATGAGTGGATTTATAAGAAAAATGCAAATTCGTTTGACGAGATGTTAAATTTGCCCAAAGCTATGCGGGAGCATCTTAGAGAAGAGTTTTATTTCGATCCACTTAAATGCGTAAAAGCCGAACAGAGTAGCGACGGTTCTATAAAATATCTTTTTGAACTAAAAGACGGATACCGAATCGAAAGTGTTCTTTTGCCCATGAAAGAGGAGCAAAGCGATAAAGATGGCAAGCTAACACGGCATGCTCGCTATACGATATGTGTTAGTTCGCAGGTTGGCTGTAGAATGGGATGTTCGTTTTGTCTGACCGCTAAAGGTGGACTAACGCGTAATCTAACGCCCGGCGAGATCGTAGGTCAAATTTTGTGGATAAAAAAAGCTAACAATATACCTTATGAGAGGCGAATAAATATCGTTTATATGGGCATGGGCGAACCTCTTGATAATCTTACTAACGTTAGTAAAGCGATAAAAATTCTCATGGAAAATGACGGACTTGCTATAGGTGCAAGACGTCAGACAGTTTCAACCAGCGGGCTTGGCTCACAGATAAAAAAGCTTGGAGAGATGGATTTGGGTGTGTTGTTAGCGATATCGCTGCATGCCGTTACTGACGAGCTTAGAACGAAACTAATGCCTATAAATAAAGCTTACAATATCGAATCAGTTATGCAGGCTGTTAGAGAATTTCCCATCGATATGCGCAAACGGGTTATGTTTGAGTATCTTGTTATCAAGGATATGAATGACAGCATTAAGGATGCCAAAAAGCTTGTCAAGCTACTTCACGGCATCAAAGCAAAAGTAAATTTGATATATTTTAATCCCCACGAAGGAAGTTTGTATAAACGACCAGAGCTTGAGGATATGCTTAAATTTCAAGAGTATCTTAGGGGTCATGGGGTAACTTGTACTATTCGCCAAAGCAAAGGGCTTGATATTTCTGCTGCATGCGGACAACTCAAAGAGAGAAATGAGAGTGTATGACGGCTCTTGATATCGCTCAGATTATTTTTGTATCTATTGTTGTTGTTTTGGGACTATCTCTTATGGTAAAAGTTATGTTTTTTGAAGATAGGGATCAAAAATAATACTAACTTTTAAATTTTGTTAGTAAAATTTAACTAACAAAATTTAGCTTTTTACTAAGCTTGGTAAGCAAATTTCCCTTTCGCAAGCTTATAAAATTCTCTTTTTGCATCAAATTTTGTCTCTATATCATAAATTTGATCTTCTAACTCAAATGAAATTCTATCCGCATGAAGTAAAAGCCTCGAAGCTCCTGTTAAATTTATGCGCTCGATCTCACTCATATCTTTATCTAAAATTTTGATTATCTGCTCTTTTTGTAATCCGTAAAGCGGGTCGCCTAAAATTTTTCGTTCTACGTGAAACAAATGCAAGCGAATTTGGTGTTGCCTTCCCGTAAGCGGAATGGCTCTAACAAAAGTCGCGTCAATATCTTCAAAGTATTCTAGCGGTGAAATTTCAGTGATCGCCTCTTTACCATTTTCGCAAATTTGCATTCTCATCTTGACGTCGTCATAATCGTTTGCTAGATCCATCTTGGCATTTATGGTTAAATTTGTAGAAATTTTGCCTGAGACCATCGCGACATAGCTTTTTGCAACTTTTCTATTCTCAAAGAGCTTTTTTAATTGAATTTGCGAAATTTTATCTCGCGCTACTACGATTAACCCGCTCGTCTCGAAATCCAAGCGATGTGCCACACTTGCCTCACGCCCGTATAAATACCAAATTTCATCGTTGAGCGAGTATTCACAGTTTCTGCCGTTTGGGTGACTTAAAACTCCGCTTGGTTTGTCAAAAACTGCAAATTTATCGCACTCAAATATCGGCTTTAGTCCGCGCGGATTCGTTTCGTAGTCAATCAGGCAAATCTCACCGCTTAAAATAGCGTTTTTTTCACTCACTACTATTCCGTTACAAATTAACCTTCCTTTATCGATAAGCCGTTGAGCCTCTCTCATAGAAAAGCCCGAATTTGTCAAAATTTCATAGGCTTTTTGCCGGTTTGGGCGCGCGATAAATCTATTAACGTATGGCAAATTTAACTCTTTAATTTAAATTTTACTAAATAACCAAATATGAAATTTAAGTTCAAATTTAGCCGTTTATAACCCGTCTTTCAGGGCAGTTTTTGTATAATTTTTTTCTTAAAAAATTATACAAAAATATTCATAAAAGGCTAATTATGGTAGAACGATACTCTCGCAAGGAGATGGCTGATAAGTGGAGTATGCAGGCTAAGTATGACGCTTGGCTAAAAGTTGAGATAGCAGCGGTCAAGGCTTGGAACAAGCTTGGGTTCATAAGCGATGAGGACTGTGAAAAGATAGCTAAAAACGCAAAATTTGACATCGCTAGAGTAGACGAGATAGAAAAGACCACGAAGCATGATGTTATAGCATTTTTAACTAGTATTAGCGAGAGTTTGGGAGACGAGAGTCGTTTTGTGCATTACGGCATGACAAGTAGCGATTGTATCGATACGGCTGTTGCTTTGCAGGTAAGAGATAGCCTAGAGCTTATCATAAAAGATGTGCAAAATTTGATGAGTGCCATCAAAAAACGCGCTTATGAGCATAAGCATACATTGATGGTCGGCAGAAGCCACGGAATTCATGGCGAGCCGATAACATTCGGGCTTGTGCTTGCGATCTGGTATGACGAGATAAAAAGAGGTCTTGAACTTATAAAAAATGCAAAAGAAGTCATAAGCTACGGCAAAATTTCAGGCGCAATGGGAAATTTCGCGCATGCACCGCTTGAGCTTGAAGAATTTACTTGCGCCGAGCTTGGATTAAGCTGCGCGCCAGCAAGCAATCAAGTTATCCAGCGCGACCGCTATGCTCACGTTATAAACGCCATCGCAATCCTTGCTTCAAGCTGCGAAAAGATAGCCGTAGCCGTTCGCCACTATCAGCGCACTGAAGTTTATGAGTGCGAGGAGTATTTCAGCGCCGGACAAAAAGGCTCAAGCGCGATGCCGCACAAGCGAAATCCGGTTCTAAGCGAAAATATCACCGGTCTTTGCCGAGTTCTTAGAGGCTACATTATGCCTATGCTTGAAAACGTAGCGCTTTGGCACGAGCGCGATATCAGCCACAGCTCTGTTGAGAGATTTGTACTGCCTGATGCGTTTATAACGGCTGATTTTATGCTGGTTCGTCTTACAAATTTGATAGAAAATTTAGTCGTTTACCCTGAAAATATGATGAAAAATTTAAATCTAACGGGTGGGCTTGTCTTTTCTCAACGCGTGCTTTTAGAGCTTCCAAAACGCGGAATTTCACGCGAAGATGCCTATAAAATCGTACAAAGAAACGCGATGAAGGTTTGGGCTGATCTGCAGCAAAACAAGCCTGCGATAAATGAAAAAGGCGAGAGCTTGTATCTACAGAATTTGCTAAATGACGAGGATTTAAATAAGGCGCTTAGTAAGGATGAGATAAAGGCTTGTTTTGAGTATAGCTACTATACGAAAAATGTTGATAAAATTTTTGCAAGAGTGTTTAAATAATAATTTTGGCGGCTCAAGCCGGACTTAAGTGTCTGGTTTGAGCTTTTTTATTTTAATTAAACCGCTTGCGAATGGATAACTTAAATTTAATAACAAACAGAACAAAAAGATAAGGAAGTAAGTGAAAGTCATAAAACGTAACGGAAGAGCTGAAGAGCTTGATATAAGTAAGATCAAAAAATACACAGGTGCCGCGGTTGAAGGGCTAGAAAACGTAAATTTAAGCGAGCTTGAGGTCGATGCTAAGATTCAGTTTCGTGACATGATAACGACCGAAGAGATCCAGCAAACACTCATCAAGACCGCCGTGGATAAGATAGATATAGACCGCCCTAACTGGACTTTTGTCGCGGCGCGCTTGTTTTTGTACGATCTTTATCATAAGGTTACGGGTTATAACGGCTACAATCATCTGCGCGAATACTTTGAAAAGGGCGAGAAAGCAGGGCGCATTATCCCCGGACTTAAAGAAAAATACGATTTGGACGATCTAAACGATTACATTAAGCCTGAGCGCGACTTGCAGTTTGCCTATCTTGGTATAAAGACGCTTTATGATCGCTATTTGATTAAGGATAGCAAGGGTATGCCTATCGAGCTTCCGCAGCAGATGTTTATGGCTATTGCGATGTTTTTAGCGCAAAATGAGCTTGATTCTCAGGGTTGGGCTAAGAAATTTTACGACCTTATCAGCAAATTTGAAGTCATGCTTGCAACTCCTACTCTTTCAAACGCCCGCACAACTCGCCACCAGCTAAGTAGCTGCTATATCGGAAGCACGCCTGATAATATCGAAGGGATTTTTGATAGTTACAAAGAGATGGCGCTTTTAAGCAAATTTGGAGGCGGTATCGGCTGGGATTGGTGCAAGGTACGCGCTATGGGCGGCAGTATCGACGGACATAAAAACGCCGCAGGTGGAATTATACCATTCTTAAAAGTAACTAACGACATAGCCGTAGCGGTCGATCAGCTTGGCACGAGAAAGGGCGCTATAGCCGTATATGTCGAGCCTTGGCATATGGATGTAAGCGACTTCCTTGACCTGCGTAAAAATTCGGGCGAAGAAAGACGCAGGGCGCACGAGCTATTCCCATCGCTGTGGATAAATGATCTCTTTATGAAGCGACTTAAGTCAAATGATCGCTGGACGCTATTTGACCCTGCGCAAGTTAGCGATCTGTGCGACCTGTATGGCGAAGAATTTGAAAAGCGTTATGTGGAATATGAAAATGACGAGAGTATTCAGAAAAACACTATCTTGGCCAAAGAGCTTTGGAAAAAAATTCTAACCAGTTACTTTGAGACGGGCATGCCGTTTTTGTGCTTTAAGGATAATGCAAACAGAGCCAATCCAAACGATCACGACGGACTTATAAGAAGCTCAAATTTATGCACCGAAATTTTCCAAAATACCGAGCCGAATTATTACAAGATCAAAATAACTTTTGATAATGGCGAAGAGATGGTGTTTGATGAGGAAGATGACGTTACTATTGATAGCGGCATAACGAAAAAGGCTAAGAAGCTAAGTGCGCTTGACAGCCTTGACAAAAAGCAAATTTTCATAGTTGAGAAAGAAAACGTAGAGGGCAAAACAGCGGTTTGTAACCTGGCAAGCATAAATTTAAGCAAGATAAATTCCAAAGAGGACATCAAGCGAGTAGTGCCGATCGCCGTTAGGATGCTTGATAACGTAATCGATCTAAATTTCTATCCGCACAAAAAAGTAAAACATACGAATTTATCCTCTCGCTCGATCGGACTTGGCGTGATGGGCGAAGCGCAAATGCTCGCGCTTAAAGGCATCAAATGGGGTAGCTACGACCACCTAGCCTTGATAGATAGCATAATGGAAAATATGAGCTATCAGGCTATCTACTCAAGCTCAAATTTAGCCGTTGAAAAGGGTAAATACCCGACTTTTGAAGGCTCAAAATGGAG
Organism: Campylobacter sp. RM16189; assembly: GCF_012978815.1. NCBI lineage: Bacteria > Pseudomonadati > Campylobacterota > Epsilonproteobacteria > Campylobacterales > Campylobacteraceae > Campylobacter > Campylobacter sp. RM16189. Next base: position 149,269 of record NZ_LIWR01000044.1, on the reverse strand, counting down.
CAAGGGAATCTTCCCGATAGATGTAGCAAACGAAAACGCAAAAGCTCTCGTAAATCGCGGAGGGCTGTTTGATGAGGATGTTTGCGATTGGGATTGGTTGAGGCAGAAGGTTAAAACCGACGGCATGCGAAACGGCTATCTAATGGCTATTGCGCCGACTAGCTCGATATCTATCCTTGTGGGCACCACGCAGACGATTGAGCCTGTGTATAAACGCAAGTGGTTTGAACAAAATTTAAGCGGTATGATACCGACTGTCGTGCCTGATCTGAGCCCTGATACGTGGCAGTTTTACACGCCTGCATATGAGCTTGATCAAAGAGTCTTGGTAAAAGCCGGCGCTATCCGCCAAAAGTGGATAGATCAAGGACAAAGCCTAAATATATTCATGAGCCTTGATAAGGCAAGCGGCGGCTATCTGAACGAAATTTATACGCTTGCTTGGGAGCTTGGACTTAAATCAACATATTATCTACGCTCCGAAAGCCCTGATAGCAACAAAGTAAATAATGTAGCCGATCGCTCTATCGAGTGTGAGGGGTGTCAGTAATACAGAGACTTTTCAGGTCTCTGTTGGTTGTTGTTTATGAATATAGAAATTTTTAATTCACTTGGTATAGATAAGATTTTATACGATGTTAGTGAATTTGATGATTATTGTTTTAAATTTAAAGAAGTTGCGGATTTGGAGCTAAAAAACGGCAATCAAGAAAAGGCTAAAATTTTATCTTTGCTTAGTAGCATTACCTCTTTATGTTTACAACCAGATAGTTGGAATGAGCCATTTACTCCATTTTATTTGTTTGAAAAATCAAGATCTGCTATAGTAGACGATTTTAGCGATGATGATTTAAAAACTTTTTCAGATATTTTAGATCATATAAATGACTGCAGATTAAAAGCCAGGATAGCAGATGTTCTTTGGTTTGTAAAAAGAGATGTCAAATTTTTACTTCTGGCGATAGAGTCTTATATAAAATTGCCTTTTAGATTTCATCCATTTGAGTTAAATTGCTATAAAAGAGCGATTAACTTATCTTTAAATACGAAACAAAAGCGATATCTTGATGAATTAAAGATAAAACTTTTGGATAAATTTTATAACTGCACGGTTGATGATAAAAGATGCTGTGCCGATATCGCAGACTTACTATCTCTTTTAAAAATAGATAGTGATGATGCTGAAAAAATTTTTGAAAAATTAGAAAACTTTGCTACGAAATATAGAGAGTCGAAAGATTTTTTATTGTCAGTTATGTATTATGATGAAGCTAAAAAGTGGTGCAAGAAAATAAAAAATGCAGATGATAAATTAATACAGCTTACATTGGATAAATCCGATCTTTTTTGTTTTGAAGCAAGAGATGCTAATGGAGGTATCATTAAAAAAATTTGTTTAGAAAATGCATTAGAAGAACTTCGGACAATACCTAAGAAAGATAGGGCTAAAATTAATGTAGGTAATAGAATAGATAAAATTTATGAAGAAATTGCTATTTGCAATTCTAGCGTAAGAGATGAACTGCAACTTATTCAAACAGAACCTATAGATATAAGCGAATATCAAAAACAAAGCATTGATTTAGTGGCTAATAAAGATTTAAATGAGGCAATTTTGGCTTTTACAAGAGTTACCCCATATCAGTCGTATGATGTAAACAAAAAACTAGCCCAAGATTCTATTAGGAAATTCCCGCTACATAGTATTTTTAATTCTATATTTATTGCGGACGACGGGAGAAGTATTGCAAAAGCATCTAAAGAATATGAATGCCTTAATGCTGAAATTTGTAAGTATTATGGTATAGGAATTACTGTTTCTGTAGACGGAGCTATTTTTCCAGCTTTTGATAAATTACTAGAAGAGCATAGAATTTCCAAGCGATTTATCTATGACATATGTGCAAATTCATCAATCGTTCCAAAGGATAGAATTTTATTATGGTCTCAAGGATTATTTTATGGTTTTGAAAGAGAATTTATAGTTTCTAGTCATATTTTAATACCTCAATTAGAAAATTTAATAAGAGTTCTTCTAAAACAAGAAAATATAAAAACCACAATTATAGACGATGGTATTGAAACAGAGAAAAGTATTAATGCGTTACTAGAAAATAATGAGCTTTGCAATGTTATCCCTAAAAATTTAATAGAGATTTTTAAAATTTTATTAACCAACCCTGCTGGCTTCAATCACAGAAATAACATAGTTCATGGCTTACTTAACGACAATAGTTTTGTCTCTTCTTGTGCTGATGTTTATATATGGTGGCTATGCTTAAGCTTAGTAGTCAATAATAGTCATTTAAGAGTTGCTTTGGATAATAAAGTCAAATCAACTCAAAACTAGCCGTATAATTTCTTTAAATTCTCTAAATTTGCACTCAAATTTAAAAGCATAAAATCAGCTATCACAAGCCTTGCCATCGCAGTTGCAACGACACTTCCACGGATACCGATACACGGATCGTGTCTGCCACGAAGCTCGCAGATCGCATTTTCGCCGTGGATATTTTGTGTTTGTTGAGCCAGAAATATCGAAGGAGTCGGCTTAAAATGCGTAGTTATTAAAATTTCAGCCCCCGTACTCATGCCTCCAAGTATTCCGCCTGCGTGATTTGAGAGAAAGCCCGCTTCATTCATGCAGTCGTTATTCTCGCTTCCTAGCATTGCGCTTGCTTTTACGCCCTCACCGATTTCTACGGCTTTTACTCCGTTTATACCCATCATCGCAGCGGCAAGTCTTGCATCAAGCTTGTCATATAACCCTTCGCCAAGTCCGGCAGGAGTGTTTAAAATTCTCGTTACGACACTAGCCCCCACGCTGTCGTGAGCTTGCTTAGCTTTTAAAATCTCATCCATCATCAAATTTTCTTTGTCAAGTGCGAAAATTTCAGAATTCCCTGCTGCTTCAAAGTCAAATTTTTGCGCTTTTACGGTTCCTACTCCGCTTACGCCGCTCTCTACTTTCACACTAAATTCATTTAATAAAATTTGAGCAAACGCCCCACCCGCCACTCGCACGGTAGTTTCTCTTGCAGAGCTTCGTCCGCCGCCTCTGTGGTCGCGAGTTGCGTATTTTTTAAAGTATGTATAATCAGCATGTCCCGGACGAAAAATTTCACGCAAATTCTCATAATCTTTTGATTTTTGATTTTCGTTGTAGATCACAAATCCTATCGGCGTGCCGGTGCTAACGCCTTCAAAAACTCCGCTTAGTATCTCTATATTATCGCCCTCGCGCCTTGCGGTAGCAAATTTTGATTGACCAGGTTTGCGCTTGTCAAGTTCGCTTTGCAAGAACTCCTCGTCTATCCTAACTCCCGCAGGAAATCCGTCAAGAACCCCGCCGATAGCCACTCCGTGACTCTCTCCGAAGGTTGTTAAGATAAGCTTTCGTCCGAATGAATTCATGAGTTTTCCTTGATCTTTTCTATCGCAGTTTTTGCCGCAAGCTGCTGGGCTTCTTTTTTGCTTTTGCCGATCGCTCGCGAGACTTCGACATCTTTTAGCAAAAGCGCGATCTCAAACTCCTTCTTGTGATCGGGGCCAAATGAGCGCACGAGCTTGTATTCGGGTGTTACGCCAAGCTTGGCTTGAGTGATTTCTTGCAAAGTCGTTTTATAATCCTTGGTCAAATTTTTAAGATCGATATCAGGATAGCATATCTCAAAGAGCCTTATGGCTACGCTATTAACCTCCTCAAAGCCGCTTTCTATGTAAATAGCGCCCATAACCGCCTCAAAAGCGTCTGATAGTATAGAAATTTTCTCGCGTCCGCCGTTGTTTTCTTCGGCTGCGGATATAAATATATGCTCGCCTAAATTCAGATAGCTTGCCAAATTTGCAAAGCTTTTTTCATTGACAAGTGCGGCGCGAAGCTTGCTCATATCGCCTTCGTCAGTGTTTTTAAATTTGCGAAATAAGTAATCAGCTATCACCAGATCCATCACTGCATCGCCTAAAAATTCAAGCCGTTCGTTGTTTTTGCCTTTTTTACAGCTTTTGTGCGTAAGCGCGTTTTTTAGGTTATTTATCTCTTTAAATTTGTATCCCAGCTTTTCTTCGAGTGCTTTTAAATTTTGCATTTTTATAGGTTGCCTTCATCTTTTATCTTAGTTGCCGCCTGTCTTGCTAGCGTGTCACAACGCTCATTTTGCGGATGTCCGTTGTGAGCCTTAACCCATGTGGCGCGGATGTCGTGAGGTTTTGAAATTTCTAAAAACTCCTGCCACATCGGGACGTTTTTTACATTTTTAAATGCCTTTTTTACCCAGCCCTCAAGCCACTCGTTTATCGCGTTTGCCACGTATGAGCTATCGGTGTAAAGCTTAACGACGCAAGGCTCTTTTAGAGCTTTTAGCCCTTCGATAACAGCCCTAAGCTCCATTTGATTGTTGGTTGTCATGGCTTCGGCTCCGCTTGCTTCTTTTGTGTATTTGCCGTATTCTAGGATATATGCCCAACCGCCTGCGCCCGGGTTATTAAGGCATGAGCCGTCGCTAAAAAGGCATACTGTTTTCATTGGATTTTTCCGTGATATGAGGCAAAATTTGAGCGCTTCCTAGCTCGTGACAGATCGGACAGCGGTAAAAATGAAGTGGAAATGAGTTTTTGCAATTTTTACAGATGTAATTAAAGCTAAGATCGGCTTTGTTAAAGCCCGCTTTTTTTAAATTCGTCATCACTTCAAGCTCAAATCCAAGCTCTTTTGCCGGCTCGTCGCTTAAATTTTTAGCGTAAAATAGCGATTTATACTCTTCATCGCTTAAATTTACCGCCCGCTCTTGTCTGTAGATGATATCAAAAACGTCTTTTAATGGCGGAAAATCAGGGAAATTTACGATATCCGCTCCTTTTTGCAGCCAGTTTTCAAGCGCCATGCGATTGGCAAGAGTAAATTTGTCTTTAAGCTTTAAAATTTTATCGGTTTTTTCTTCCAGACTCATCTGCTTATCTATCAAAATTTTCATGATATCGATATAGGCTTTTTGGGATTTGACGTCAAGCCCAAGCTCTTCAAGCGCATCAAGAGCGTTTAGCGCTTCATCATACTCTTTTAGTTTTTCATAAACGACTGTTAGGAATTTAAGTGCGGTTTGGTTGCGCGGAGATAGCTTTAACGCTTCTAAAAATATATCTCTAGCCTTTTGCAAAAAACCCGCTTTGAAAAAGACCTGCCCCAAATCCGTAAAAATAGGCTCTTTTTCGCTTTTGCTCTTTGCTTTGCTAAGTGCGATCGAGTAGATGTTTATCGCCTTTTCGAAGTAACCGCTCTTTGCAAACGTGTTTGCTAGAAAACAAAGAGAGGCGCTATCTACGTCAAATTTGACAAGCATATCTTTATGCTCGCTGCTAAGCCCTTCGGTTTTGTCAAATTTCTTTAAAAATTTCTCCAGCTCCTGCTTTTCGTCTTTGTTTCTAAAAACACCCCAGATGTAGCTTAAGACGGCTATCATAAGGACAAGCGAAACAAACACGACAAGCCCGAAAATCGGATCTCTAAACTCTATAAAAAATATATCCAATGTAAATTCCAACGCTAAATTTTAAGCCCATTATAGCAAAGTGATTGTATAATCTCGCTTATGATAGACCCAAAATCCATTGAAAAACTCAAAGAACAAGCCGATATAATCGACATCGTAGGGCACTATATCCCGCTTAAGAAATCAGGCTCAAACTACGTCTGCGTATGTCCGTTTCACGACGATAAAAACCCGAGCATGAGCGTGAGTCCAAGCCGCGGGATATTTCACTGCTTTTCATGCAAGGCGGGCGGAGACGTCATAAAATTCGTGATGGATTACGAAAAGCTTACATATCCGGAAGCTATCGAAAAGATCGCAATGCTTTCAAATTTCACGCTTAATTACGTAAAAAACGAGCGTGAAAATGTGAAAGAAAACAAACATGTCCTTGAAAAAGCAAACGCCTACTATCGCAGTTTGCTTTATAAGACTCCTGCGGCGATAGAGTATCTATACTCGCGGGGTGTTACGGATGCGCTTTGTGAGAAATTTGAACTTGGTTTTGCGCCTGATAGCATTCAGACGATAAGACTGCTTGAAAACGAGCAAATTTTGCCAAACGAAGCGCTTGAATCAGGCATCGTCAAGCAAAATGAAAGCGGAATTTACGCAAGTTTCATTCAGCGTATCACCTTTCCGATCTATACACACACGGGCAAGCTTGTTGGCTTTGGAGGACGCACACTTTCGGGACATCAGGCCAAATACGTAAATTCGCCTCAGAGTGAAATTTTTGATAAATCAACGCTTTTTTACGGCTATCACTTGGCAAAACGCGATATCCACGCCAAAAATCAAATCATCATCACCGAGGGCTATCTTGACGTGATTATGCTTCATCATGCGGGATTTACCAACGCCGTAGCAGTGCTTGGAACGGCTCTTACGCAAAAGCACTTGCCGCTTTTAAAACGAGGCGAGCTAAGCGTGGTGCTTTGCTTTGACGGTGATAGTGCGGGCATAAACGCGGCTGTTAAATCCGCTCACTTGCTTGCGCAAAACGAGATAGACGGAAGTGTCGTTATCCTTGAAGGCGGAGCCGATCCTGCCGATATGGTCGTGGCAGGCAAGATAAAAGAGCTTGGCGATATGTTTGAAAGCGGAGTTGAGATAGGCGAGTTTTATATAAGAAATTTGATAGCTAAATTTGACCTAACCCGCCCGATACAAAAGCAAAAGGCTCTTGAAGAGGTACGTGAATTTACGATGAGTTTAAAGCCGATAATCGCAAATTCTTATGCGCCGCTTGTGGCAAATTTGCTTAAGATAGATATAAATTCCTTTCGTTTAAGTGGCGTTACAAGACAAAATTTTAACTCTCAAGATTTCGTTTCTCAGCAGGAATATCAAACTGCATATCAAGCAAACGGCATGAAAATTCCGCTTTGTTCAAGCGTAGAAATTCAGCTTATTAAGACAATTTTAGAAAATCATAATTTAAGCGATATGGTTTTAGATTTAGTAAGACGAGAGTATTTTTTGAGATACGGTGATATATTTGATGCGGTATTGCGAAGATCGGATGAGGATGAGTCTATTTTACGCGAAATTTTGCTATTTAATGTTGATGTTTTACAAGATGAAGCGACAGTACTAAAAGCTATTTATAGGCTTAAAATTGATTATTACAAAGATATGCGGGCTAATTGTTTGGCTTCAAATATACCTTATGAAAAGAAAGAGATCACTTTAAAAAAAATAAGAAAAGTATTAGAAGATTTGGAGGAAAAATTTAAAAAGTGAAAGCGTTAGTTTTATTTAGCGGTGGGCTTGATAGTATGCTTGCTATCAGGCTTTTAAAGGAGCAAGGCGTAGATGTGCTTGCTATTCATATTGATATAGGATTTGGCGCGGGCGAGAGTAAATTTGAGGTGCTTAAAAAACGTGCGGCGATGGCGGGAGCGGAGTTAAAGATAGTCGATATCAGAAGCGAATATTTGCAAAATGTGCTTTTTAACCCGAAATTTGGGTACGGCAAGCATTTTAACCCCTGTATCGATTGTCACGCGTATATGTTTAAGACGGCTCTTAGTATGATGGAGGATGAGGGCGCGAGCTTTATCGCTACGGGCGAGGTTCTTGGGCAGCGCCCGATGAGCCAAAGGCGCGATGCTATGGTGCATGTAAAGACTTTAGCTAAAGATGAAGACGATCTTATCTTGCGTCCGATGTCGGCACTTCTTATGAAACCAACCAAGCCTGAGCGCGAAGGCTGGGTGGATAGAGAGCGCCTGCTTGGACTTAGCGGAAGAGATAGAAAGCCTCAGATAGCGCTTGCTAAGAAATTTGGTTTTGTGGATTTTGAAAGCCCTGCGGGTGGGTGCTTGCTCACGGTTGAAGGCTTTGCAAACAAGATAAAAGACTTTTTAAAATTTGATAAAGATATGAGCTTAAAAGATATGCAGCTTCTTAGGATAGGGCGGCATTTGAGGCTTAAAAACGGCTCAAAGATGGTTATCGGGCGTGATGAAAGCGATAATGAAAAGCTGCTCGCACTTGAAAATCCAAAATTTGCTCAAATAGAGTTTGACGATAGCGTTGTGGGCGCGGTTAGTCTTATAAATTTAGATGCCGATGAGGAGGATCTTAAATTTGCCGTGCGTTTAGCTCTTGCTTATACAAGAGCGGATAAAGAGCGCGAGTATAGCGCTAAAGTCGGCGAAAGAACTATCATTACAAAGCCATTTGAGGATAAAAGCCCCGCTCAGGAGTGGTTTATAACGTAAAGGAGAATTTATATGGTGCCAAGTCATAAAGAGATGATGCTGCCGATACTTAGATTTCTTAGCGCTAAAAGCGAAGCGGATAGAAAAGAAATTTATGAATTCGTGGCGAAATATTTTAAACTTAGCGATGATGAAAAGGAGCTTAAAATACCAAGCGGCAAAGTGCTTTTATACGTAAGCAGGGCTAGTTGGGCGTTAAGCTATCTTGCCTCTATACAAGAGGTTATGAATTTGCCAAAAAATAAAAGACCTGCCAGTAAGATAGGACGAGGAACTTTTAAGATAACAGAATTTGGTGTAAAAATTTGCTCCGATAAGAACTCTGAGGCTAAATTTAGCTCTTGGTATGACGAGGTTTATAACAAAACCAAAAGTAGTAAACATAATAAGCCGTTATCCACAAACGAACAAAATTCAAAAGATATAACTCCGATAGAAGCTATAAATAGTGCCGATATCGCTCTTAAAGAACTTCTAAGGGCTCAAATTTTAGATGAGATAAACGCTAAAAGTCCCAAATTCTTTGAAGACTTGGTAAAAAATCTTTTGGTTAAGATGGGTTACGGCGAAGGCACACTCACAAAAGATGGAGCCGATGGCGGTATAGATGGGATAATAAACGAAGACGAGCTTGGAATTTCTAAAATTTATATTCAGGCCAAGCGCTGGCAAGGAAGCATCACTCGCCCTGAGCTTAATAAATTTGCAGGAGCTATTTTAGATAAGCAGACGAAAAAGGGCGTTTTCATCACTACTTCAAAATTTACTAAAGATGCCGAGCATTATGCGAAAAACTTGCAGGATCACTCTATAGCTCTCATTGACGGCGAGCGACTTGCTGAATTGATGATAAAGTATAAGGTGGGCGTTGAGGTCAGGCAAAATATCGAAATTTGCGAAGTTGATAAGGACTTTTTCGATGAGTTTATGGAGTGATTAAATCTTTACGTTTATCCTTTTGCCAAGCGTATAAAATTCCCCGCCCGCTACGTAGTGAAGGCTTCTTAACTCCTCCTCGCACTCGTCAAATTTCCATCTGCCATCCTCAAACACTTGCCCGTCAGCCCACGCACCCACAACTTCGCCCATAAACAGATCAAATTCGCTCTGGTTAGTTTTGTTTGTTAGCACTTTACATACTAACCAAGCGAGGCAACCATCAACTAACGGCACGTCAAATTTATCTTGATAAAAGAGCTTTACATCTTGCATTTTAGCGGCATTTTGATGTCTTGAGATTAAGCCCAGCTTCATAACTAAATTTGCTTGTCTTACACACGGAATACTAACGGCAAAATATCCGCTTTTTTCTATAAGTGAGCGAGTAAATGCGCCAGAATCAACCACCACACTTATCTTGTCATAATCCAGCGCGCAAACCCAAGACGCACTCATCGCGTTTTCTATGCCATCAAATTTGGCGCTTATCAGGCAGGTTGGACCGGTATTTACGAGCCTATATGCCTTTGCAGGCTCTACTTTCTTTATCATTTTTGCTCCTGTTTTGCGCTAACACGGCTTGTTAGTTAGTGTTAGTTTGCCAAATTTAAAATTTCCTCTATCGTTTTTCTAGTGTAAATTTTATCCATTCTCCAAGCTACGGCATTTTGCGCGGCGACATCAAGGATCTCTTCTAGCGCGCTTTTATCTATGTTTAGCTGTTTAAGGCTAGTTGGCGTGCCTATCTTATCAAACCAAGCTTTAAGCGCTCTTATGCCCTCGTCTGCCGAATTTACGTCAAAGATTTCTCGTCCAAACCGCTCAAACTGCGCCAAATTTTTATCCTTATACCACTTCATCCAAGCAGGCATCACCACCGAAAGCCCTGCTCCGTGCGCACAATCAGTTACCGCGCTCATGGCATGCTCTATCATGTGATTTGGAAAGCTTATACCTTTTGTTCCTGCGCGAGTCATGTGATTTAGTGCCATTGTCGCAGCCCAGGCAAACTCGGCTCTCGCGTCGTAATCGCTTGGATCTTCAAGCAAAATTTCTGTCGTTCTTATTATCGTTTTGATGTTAGCTTCAACTTGCAAATTTATGATCTGCGGATGGATGCTAGCGGTGAAATACCCCTCGATGGAGTGCGCGATCACATCGCTTGCGGAGTAGGCCAGATACTCGCTTGTGACGGTTGCTTGAAGCCTTGGGTTGATGACTGAAACCTTTGGGAAAAGCACCTCGCCGCTTATGGCGTATTTTTGTTTGGTCTCTTCTTTTGTCACGATCGCGCCGTTGTTCATCTCGCTTGCAGTCGCAGCCAATGTCATGATGTCAAAGATTTTAAGGGCAGCTTTTGGAGTTTTGCCTGTGAAAAAGTCCCACACATCACCATCGTAACAAGCTCCAGCCGCGATAGCCTTAGCCGAATCCAGCACCGAGCCGCCTCCAACAGCTAACACACTGTCTGCGCCAAATTCTCTTGCGAGCTTGATGGCTTCGTTTACTTTGCTTAGCACGGGGTTGCTCTTAACTCCGCCAAGTGCGGCAAATTCTATCCCCTCTTGCTTAAGGCTTTTTGCCACTACGTCAAATAGCCCCGTGCGCTTTATGCGCTCGCTTCCGTAGAGCAAAAGCGCCTTTTTAGCGCCAAATTCTCTCATATAAGCGCCGATATTTTGCTCTTTGCCTTCGCCAAATTCTATTCTAACAGGGTTATAAAAGCTAAATTGATACATCTTAACTCCTTTGGTAGCTAAATTTTCTAAGCGGTCGCGAAATTTATGAGCCTTGGCTTTACTATTCGCTCGTAGTCTTTGGCGTTTAAGACGATGGAGCGATCAAGCAAACCGGCGTTAAAAGCGATCTCCTCAAATCTCTCAAAAAGCTTGCTATCGACGATGAGCTCGAGTCTATCATGAAAACTAAACGGTGGAACAGAGCCGATAACGCAGTCTGTTAGCTCACTAGCCTCTGCAGGACTTGCCAAAGAGGTTTTAGTGCCGTGAAATTCGTGCGTGATAGCCTCTAAATTTGCTTTGTAATCAGCAGGAAGCACGGCTAAAACGTAGTGTTTGGAGCTTTTAAGAAGGCTGTTTGATGAGGTTTGATCTGGTTTTTCGTTTTGACTCGCGGCTAAATTTTTAGGATCTATACCTTTTATCACGCAAACAAGGGCCTTAGCACCCTGTCCCATTATCGTGCCGCGAGCTTTGGCAACGGCTTCTGAAGTGTTAGCCGGCTCGTGGTCTATAACCTTAAATTTCGCATCATTTTGGCTTAGAAGAGTGTTAATCTTATTAAAAATTTGCTCGGACATAAGTTTCCTTTGTGATCTTAAGCTTATGCCAAATTCTAAATTTTGGTTTAGAAATTTTAGCTTAATTTAGTTATGATTTTGAGAAATTTATAGGCGCAAAGAGATGAAAACACTAAAAGAACTTGTGAATTTAGATGAGCCTGGCATGAAGCTCATTAAAGAGTGGTCAAAGGATGCTAAAACAGTTATGAATTTTTGCCGCGTGATGAAAAAAGAGCCGAAAATGAGCTCTTAGCCTTGCAAGTAACTACTCGTTCGCCGATGGGTGCGCTTGTCTACGGTAGCGGCGGAGTTGTTATAAATCACGGCTGGATGAGGATATTTGGCTCGGGCTGTGAAAAGATGAAGTGCGGGATAGTGTCGTTTAACCAAGCGGTGCAAGAAAATTTTAGTGCGCTAAACGCTCCTTATTTGCTTATAGCCGATGATGTGTTGGGCGGAAATTTCGCGATAAATGCAGGTGGGCTTGGCAAAGACGCGGGTAAAATTTACTATCTTGCGCAAGATAGCTTAGAGTGGCAAGGCCTTAACTGGGGTATTCTGAGTTTTTAGACTTTGCTTTTAACGGTGATTTGGCGAAATTTTACGAAGGATTTTTCTTTGAAAATTGGCAAGAGGAAGTCGTAAAGATAAGCCTTGATGAAGTTTTTGCTTTTATGCCGTTTTTATGGACGAAAGAGGGCTCTAACATAAACTGTGTTAGCAAACGCGCCGTTAGTGCGGACGAAAATTTTCGCTTCACTCTTGAGTGTATGAAGAATTTAAAGAGGTAAATATGCAGATAGATATCAACAAAGTTCAGATCGAGCAAGGCTGGAAAGAAGCGCTCAAGCAAGAGTTTTTAAGCCCCTATTTTGCGCGTATAAAAGAAAATTTGATCAATGCTTTGCAAGTCGGCAGAGTCTATCCGCCAAATTCGCTTATCTTTAACGCTTTTAACCTAACGCCGTTTGATAAGGTTAAGGTGGTAATCCTTGGGCAAGACCCGTATCACGGCGAAAATCAAGCCATGGGGCTTAGTTTTAGCGTGCCAAACGGAGTTAGAGTTCCGCCAAGTTTGGTTAATATCTATAAAGAAATTTATGATGATCTTGGGATCAGCGAGCCAAATTCGGGCGATCTTACATACTGGGCAAAGCAAGGCGTGCTGCTACTGAATGCCACTCTCACAGTTGCGGCGGGACAGGCAAATTCGCATGCAAATTTTGGCTGGCAGGAGTTTACGGACGCTGCCATAAGAGCTGTAAACGCTCATAAAGAAAACGTCGTTTTTATGCTTTGGGGAAATCCTGCGAAGGCTAAAATTCCGCTAATTGATACGAACAAACACCTTGTGCTAACGGCGGCTCATCCAAGTCCGTTAGCGCGTGGAGCGTACTTTGGCTCGCGTCACTTTTCAAAATGCAACGCCTATCTTGTTAGTAAAGGCGTTAGTGCGATTGATTGGGATTTGAATAATTATAAAATTGAAATTTAAGCATGGGGGGGGGTAAAATCTCCTTTAAATTTATATTTTAGGAAAAAAATGAGAAGAAAAGATAGAAATTTAGACGAACTAGCCGCACTTGAGATAATCGATAAATGCGAATATGCCGTTATAAGCTGTGTGGATGATGATGGCAGAGTATTTTCTATACCTATCTCGATCGCAAGAGAGGGCATGAGTGTCTATATACACGGCGCGGTTGCGGGCTCTAAAGCTAGGCTTTTTAAAGACGGCAAAGATGTTAAGATGGTGTAATAAAGTCCCAAAGCATACCGATGCTGAATTTGAGGCGATGAAGGATGATGGAGCTAGGCTTGGAAGCAGGGTTTTTACTACCGAATACAAAAGCGCGATAGCTGAGACTAAGGCTTATCTTGTCGCTGAGGATACTAAGAAAATCAAAGCTTTACGGCTACTTTGCGAAAAATATACGCCTGAATATATGAGTGCATTTGAAACGGCGGCGATGCACGGGCTAAAAGCGACCAGCATATATGAGTTTAAGATACAAAGCCTAAGCGCTAAGGCGAAAATTTTGTAAATTTAAAATATAAAATAAACTATCATTTTACTGTCATTAAAATAATATTTATAAACACTTAAAATTTAACTTATATCTAAGAAAAGAACTGCTAATATTCAAATTTAATATAATACCGATTATTAATTTATATATCTAAAAAAGGAAATCAAATGCATAAATTTAGCAAGATGGCCGCCATTGTGCTTTTTGGCGCTTCTATTTCAATGCTTCAAGGCGCAGATACAAAGTCTAGCGCAAAGCGTATGGATGCAAACTCTACTGCAGCAACTGCGCAGCTGGATATGGTTTCAGTTACTGCAAACAGAAGCGAAACCGATGTGGCGAAGTATGCTGGACAGGTTAGTATATTAACACAAGATAATTTATCAAAATCTCCTTCAATCATTGAAAATTTGGGTCAAATTTCAGGAATTCAACTAGGCGATGATCTTGGCAGGCAAATAGCCCAATCTTATAATATTAGAGGATTTGATGATAGAAGTAATAATAGAGTTATTATAGAACAGGATAATATTAGGCGTTCTCCAACTATGTTTTCTAATCTTATCTCATCTTTTCGTGTTGATAACGACTTGCTAAAAAGGGCTGAAGTCGTAAAAGGAGCATCTTCGGTACTTCATGGTAGTGGAGCTATAGGGGGTATCATTAGTATGCAAACAAAGAGCGTAGATGACTTTATCATAGGAGATAAAAATTACGGCTTGATGATCGGGCATCGTCAAGAGAGCAATCATATGAACTCAAACCGTGGGGCACTTGCGTTTAAGCCTGTGGAAAATTTAGGATTTTTACTTTATGGCAAACATGCCGATTTTGGGAATACAAAATTTGCCGATAAAGGAAATGGAGAGACTTACGCTCTTGATGATGAGCGTATCAATACACTATTTGGAAAGATTGAGTGGGATATTACGGATGAGCATGAACTAGATTTTAGTGTATTTAATTATCATGAAAATTTAGTTACAGGCTGGCAATCTTTATGGCATAATGTTGATACTGTATCTGGAGTATTAAAGCAACGCGATTATAATGTAGTGTATAGATATTCTCCGATAAATAATCCTTGGATAAATTTTTCAGCACAATATTTTAATTCTTATGCTAAATATCATAGAGTAATGACTAATTCTACTCGTGTAGTAAATTATAAAAACGAAGATAGACGATGGGGAGTGGGAGTCAAAAATGAAAGTATGTTTAATACAGGATTTTTGGAGCATAGATTAGTTATTGGTTTGGATCATGAGCATCGCAAGGAGGATGCAGTATATAGAGCAAACGGGGTATTATCGGATTTTGGTTCTTTTCCGAATTTTTACAAAGACTATGGATTGTATATTCAAGATATTATTAATATAGGAAATCTTGAATTTACTCTTGGAGGTAGATATGATTACTTCAAAAGAGGTGTAAAATTATCAGGAAGAGAAGCTTATTCTGATAAAAGATTTTCACCAAAAATAGGACTTGCCTATGAAGTGTTTGATGGTATAAATTTGCTTGCCGGATATGCTGAGACATTCAGAGGACCTACTCCAAACGAAACATCAGCACAAGGTCCTTTAAATATACATTATTACTATTTGCCAAATAACGGTTTAAGGCCTGAGATAGCAAAAGAGTATGAGCTTGGATTTTCTATAGATAAAGAGAATTTAATCGGAAATGATAGGTTATATTTTAAAGCAACTTATTTTAATGGTTCTATTAATAATATGATTAATTTAAAAGAGCATCCTGAAATGGGCACACCTCCTGCGAGTCCAATGTATGCAAGATATGAGAATGTCGATAGTGCTAAACGCAATGGATATGAAATTGAGGCTAGATATAATATAAATAACTTTGCTTTTAATATGGCATATGATCATATAAAGGTTTATGATAAACAGACTAAAAAGAGAGTTAATGTTTATGCGGATAAAATTTTACTTGGTGGACAATATACGTATACGCCTTGGAATTTGACATTGGGTGCAAACATGTCCCATTGGTTAAAGCCGTCAAGGGACACAAAAAGTTTTGTGTCTAGGGGTAAGAAGTATTATTACGTAGACAAGAGCTTTACAATAGTAAATTTAAAGGGTAAATGGACTCCGACCAATTTTGAAAACAAGATTTTTGGTCGTGGCTTTAGCTTGAGTTTTGGTATAAATAATATATTTGATAAACAATATATTCATCCGAGAAGAAATACCGAAACTACCTTAGTAGGCAAAGGTAGAAATTTCTACGTCGACTTTGAAAAGAAATTTTAACTTAATTTTAGAGGCGATAAACGTCGCCTCTTTTCTTGCTATTTACTAAATACAACCTCTATTATAAAGTCGCTTTTGTTATAATGTTTTAAAAATTTTAGATCGGAATAACATGACGATAAGAAAAGCTACTAAAAACGATGCAAAGGCTATAATAGAAATGATAAATGAGCTTGCTTTATATGAGAAGCTTGAAAGCGAAGTTAAAATAGACGAGAGTGTTTTTATATCTCATATTTTTGAAAAAGAGCTTGCTAGCGCGTTAGTTGCCGTTAGTGGAGGTGGCGAGATAGTTGGCTACGCTATATTTTTTCACTCATTTTCTACTTTTTTAGGCAGAGCCGGCATCTATCTTGAAGACTTATACGTAAAAAAGAAGTTTAGAGGACAAGGGATCGGTATGAAATTTATCAAAACCCTTGCCGAAATTTGCGAAGACGAGGGATTTGGACGGCTTGAGTGGGAGTGCCTTGACTGGAATGAGCCAAGTATTAAATTTTACGAGAGCTTAGGGGCTAAAAGGCAGAACGGTTGGCTAAAATTTAGAATGAGCAGAGAAGAGATAGAGAAGATTAGTAAAATTTAGGCTCAAAAAGAGCCTAAATTTAGATATTTTGCTTTGTTTGCTCTATTAGCTCCAATGCATCATTTTCATTAAAATTTATCATTTTTGCGATATTTTTGATAAACATCTTTTCGGTTATGTGGATTTTCTCATCAACACTAGAGAGTGCTATCAAATCAATAATCAACGCCAAGGCTTCCTGTGGATCAGTCTTAAACAAAGCGTAGTTTATATCCATTTTTTCGTTATTTCCAAGATATCCTATCAGCTCCATTTCGTCGCTGCTTGCAAAATTTGATTTGGTTATAAAATTTGCGATGTATTCTTGCTCTTCATCCTCTATTTTGCCATCTATCCTCATTAGGCTTATTAAAATTTTAATCTTCTCTTTTAGTATCTTATCGCCATTTTTGATATCGTTTATAGCACTATCAATCTCGTTTTTGGCGTTTTCAAACTCAGCCTTAGCCACTCCAAGCATTTGTATATCTTCATTTGTAGCGACCTCATCACACTCATAAATGATTTCTTTTTCAAAAATTTCCTGTGCCTTTTTACCGATTTTGCTGGTTGAGTATTTAGACCAAGCAGCCATAGCAGCCGCGCCTGCCAGAGGTATCCACTTTGCAGCCATTGACTTTAGCACCTGCTGTGTCACTCTGCCTCCAAGTGTTTTGATTACACTTTGCAGAACTTTAAGGCTGGCACGCTTTACGATTACTTTTTGAGCATGAACCGCCACAAAGCCAGAAGCCATATTGCCTACTGCGCCAAATAAAATTTCAAGCATAAGCTCATTGCTAGCTTTTTTGCCATTAGCTCTTGCGATATCAGTTATCATAGCCATTTGATTTCTAATCACACTGATGATCTCAGGGATCGCCGCCGCCATACCCAAGGGACCAGGCACCAAGCCCGTAGCACCTGATATACCGGCATTTATGTTGCTGTATTTTGATATGATATTACCTACCTCATATTTGCTTGGCACTTGATTTTTAGAATAGTATTCATCGCGACTGGCTTGCACTGACTCAAACGCGTCACCGATGCCTTGAGAAATCTTGTTCGAGATCTCTTGAGTTGTCATAAACACTCCTTTAATTTTAAGATATTTGATTTATTTTATCGTTTTTTTTTTTTTTGAAATTCTTAAAATTTGTCTGGAAATTTAACTTTTTGTATAATTTACAAAAATATCTAAGGAAAGCCATGTTTGCTTTAAAATTTCGCCCAAAAACTCTTGATGAAATTTGCGGACAGACCGAGATAGTGGAAGTTTTTAAAAAATTTATTGAAAATGAAAAAATCCCGCACAGTATATTTTACGGACCTGCGGGCTGTGGCAAGACGAGCTTTGCTAGGGCTGTCGCTGGAGCGATGAGTTATGATTTTTACGAATTTGACGGTGGAAATTTAAAGATCGAAGAGTTTCGTAAAATTTTAAAAAACCATGAAAACGCGCTAAATAAGCCGCTTTTTTTTATTGATGAGATTCACCGTCTAAGCAAGACTCAGCAAGAAGCGCTTTTGGTTCCGATGGAAAATTATAATGCCATAATCATCGGAGCAAGCACGGAAAATCCATACTTTACTCTAAGTTCTGGTATTAGAAGCCGCTCGATGCTGTTTGAATTTGCTCCGCTTAAAAGGACTGATTTTGAGAAGTTGCTTAGCCGCGTTAGAGCTGAAGTTGAGTTTGAGATTGATGATGAGGCGCGTGAGTATCTGTTTAAAAGTAGCGGTGGCGACGCGCGCGGGCTTTTAAATTTGCTTGAATTTGCACTAAATTTAAGCCCTAATATAACGCTTGAAAATTTAAAGATACTTCGGGCTAACGCAGTTAGTGAAGGAGTTAGCGAGGATGATACGCACTACCACTTGGCAAGTGCGTTTATAAAAAGCATGCGAGGAAGTGACGAAAACGCCTCTATATACTACCTTGCAAGGCTTATTGATGCGGGCGAGAGCGCTGACTTTATCGCTAGAAGGATGGCGATATTTGCAAGTGAAGATGTGGGTAACGCTAACCCAAACGCACTAAATTTAGCCACTAACACACTACTAGCTGTTAGTAAAATCGGCTATCCTGAGGCTAGGATAATCCTAAGTCAGTGTGCCATCTATCTAGCCTGCTCGCCAAAGTCAAATTCAAGCTACAAGGCGATAAATTCGGCCTTAAAATACGTAAAAACTGAGGCTCCTTTAAAAATTCCTCCATACCTTATAAACACCGCTCCTGAAGCTAAAGACTATCTTTATCCACATAGTTTTGGCGGTTGGATCGAGCAAAAGTATCTGGCAAAACCGCTTAAATTTTATGAAAGCAAGGGCATAGGGTTTGAAAAAACGCTTGAAGAGTGGATAGCGAAAATAAAATTCAAAAAATAATATCGTGTTTAATCTGCATTAAAAAAGTTACTATAATATCACTTTCTCAAAATAAATTACCAAAAAGGAATTGTTATGAAAAAGTCTAAAAAGTAGTAGGCGCACTTCTTGGAGTAGCTTTAACAGGCGCTACAAGCGTATTTGCAGCTAGTGCAAACTGCGGAACGGCAAAATGCGGAGCAACTGATAAAAAAAGCTGCACAAAGCGCTTGCGGAGCTTCAAAAGACAACAAAGCCGCACAAAGCGGATGTGGCGCATCTAAAAAATAATTAAAAATGCAAAATATCACAAAATGCGGACTCGGACTTAGACGTGAGCATCTAAGTGATATTATAAAAAGTGGATTTAAGCCTGATTTTTGGGAGGTAACTCCTGAAAATTGGTTTTTTATCCCGCACGCTCATCGGGCAAATTTTGAACAAATAGCCCACGACAACCTTCTTGTAGCCCACAGCGTAACGCTATCTATCGGCTCTGACATAAAACCAAGTAAAAAATATCTAAAAAATTTAAAAGCTTTTTTGGATAGATATGACATCAAATTTTACTCAGATCATATAAGTTTTTCTACGCTTAATGCTCATCATACGCACGAGCTTTTGCCGCTTCCTCTCACTCGTGAGATGCTAAATTTGCTTTGCGAGCGAGTTGAGTATGTGCAAAATGAGCTAAAACGCGAATTAATCTTAGAAAACGTTACTTATTATTACACTCTTGAATGTGAAATAAGCGAGACTGAATTTACGAATTTGTTGATGAAAAAAAGTGGAGCTAAGCTGCTGCTAGACGTAAATAACGTCTATGTGAATTCCGTAAATCACAAATTTGATCCGTATAAATTCATAGATGATCTTGATCTTTCAAGGCTTGGCTATATCCACGTGGCAGGGCATATGGATGATCGTGAGTATAAAATGCTTGTGGATACGCACGGCGGCGATGTTTGCGATGAGGTTTGGCAGCTACTAACCTACACACTTAAAAAACAAAAAGCCCCTTGCATGATAGAGCGCGATAATGAAATCCCTCCTCTTGCCGAGCTTGTAGCAGAGTATGAAAAAATGCGTGAAATTTGGAAAAGCGCATGAGCACCCACAAGAGCTAAAGCAAATTTTTAAAGAGATAACGGGTCAAGCTAAAGCCTCCTCAAAAGGCACGAAGTTATATACTGAGCTTATATTTAATAGATTTTACGAAGTTCTTGCTAATGCAAATCCGATATTGCTTTCAGTGATAGGCGAGGATAAATTCAAAGAAGAAGTTAGTGAATTTATAGCTTGCGGTTATGCTAAAACTACGCTTATTTGGCAGCTGCCAAAGGATTTTAGAAAATTTATAAAAGAGCAAAATAGGCTTAAAGAATTTCCTTTCGCAAGTGATCTTTTGTGGCTTGAATTTAGCGAAGTAGAGCTTTTTATGCAAGATTTTTCGGCTCTGAAATTTGATAAATTTAACTGGCAAAACAGATACAAAATCTCAAAAAACGCTAAAGTAAAAATTTTAAATTACAAAGTGCACTTAAAAGAGTTTGATAAAAGAGAAAAAAGCTATTTGTTTGCGTATTATGATCTAAAAACCAATCAAGCCGTATATAGAGAAATTTCAAATTTTATGTATGATTTTTTAAGAAATTTAAAGAAATTTAGCGCGTCTGAGCTACTTGAAAATTTACAAAACGAATATGAATTTGATAAAAAAGCGATGAAAAAAGAGCTTGAAATTTCACTAAAAGAGCTTTGCGGGCTTGGAATTTTAGAGCAAATTTAAACTCTTTTTTGCAAACCTTTTATACTAACTCCACTCCCTTGCCTTTAACAACCTTTCCAATTATGTAGCCGTTTGAGTCTGCCAGTACGCTGCTAGCATTTTCTTTGCTAACCACAAGCACCATTCCTACGCCCATATTAAAGGTTCTCATCATCTCCTCTTCATTTACCTTTTGAGCGATGATTTTAAAAATTTCAGGTGTTTTGATCGCTGATTTTTCTATCTTTGCGCCAAGTCCTTCAGGAAAAACTCTAGGTAGATTTTCAACCAGTCCGCCGCCAGTGATATGAGCCAGTGCGTTTATCTTGTCTTTTAAACGTAAAAAATCGCTTACATAAATTCTAGTCGGCTCAAGCAATACATCTATAAGCGCTCTGCCTTCAATCTTATCGTCAAATTTTAGTCCGAGCTCACTAACAACTCTGCGCGCCAAAGAAAATCCGTTAGAGTGAAGCCCACTACTTGGAAGCGCTATAAGGACATCTCCTTCGCACACAAATTTACTTCTATCTATCTCATCTATCTCGGCCATTCCTACCGCAAAGCCCGCTAGATCGAAGTCCTTGCCCTCATACATAGATGGCATCTCGGCAGTCTCGCCGCCTATTAGCGCGCACTGAGCCAATTTGCAGCCCTCGGCGATACCTTTAACTACTGTTGCCGCACTCTCTATATCAAGCTTTGCCGTCGCGTAATAATCGAGGAAAAAAAGCGGAGTAGCGAAGTTGCAGATAAGATCGTTTACACACATTGCCACGAGATCTTGCCCGACTGTATTAAATTTGTTTGCGTCTATGGCTAGGCGAAGTTTGGTTCCAACTCCATCGGTCGCACCTAAAATGGCTGGATTTTTATACCCGCTTGGCAGCTTTATAGCACCTGAAAATGACCCGATACCGCCTAAGACTAGCGGAGTAAAAGTTGATTTTACGTATGGTTTGATCTTCTCAACAAAGCTGTTTCCGGCGTCTATATCCACTCCGGCGTCTTTGTAGCTTATCATTTTATCCCCTTTTAAAATTTGCCTAATTTTAGCTAAAACTTGCTAAAATCGAATTAAAAACCGAGGGCAAAATTTGATGAAATTTAGCAATGCTTTTGTCGTAACAGGCACAATCGGAAGCGGCAAAAGCACATTTTTAAACCTTCTTAAGATGCACGGCTTTGAGGTGATCGATGCTGATGATATATCTCACTATGAGCTTGAAGCGTGCAAAGATGAGGTTGTGCGAAAATTTGGCGAGGAAATTTTATATCAAGGCAAGATAGATCGAAAAAAGGTCGGCGCAATCGTGTTTAATGATAAAGAGGCACTTAAATGGCTTGAAAATTTGCTTCATCCAAGGATAGATGCAAAAATTTATGAGCTTTGCAAGAAGCTTGAAGCTAAAAATTTGCCTTATTTTGTAGATATTCCGCTTTATTTTGAAGGGCTTGGAAAGGCTGAATTTGAGCAAATCGTAGTTGTCTATGCACCTACAAAAACACTTATAGAGCGTGTGATTAAGCGAAACAGCTTAAGCTATGAAGAGGCTAAAAAGCGAGTAGAGCTTCAAATGGATATAGAAAAAAAGCGCGAAATGGCTGATTTTGTTATAGAAAATAGCGGAAATTTAAGAGATTTGCAGGCGCAAACCGAGGAGTTTTTAAGAAATTTGAAAGGCAGATATGAGAGTATCAAAGTATAACGCAAGCGGCAATGATTTTGTTATATTTCACACTTTTGTTAGTAAGGATCGAAGCGAGTTAGCTAAAAGGCTTTGCGATAGATTTAACGGCATAGGAGCTGATGGGCTTATCGTACTACTTCCTTTTGAAAACGGCGTGAAATGGGAGTTTTATAACAACGACGGAAGTTATGCGGCGATGTGTGGTAACGGCTCTCGTGCAGCACTTTTATATGCTGTTACTAACAAACTAACTAACGCAAATGATATAACGCTAGCCACAGGCGCAGGAAGTGTTAGCGGTAGCGTAAGCGGCGATATAGTGGAAGTTGAGCTAACAAGCCCGGTTAAGTTAGCGGATAAATTTAGTGAGGAAGGGCGAGAGTGGTACTTTTATGATACGGGTGTGCCGCATCTTGTTAGTTTTTGTGAGGATTTGAGTGAATTTGATCTAAATTTAGCTCGTAAAATGCGTCAACATCATAATGCAAACGTAAATTTTGCCAAAGTCGAGGGCGGGAATTTGCTCGTTAGAACCTACGAGCGCGGAGTGGAAGCTGAGACAAACGCTTGTGGAACGGGTATGGCAGCATGCTTTTATGCAGGAGTTAAAAATTTAGGCTTAAAAGAGCAAATTTCTGTATTTCCAAAGAGTGGCGAAGAGCTTGGTTTGAGACTTAAAGATGAAAAGATATTTTTTAAAGGCAAGGTAAGACACTGCTTTGATGCGAATTTTATGGAGTAAAATTTGGCTTGCCTTTCTTCTTACCATTAGCCTGCATGCGGGCTTTAGCGATGAGTACTACACGCTAAAAGGCAAAGCGAAAAAAGAAGCTTTTATAGCTAAAATTAGAGCAATTATCGTAAATGTAAATAGCGTTATAGCTTCAAAGCGTGCATTTTGCGTAGCTTTTGTCATGCAAGCTTGGAGACAGGGTCTGCGCGAGCTTGATGAGGATAATTACAAGCAACTAGCTAAAATCGCAAGCGAGTACAATATCAAGCATATTTTTAACATAAATGAATATCTCGTGCGCATGGGCGAAATTCCCGTTTCGCTAGCGATAGCTCAAGCGGCGATAGAGAGTGGTTGGGGCGAAAGCCGCTTCACGAAAGAGGCAAATAATATCTTTGGGCACTATACTTGGGGCGAAGTAGGGCTAGTGCCGCTTGATAGAGCGCGCGGTAAGCGACACAAGATCAGGATTTTAGTAGTTTACAAGAGTCTGTCATGATGTATGCGCTAAATTTGAACTCAAACGCAGCATATGAAAATTTTAGATTGTCCCGCGCGGAATTTGCAAGAAGCGGAAAACTCTTTAGCGGTATTAGTGCTGCTGAGACGATGCAAAACTACTCAGAACTTGGTGAAGAGTACGTAACAATGCTAAAATCGCTTATAAATCAGCTTGATTTGACGAAGTATGATTATTGATTTTGGTTTCTGTTTTTAGTGTGGTATTAATACCGAATAAAATAAAAGCGTATTTGCGCTTTAGCCTTTAAAAGATATCTTGGTGGTTAAAAACAATGTCTGTTGTTTTTACGTAGAGGGCGTGTCGGGCGTGGTGTGATTTTATTTGTTTCGCTACATTTGTAAATTGTAAGCAAGAGAGCTATTCAAACTCGCTTTGCACTTTAAGAAACAGAAAAATTTAGCAGTTTGTATCATTTTATTAGAGAGTATAAAAGTCAGAGTTAAAAGAATTTCCCGCCCAAATGAGCGAGAAATTTGAAATTATTTTAAAGCAGCCTTTGCTTGTGAAGCAATTTGTGCAAAAGCTTTTGGGTCATTCATAGCCATATCAGCTAAAATTTTTCTATCTAATTCGATATTTGCTTTCTTAAGACCGTTTATAAAGCGTGAATAGCTGATATCATTTAGTCTGCAAGCAGCGTTGATTCTAACTATCCAAAGACGTCTAAAGTCGCGTTTTTTCGCGCGTCTGTCTCTGTAAGCATATACTAAACTTCTTTCTAACTGCTCTTTAGCTTTTCTAAAGTGTTTGCGTCTACCGCTGTAAAAGCCACGAGCTAGCTTCAATACCTTTTTATGGCGTCTTCTTCTAACTACGCCTGTTTTTACTCTTGCCATATTTATCCTTTTTAGAAATTGGCGTTCGCTAAGCGAATCTTGCCCCTAAATTTGGGGGAGTTTGAATGACCTTGTGTCAAAAACTTAAGCTTACATGCAAAGCATTGATCTAACGCTTGCAACATTCGTGCTATCAACGTATTGAGGGCTTCTTAAATCTCTTTTTCTGTTGCGAGATTTTTTGGTTAAAATGTGGCTTCTGAATGCTGAGCCTCTTTTAATCTTGTTTTTACCCACTTTAAAACGTTTAGCAGCACCACGAACTGACTTCATTTTAGGCATACTAATCCTTTTAAAATTTTTCTTACTCTTAAGGTAAGAGATGGATTATATCTAAAATTTCTTTAAAGAATTTAAATTTTACAAAATTGTATTTAGAAAATTGATATTGTTTGACTCTTAATAATCCAAAATTTAAGTCCAAATTTGCTATCTTTTGCGCTTTAATTTTATTTTAGGGGTAAAATTTATGGATTGTAGTGTTGTTATCATCGTTGCCTTGATATTTATCATAAGGCTCGCGTTTCTTAAAGTTTCAAAGCAAAACGAGCAGGCGATACTTGCAAATGGAGGCAAGGAGTATGGAGTGCAAAACTCAAAAATACTTACGATCTTGCATATATTATTTTATTTTTCATGCCTTGTTGAAGCCGTTTTAAGACGAGCCGAGCTTGATATGCAAGGACTTTTGGGGTGTGCGCTTGTGGCATTTTCTTTAGTTATGTTATATGTGGTTACGCAGCTTCTAAAGGGAATTTGGACGGTTAAGCTTATGATAGCAAACGAGCATAAATTTAACGATCACTGGCTTTTTAGAGTTGTTAAGCACCCAAATTATTTCTTAAATATCGTGCCAGAGCTTATCGGACTTGCCTTGCTTTGTCATGCGCTGTATTCGACTGTGGTTATCTTGCCGTTTTATGCGTTTGTGCTTTATAAGAGGATAGAGGAAGAAAATCGCCTGATAGCCGAAGTCATCATTCCAAACAGTAAAATTTAGTGGATAAATTTAAATTTGCATAAGAATACTGCTTAAAATTTAAGAAGCAAATTTGAAGAGGTCATAAGCCCTAACCAAAGGGCTTATGCAGTATTTGATTAGCCTTTTTTTGGTGTTACAAGCATATTGACATAGCGGCCTTCTATCATAGGCTCTTTATCTCTATTGCCTGCTTCTTTGATCATCTCCCAAACTTTTTCAAGCATGACGACACCGGCTTCCGGAGCTGCCATCTCGCGACCTTTTAGAAACACTCTAAATTTCACGTGCTTGCCCTCTTCAAGGAACTCAAGCGCATGTTTTACCTTGTAGTTTATGTCATTTTGAGCTATTTTTACCGATAGTTTGATCTCCTTAACATCGATAACTTTTTGCTTTTTCTTAGCCTCTTTTTGCTTTTTTTCTTGTTGGTAACGGAATTTTCCGTAGTCCATGATCTTGCAAACAGGCGGCTTTGCATCAGGCGCGATCAAGACTAGATCAAGCCCTTGTTTTTCAGCGATTTTTAAAGCCTCATCTCTTGAGATAACGCCATAGCTTGTGCCGTCATCACCGACACATCTTACTTCACTCGCTCTTATATCTTCGTTGAGCAATACTTCTTCTTTACTCAAAAATGCACCTCACTCAGTTTCTCCTTTAATAAATTGGTAAATTCGTCTAGTTTCATATCTTTTTGTTCTCTGCTTCTGCGGTCTCTTAGCGCTACTGTGCGGTTTGCCACTTCGTTGTCGCCAAGCACTACAATCATCGGTACGCGTTGTTTTTCAGCGCTTCTGATGCGTTTATTTAGACTTTCGTTTTTGCCCGAAATTTCGCTATCAACGCCTATTTTTCTAAGCTCTTTTGCTATCTCTTTTGCGTAGTCTAAGTGCGCGTCGCTAATTGGCACGACCACAACCTGCGTAGGAGCCACGAAAAACGGCAACTCTCCGCTTGTATGCTCTATCAAAATTCCTATAAATCTCTCAAAGCTTCCAAGTAGTGCGCGGTGCAGCATTACAGGGCGTTGGCGCTCGTTATTGCTGTCGATGTAGCCAAGATCAAACCTCTCAGGCAGGTTAAAATCAACCTGAATTGTTCCACACTGCCATTTGCGTTTAAGCGCGTCTGTTATCTTGATGTCTATTTTTGGTCCGTAAAACGCTCCGCCGCCTTCGTCGATGCCGTATTTAAATCCGTTTTCATCAAGAGCGTCTTTAAGCGCTTGAGTTGCAATCTCCCAGATAGCGTCATCGCCGATCGCTTTGGCCGGCTTGGTTGAAATTTCCATTTCGTATTCAAAGCCGAAATTTTGCATGATGTTATCGACAAAGCTTAAAATTTCGAGGATATTTTCTTTTATCTGGCTTGGCATACAAAATATATGCGCATCGTCTTGCGTAAATTCGCGAACCCTGAAAAGTCCGTGTAAAACGCCGCTTTTTTCATGGCGATGCACTACGCCGTATTCAAAAAATTTAAGCGGAAGGTCGCGGTAAGAGCGAATTTCGTCTTGATATACTTTGATGTGTCCGACGCAGTTCATCGGTTTTATGCCATATTCTTGCTCATCGATTACCGTAAAATACATATTTTCTTTGTAGTTTACGTAGTGCCCGCTCTTTTTCCAAGCATCGGCTTTTAAAATTTCAGGACCTCGCACAGGCTCATATCCACGCTCTCTGTGCGCTCTGAATAAAATTTGCTCGATCTTGCTTCTTAATCTTCCGCCGTTTGGTAGCCATAGCGGAAGTCCGCCTCCGATCTCATCATCAAATGTAAAGAGCTTCATCTCGGTTCCAAGCTTGCGGTGATCGCGCTTTTTAGCCTCTTCGATGACTCTTATATGTTCTTTTAAACTCTCTTTGTCTGCGTATGCCGTGCCGTAAATTCTGTTTAGCATTTCGCGTGTTTCATCGCCGCCAAGATAGGCTCCTGCTACGCGAGTAAGCTTGAAAAATCTTAAAAATTTAGTATTTGGCACGTGTGGTCCGCGGCAGATATCTTCAAAAATTCCTTGCGAATACATGCTCACAGGTCCGTCAGGAATGCGCTTTAAAACCTCTTGCTTAAGATCATCGTCCTTAAATCTCTCGCTTATCTCTTTTTTTGAAAAACAGGTTTTAACTATATCTTTTTTTGCCTCAACCAGCTCTTTCATCTTAGCTTCGATAGCTTCTAAATCAGCTTCGCCAAGCTTGGTTCCTGCCTCATCGACTCTAAAATCGTAGTAAAATCCATCCTCTATCGCAGGCCCTACGAAAAATTTCGCTTGAGGGTAAATGATTTTAATCGCCTCTGCCATAAGGTGTGCGCAGCTGTGGCGAATGACATTTAGAGCATCTTTTGAATTATCAAAATACACAGGCTCGGCTGAATTTACATTATCTTCGATACTTTGCGTATCAACTATCTCTCCGTTTAGTCTGTATGCGATTATATCGCTCATATCTTTCCTTTTTTACCGAATATTCTTTTAAACAACAAAAGAATGATGCAAGATTTTATCCAAAATGAATTTAAGCTTTACTTAATATTTTGTTTGCCGATGGTTTATCTGCGCCAAAATTTGATGCGTGAATTTGGAATTTTTGAGCTTTTGTAACACACTTGCTTAAGCCTTATAATTATTAATATACTTAATTATACTTTAAGAAATTTGATGTTAGTATTTGTCTTGTAAATGGATCGTGCAATATCTCGTCTTTGCATTGTTTTGATTCATTTTTCTCCCGATTTTTGCGGAAAGGGGTGGTTGCCTTTCCGCAAGCTTAATTTTTAAATTTCAAAATTTATTATCTATATTTAAAAATAATTTTACTTTAATTTTTAGTATTTGAAATATAAAAAATTGGAATTTAAATAACTGTACTATAAATTTAAATCCGGCATTGGTTTATGACTGTATTTTTATAGAAGATGGTGGCCACGAGAGGACTAATACTATATCTATTAATATACGATAAAATCGTAATTTAAGGTTTATAATTAAATCATTTCTTACCTAATTTCTTACCTAATTAAGCTTGTTATCTACTTATCTTTATTCAGTTTAGCGTATATCTTAATATCTTGCTTCTCAAACTCAAAGTAGTCTATTTTGGTAATTGAGTAAATATCTTTTTTGAATTCTACTTCATAATCTATTAGTTTGTGAGGGTTTTTCAATTTATCGTTAAAATTTACTATGAATACTAACTCCGAATTAGCGTGAATTTGTGCTTGTTCGAATGTTTCTTGAGATGATAGTTGTCTTACATAAGCCCAAATATCTTTAAGTAGATATTCTTTCACTTTCTCGTTCTCTCCGTATTCGTTTTTGGTAGTCTTATATCCTATAATACTAATCTTTTTATCTTTTAGATTTTTCATTACATCAGCCTTTCAAATTCTGTTAAATGTTCGCACAAACCCACGTATGCATCTAGTAGTGAAGCAGTGCCGTCTATTCTCTGTTTGGCATTATTGCTCTTGATTGGTAAGATATTGCCGTTTCTATCTTCTACAACTCCGGTATTAGTCAAGCACCATTTTAGAATAGGGTTGTTGTTGTAGTTTACTTTTTTAGCTTGCAAATCAGCTCCTAGTATTTGCAGCGGCAAGGATAGAGTTTTAGCTCCCTGAATACATCTAACCATCTTAAAGCCCTCATTTTCCATTTCTTCTACCCAATATCTAGCCGAATAGCTATCATAATAAATCCATAGGATGATCATTTCATTTGTCTTGACTTGCTCTAAAAACCACTGCGTTACATCGCTGTAGTTGATTGTATTGCCCTCACATAGCCTTAAAAGCCCTTGAGAGTGCCAAACATCATAAGGGATTTTGTCTTCCTTAACCCTAGTTTGCAAGTTGTCTTTTGGTAAAAAATACATCTGCTTTACAAGTCTTTCATCTGTGTTTTTATCGATAGTTAAGAGTGTAGCGCAGGTCAAGTCCGTAGTTATGGATAAATCCGCTCCACCTATCGCATATTTGCCGTTAAATTGCTCATCTGAATAAGTGCTTGGATTATTTATCGTATCAAAGCTTAGCCATGCATTACGAGAGCATTAAAATCTTTGGTAAGTATGCCTATTAAGTCTTTAGGGCTGTTTCTAGCTCTTTCTGCTTTTTCTATTAGGTCATTAATCTTTTTGATTGATCCAAGCCCCGGATTTGCTTTTGGCCAACATTTACTATCAGCCCATTCATTCCTATTGTCAAGCTCATAAATGATAGGCAAAAATGCATCATCTTTGAAATTTCCATCTACGATATTACAGGCATATTCGTATATATCATCAAATATACACTCTCTAACCGTTCCTGCTGTAGTTATCATAATAACCATTGGCTGACGTCTTGCGGATTGGCTTTGCTTCATAACTTCATAAAGATTTCTATCTCTTACACCATGAAGCTCATCTATTACTACAAGATGAGAGTTTAATCCATCTAGTGTATCGCTATTCTTACCTAGTGGCATCATCTTAGACATTTTGAGAGCAAAGTATAAATCACTCTTTCTTTTTTTTAGAAATTTATTTAATTGAGGGCTTTGTTTTACCATATTCAAAGTCTCATCAAATATAATCTTAGCTTGGTCCTTTTTCGTAGCTACCGAATAAATCTCTGCTCCGGGTTCATCATCTGCTATTAGCATATAAAGACTGATTGCTGATAACATAGAGCTTTTGCCGTTCTTTCTAGCAACCAAGAAAAAAGCCTCTTTAAATCTTCTTAGCTTGGTCTTTTTGTTGATAAATCCAAACAAAGCCGATATAAAAGCTTTTTGAAACAACTCTAATTTTAAAGGTCTTCCAGCCCATTCGCCCTTTGAGTGTTTGCAAAATTTCTCAATAAACTCAATAGGTCTTAATGCTCTTTTTTCATCAAAGCAATAAATGCTATTTTTATTCTTTATATCAGCTACTAGCCTATCATAAATCTTTGCTACTCTTGCACTTGTTACAATTTCGCCCGATTTGATCTTGGTATGATATTCCTCGATATAATTCATTAGTTACCCGATATGAAATTTACAAGCTCATTATCATCATTTAATACAGGTGTTTTATCAATTAAATCTATGAGCTGTTTATAAAGCAATGAGTATCTTTGAATTGTGGTGTTGTAGCTTTTTAGAGCGGAATTTTCTCTTATAAAGCTTTGTTTGCCTTGATTAAACTCTTCCAATATCTCGCCATTGTCCACAACATCTCTTAGCCTTTTTAGAGTTTTATTCATAAATTTCAACTCTATTACTAAATCTTTTGCTACCTTTTGTCTATTATCAGGAATGAATTTTATTAAATTATCTAGTTCGTTATCGTTTGATATTTTTTTGGCTCTTGCCATATTTACCCCCTTGTATGAAACCCCTGGAGAGGTTTTCCTATCTGCCCCCTTCCGATTATTTTTGATACTATCTTTTATCAAATACCGGGGGACTTAGTTAAAACTTATGCCTTAACTAAATCTCCGTTCTCATCAAATCTCAATCCGGCTGCTGTGCTTTTAGTTCTAAAGTGTTCCGAGTTATGACAATCCATGCATAAAAGCTCTAAGTTATCCCAGCCTAAAGATAGATGGATGTTGTTAATCTTCTTTTCGTTTAGATGCTCTTTGTGATGCACTATCTTACCGATACCACCACAACGCTCACATATTCCGTTTTGTGAAATATAATAAGCGTTGCGTGTTTTTCTCCATGATGAGCTTTGATAGAATTTATTATCTATACTTCTCATCTACTGTTTGCCTTAGTAGATAAAGCTTTCATGAGATTATCAATAACTTTACTTAGCTTTTCGCCTTCTGATTGTTCTGCGTTATACCAAAGTATCAGGATAAACTTACTAAGCTGTTTTGCTAGTGGCTCATTATCTTGAGCTTCTTTGTTAAGCCCTGTGCTAACTTCAATATAAGATGGGATTGCATCAAGCAACCCCTTTATTATCTCATCATTATCTTCGCCATCAAGTCTTAACCACTCTCTAGCTTCAGATAGCTCTATCATGCTGTGGCTCTTGTAAGTTTGATAAAGGCTTCATCTACTATTGGCTTACAATCTGCTATAGCCAAAGCTCTATAGTCAATCTTGCCTGATTTAAAGCTTGATTGTGTTGAGCTTTCAAGAGCTATGCCACTTGGCAAGTTGTAACCTAAGTAATCAAAGTTACCAAAGATTACCACATCATTCTCCATATAGTCATCCACTACCACATCAAAGCCTAAGATTTTTCCTATGTTCTCACTCTTAGGATCTTGTATGAAGATTGGTCTGCCCGTTGTATCTGTTAGCCCATAGAATAGATTGTAAAGAGTTGAGTTATTCATAGCCCACTTAGCATTACTTGAGTAGCCTCTCTTAAGTCCAGCCACAACTTTGACTACATCGGCATAAGCCAACCCTGCCTTTTTAAACTCAAAGTGATTAGTATTCTTTACCCAGCTAATACCGCTCACAACTCCTTTGCCTTGATTTGAGCCTGTGCCGTTTATTAGAGCATCAGCTATACAAGCCATCACCGAGCTTTGTAACTCTTCTGAGATGTAGCTTTCAAATGCAGGTATGCTCATCTTTGATACGGCTGCACTTAAACTAAATAGCTTTATTATCTCGTAGGCTTTAAAATTAACTGTTGCAATATCCGGTCTTTCTTCGCTAGCTTCCGTTCCCTCTGTATGCCAATTAGCTTTACTTGTCGGAGTTCCAACCGGTATATCTATGTTAGATGGCATTGCAAATCCTCTAGCAACTGCAATAACTCCGCCTTGTGTTCTTGCTTTGCTGATTACTTCGTTTAGTGTTGAAGTTGGAATAACCGCAGCCGTATTGCCTACGCTTGCAAATCCTGAGCTTCTTAGCTCCATTTGAGCGGCTTCTAAGGCTCTTTGTTCTATTGCGTTAAGAGGTTTGTTTAGTAAGTTTTTGAAGAATGCTTGCTTATACTCATCGCTTGCAAAAATATCGCCTTTAATAGATCTTGTCTCAAAGTTCATTTTGTCAATCTCTTTTAGGGCTTCATCCTTGCTTCTTGTCTCGGTAAGATGAGCTTTTGCCTCTTTTAATCCGTCTAATTCAATATTGATTTCGTTCATATCAAGATTTGCATTTGTGTTAATCTCTTGCTTAATTTCGTTAGTGCGTGTTTCAATATCTTTTAGAGTTTTTGTTTTATAATGGTTAAATGCCTCTGCAACTGATTTGAATTTCATGTTTTATCCTTTTGCTAAAATTTGATTGGCTTTTATTAGCCCTTTTATGCGTTCATCGCTATTTATAGTATTTATCACGCTTCTTGCCTCTACACTCGTATTTGAGTAAGCAGGATATGGAGTAATACTAACCTCATATACTTTGTCTATCTTGTGGATAGTTCTAGTATTTGTTGCCCTGTCGTAACTATCTCCACCATCTGCAACTTTAAAGCCGAAACTCATTCCCGATAAGTCTCCTCGTTTAACTGCCGTATAAACCGCCTCTGCTTCTGTTGTGTCCGGTAAAATAGCTACCATTTCAAGCCCTGCCGAGCTTTTATTTAATTTCATTGTTTTTGGTGTTCTCGCTAATGGCACTTTTGAATTATCGTGGTTATATAAAAGCCTAGTATCGCTTAGATCGCAAGTATCAAGAGCATTAGATAAAATAACCTCGTTATAGCTTATTCCACTCTCGTTTATTTGCGTGATCTGATTAAATACTATTGGAGTGCCTATTAAAACTTTTTCCTTTTCATCGGCTCTTATTTCGCAACTTCTAATCTCTTTCATTATCTTCTCCTACTTGATATTTATTTGCCTTGTTAATATCCACTACGTTTAGTGTTTGTAGCCTTTTGTCTCCGTCTTTAACTGCCGGTAGATTTAAAATTTCTAATGCCTGATTGATGCTTAGTAGCCCATAAGGTATAAGTTGAGATATTAGATTTATCTTTGTAGAATTACTTGCAAATTGCAGTCTCCCACTTTCAAACATAATGTAGTTTTTAAATCTTATTTCTCTTTGAGTGAAAATCTTGCGAGTAAATTCCAAGCTCATTTGAGTAGCTATCGGTTCTATGACACTTTCGTAAAACGCTCCCCATTCATTCTCATTATACTTGCTAGTTACGATATTTTCACTAATTCCTAAATAGTCATAAATTTTGGTCTTAATAGCCAATAGCTGTTTATCATCAATATTTATAGGCTTGCTTTCTATTGGAATAAATGAGCTTTTTGTGTCTGTTATCATTACTCCGCCATTATTAGAAACTCCCAAGAAGTCTTTTATAAATCTATCTCTCGTCTTAATCATATCAGCTTCAGGCAATACTAGGTCGTATTTCATGATACCTCTGATATTAGCCCCTGACTTAATAGATACATTCAATCCCTCGTTTTGAGTATGAGCTAAGTCTAAAGTATTCATAATGGCATCATTGGCATCTCCAAAATATTGAGAGCTGTTAAAATGTCTTCTTAGATGAATAATGTCGCTGTATTTTTGGATTATCGGCTCACCATCTCTTATAAAGAGCCTTATGTATAAATTCCCTCTGCTGTCTTCTAGCAAGCTTGCATTAGTGGCATTTATAGGGTAAAAGCCCTTTATTCCGCTTTCATCTCTATCAATCAATACAAAAGCATTATTATAGATGTAAAGATGAGTAACTATCTTATATAAGAAGTCATAAGCGCTCATAATCTCATTTGGCTGTATTTGCAGTAAGTAATTAATATTGCTTTGAGTTGTTTTGTTTAGCTCGTCTTTGATAATATGAGAGCCTTTTAGCTTTGCGGTATTTCTTGCTATTGCATCTATTGCGCTTCTGTATATTTCGCTTGAGTAAGCATCTCCACCAAATGCACCAAAAGAGTTAGATTGATTAGCTACAAGACTAACCTCTGTTTTTTGTCTCTTTTTAAAGAGTTTATCAAAAATCATCATCATCTCCTAGAGATTTAATGTTCGGGTATTTTTCTCCATCTTTTATTATTGCGATTACAAATTTTATATTTACACTTATTACATTCTTGCCGTTTTTGTAAAGATTTAACATTATTTTAGAGTTGTCTATGATCGCATTATCGCAAGTTTCATAGCACCCATTAGTAAGTAAAACAGTTACCACAATAAACCCTTTTATTAATATTAAATATTATATCTAATTAGATTTAATTTTCAATACTAAATATAATTAAAATATTGATATTTAGGGATTATATTAAGTATTGAAAAGTAGGTTAGAGCAAGAAACTCTAACCTAACCTCTTATTTTAAAACCCTACATGAGGGCTGGTCTTGGCTATGACAATATCGCTTTCATAGTGCGCATCCCATATCTATCTTTTAAAAGCCGTTAGGGTCATTCCTTGCGGGTTAGGCTTAATCGATGAGGTCATTACTACTGACCCCACCTGTTAAACCTATCTAGCTTGATGGGGTAGGTTAAACCGACCCCATATTCTACATTAAGGGGTAAGACTAAATCTGCACCCTTATTAAAATTATCTAGCTTGACTTAATCCGCCTTGTCGTATGTGTAGTCCATTTCGTCTAAGTCATAGCCAAACATTCTTAAGATAAATCCGCTTACACCCTCTTTGATTATGTCGCTTTGCTGATAAAAAGCCTGATTAAGGCTTGTCGTATCCTCTGCGTTTAGGTAGTCTTTCGTATTTTCTAAGCTTTGAGCCTCATTTAGCTTTAAAAGCTCTTTTTGTGCCTCTAGTTCATCAATAAACTGCTTGGCTCTAATAAAGACTGCCTCAAACGGTGTGTTGTCGCCTTGTTCGGCTCTTGCTTTGATGTGTCTAGCTTTTGCTAATGCGGGGCTTTCTTTCGCTCTGATAGCCTCTTTGTTGTTAGCTTCTAGTATTTGCTTGCTTGCCTGATAAAAATGCTCTTTACTCATCGCTTATCCTTTAAATGATTTCACAAAAACAATAAAGTCTTTGATTGTTAAGCCCTCTTGGCTACCTATGATTGATTGATAAAATTTAAACTCTTGATAGGTCATTCGTTACTCCTTAATAGTTCCTCCATCTGTTTTTCTTCATCCGTTAGCTCCACACCATAAAAATCATCGCATATCTTGATCATCTCTTGTAATAATTCCTCTCTGCTAAGTTTATCTATGCTGTGAAGCCTGATAATCTTTTGCAGATTGTCATTTTTTTGTCTCAATTCTTTTATTATCCGCTGCATAGTTTCAAAATCTTCTTTTAGGTCTTGGTTGTCCTCTTTGATTTCATTTATCTCTTCTGATAATGCATTGGCCATAATTGTAATTGTTTCTTTTTTGTCCGTCATAAGCACTAAAGAGCAATAAATCTCATAAGCTATGTTATAAAGCATTTGATGAGACATATCCTCTAGGCTTCCAGCTCTTTTAATTAGCAACTTGTTAAATTCCTCTTTACTGTTACTCTTTGGTGTAAATAGTGTCATTTGGTCTCCTTTTTATTCTTGTATTTATCGGTTATGTATTCTTCTGTAACGTTTGCAATATCTCCTATCAATGAGCCTAAAAAATAAGCCACGTTTTTCTCTGCTTTCTCATTACTTCCTACTCCATGCTGATAATATGGCACTGCCTCCACCACGTATGATATGGCACGTAATGCATCCGGTAACTCATTGACTATGTCAAACTCATCATCAAATGTTAAGTTCATTTATGCTCCTTTTATTATAAATATATGGTATTTATATAGAATATTATCATATAATTATAACAATGTCAAGTAAAAATATTATATTTATATGGTATTATTTAAATAATATGTTATACTTCTATTATAAAAAGGATAAAAAGGTATAAAAATGAGTTTGACACGTGATGAATTTAACAATCTTCTTAAGAGCGCAAGCTTATCAAAACGTGAATTTTGCGATATTATAGGACTAAACTATAATTCAATTAACAATTGGGGGTCTGGAGATATAAAAGTCCCTGAATGGGTAGAGAGCTGGATAGAAAACTATAAATTTAAATCTCGCTTCCATGAAGTCAAAGAGATTGTCAATAAGCCTTAAAGGATAACTAATGTTTGTCGTAGATAGCGGTATTTATGGTCTTGCTTTTATAGCATCTATTTTTCTATTAAGATACATAGCCAAAGTAGAGGCTAGAGACAAGAATAAACTTGATGAGCTTAACGATATTATCCGTAGGCGTAAAAGAGGCGAAACTCTTTATGTCGAAGATTTGAAATATCTTACAAAAGAAGATTTAAAAAGACATCTTAAAAATGTTAGATTTATTGATGAGAAATAAATTTGCTTGATTTATGTTCTGTTTTGTAGTATAATTGGATTACATTCAAGGGGCTCCTTGTGCCCCACCTTCTAAATATTCAATCAACCCTGTATCAAAGCATTTTAAGACATCTTTTAAAAAGTATTCAATGTATTTAGGCTCTATGCCCACAATTATATCGTTTTGCTTGGTCGACAATCTAGGTGTATTATTAGCGTTAAGCTTATAAAGGTTTTCAAAATGAAATGCTCGGTTTCTAATAGTGCGAATAAGCGAATAAATGATTTTTACTTTTTGATAATTTCGCCACTCAAATTTAATATTTGATCTTGCATATTTTCTAAAATCAATACTATCAAAATCAACTACTTTATTATGAATTTTTGTTTCATCCATAAGCGTAACCCAATAGCCTAAAGTCTGCTGTGAAATAAAAACGCTATCATCTACCCCTGATATTGTAGCTACCTTGTTACGTGTGATAATTTCAATTGCGCCTAGCTTGTCGCTTATGCTTTTAATCAGTTTAAAATTTGCCCTATGTTCGCTGTCGTCCGTGTAGCTTTCTAATCGCTCTTTTGAAAATAGCTCTATTAGCCTATCATCTGTCATCGATTGCCTTTTGTTTTGATTGGAAGATTTTATCCAATCAAGGTTTGATTTAGTTTTAATACTGAGTTTTTTGCAACTCTATTATTTATATCTAAAAAAGTTATGACACTATGACAAAATAGCTACTAAGTCCGTATTTTGGGGAGTTAGCGTGTCATAACACCATATATGACAATCTATGACAATATGACAATTTTTTATAGCCTCTGTCATAGTGTCATAAAGTGTCATAACTCAATTTATGACACTAAAACACCGTATTTTAGGTAGCTAATAAGTGTTTTGTCATAGTGTCATACAAATTCTAAATAATAGATATGATATTCCCATTCTCTATTTTTAATTTTGACTTGGTTAGGTTTATTAGCTCGTTTTTTGTTATATTGAATTTTCTATAAGCATCTCTTAGGCTTATTGGCAACTTTTCATTTGATACATAATTTAATATCTTCTCTATAAGCTCTAGCTTATCAGATACAGTTGTATTTTTGATCTTGTCAATCAATGCACTAAAATCAAGATACCCTCTTAAGAATTCAATTCCTTTTTTAACCGTTTCATCGGATACCAAGTATTCAAATTTATACTCTTCATTGCTTTTTTTGCAGGCTCTGTATTTGGTAAATTCTTGCAAGTAGTGCAACGTTATAATAATAGAGGTTAGATTATAGATTGTTCTTCTATTTGCTAGGCTCATAACCTTATATACAGTGCTATTACTTTGCTTGTATAGCCTATTGCTTTCTTGCTCGGTAGCCCTAACCCCTTTTGCAAAATTAATTAAAATATCATTCGTAGCCAGGTAGTTTCTATTTATTTCATATCCTGAAAATTCTTTTGCAAATTCGTAAATCTCGCTAGACAATTCCATATATTCATTTTCCTTGTGTGCCGGAATGGGAATTATCTGCGTATCCTTATAGTCTAGCTCATCGGCGCAATATACCATAATACAACGGTTAAAAAAGCTGCCCTCTAAATGGTGCATAAGCTGTTTGGATGATAAATAGGCTAGGTTTGTATCGGCATAAAAAAAGAAGTTAGCTTGTTCTATGTAAGGCTCCGCATGAGCATTAATTTTTTGACTAGGCGTCTTTATCCTATCTTTCCCATGTGCTGATACTATAAAGTCAATTATTGTGTTTTTGTCCATTTTTAGGATATTTCCTAGTTCTTCCATCTCTAGCATTTGCGTTTTTGTGGTCTCAAAACACTGGCATAACCCTTCTAGGCTAGTATTTTTCTCGTGAATGCTACCTATGAGTTTATATTTTTTATCTGCATCTGCCTTTGAAATTTCCTTATTTTCAATCATTTGCCTTATTCTGTCTTTTTGCTCTTGCCTTGCTTCACGATCCGATCTACGTATGGGATCGAATAGTAGCTTATTTTGAGTGCTAAAATTTATACCCTTTCCCACTCCGCTATCGCTTAGATCCAGTATATAAAAGCCATCCACTCTTAATCCGGCATGTGAAAATAAAAAAGCTAGATTTTGAATTGCTTTTAATTCTATTTGAGGATATGTGCTAGAAAGTGATTTTTTCAAAAGCTTAGTATAACCATTAAGCCAACCAATACCAAAATCAAACGGTGTCATATACCTAGTTTTTAATCTATTACTTTCTTGCCTTGCGATTTCCTCAATCTTCTCAGTGTCAGGTTTATCTTCTTTAGGTATAATTTCATCATGTTCATAAGACAACACCTCTTTTTCTTCCCGCCTAGTTCCACTCTTTCCATCACTAGGTGGGTTTTCTTTTTTAGTTTCATATCTATCAGCAAATGACATACTAATTCTCCTTTATTAATCCATCTAATATGTTTTTAAATTTATTCTCATAGTGCTTGTTGTCATTAGCACTAAACCTTATGAATTCATAGAAATAAGAGCTAATAATCTTTGTTCTTGCATCTAGCTCTCTCTCCAGCAACTCTTTTGTTTCAGGCTTTGCCTGCCTATCAAAAAACATTATTCTTTTGCCTTGATAAGCTTTTAATATTGCATCAAATTTAACTCCGGCACTGAATTCAAACTCATCTTTAAAGCAAAGATAATCAAATCCTAACATCTCAAAAAGTGGTGCATCCTGATAAGCTCCGCTTACCATTAAAACACTCCTGCCTGTTACTTTTGAAATGCTTAGATTTGGATTTCCGCTTCTAAAAGGGTCATCGCTTGAATAAGTCTCTGAGTATATTTCCATAGTAGAATAATCAAGAATTCTCATAAAATGCCCTCTATCGTTTTGCATTATGAGAGTTAATTTATTCTTGCTGTTCATGCCAAGATACTTAATTAAGATATTCAAGCTGCCAAAACACTCTAAAAAGCGTTTATCGTAAGCTTGAAATATCTTTTTAAAAATATCTGCCTTGTGTTTTTGTAAAGCTATTTGCAGTCTTTGTCTGTGATCTAGTAAGTGTTTTAGATCTTCTTTTACCGGTGCCACACTCACAATCCACCACCTATCAAATCCGCTATCTCTTTTTCTAGTTTTTCAATCTCTTTGATTTTTGCATATTCTAGGGCTATCTTTTGAGCTTCTTGCTCTTCTTGA
Organism: Campylobacter sp. RM16189; assembly: GCF_012978815.1. Lineage (NCBI taxonomy): Bacteria > Pseudomonadati > Campylobacterota > Epsilonproteobacteria > Campylobacterales > Campylobacteraceae > Campylobacter > Campylobacter sp. RM16189. The sequence continues at coordinate 109,587 of NZ_LIWR01000044.1, read as the reverse complement.
CGTTTTTTGCGTTTTTCTAGCTCTCTTTGATGTAAGAATTCTTTGTGTTCTCTTACCTCTTTGCGGCTATCAATCCCAAGCCTATACTCATTAATCCTGCTTCCATGTCCATAGTAGTTCATTGCTCTTTCCTTTTTTCTTATTTTTAAGAAGTTAGGTTAGGGTTTCTTGACTTTCTTTGGGCAAAGGGTATAATAATCGTCTCATTTATTATTATAATTCCTTGTCTTTGCCCTTAAAAAGCCAGACAAGGATCTAACCCTTTTGTTCGTTATTTAATAACCACTCATTAATTCTTTTTCTGCTGTAGCGTATAACTCTGCCAAATTTACTAAATGGCAATGGGTTTTTATCGCTTAGTTGTCGTTTTTTCATACGCATACGCTCTTGAGCTGCTATGTTTAAGCCGATTTCTGCCTCTAATTGCTCAGGGGTCATCCATTCATCAGCTAAACTCTGTGGTGTAGGTAGTGGTGTAGTGTTCGTATTGTTTGAAGTGACTAACATTGAGAATACTCCTCTTTTCGTTTTTTTTGTTTGGAGTATTTTATTGCATAATGAAAAAAACCTTAAACAATTTTATTTTTAAAAACTAAAAACAATTTTGAGAATAATATATAGAGATATTTTATGATGTAAAATGATTTTTTTTCACAAATTTTTTTAAAACATTTAAAAGCTCATTTCTTTCAAACTCTTCCTTTGGAAGATTGTATATTTCGGCAATTTTAAGAAAATGTTTTTGATAATGTTCTGTAAGATCTCTTCTATTTTCGTATTTTTTCTCCATGCTAGTTCCTGAAAAGAAATTCATTCGAGCAGACATTTTGTAAGCATCTTTTAACATCTCTTTATAGTTTGAACATCCTTGAAGTGCTATTGTTTTGATGGTTTTTAGATTATTTGAAGTTGGTGTTCTTAATGTTTCTAGAGTTTCTCTTTCTTCAATAGAAAGTATTAATGGATTGTTTGGTATATATTCATCTAGTAGATATTCCACTACTTCAATATGATGGCTAATCTCTTTTTTTATCTTATCCATTTTGTTAAGATGTTGTATTTTGTCTTTTTCGCTTCTATTAAGCTTATAAAAAAGATTACAAAATTCTACTATCAAAAATGCTATCATCAGAGCTATATTCTTTGTTAAACTTTTATTTTTAACTTTTGATTCATGAAGTCTGTTGAATATATATATTTTTGAAGCAAAATCATTATCTTCAATTAATTTTTTATAAAAATCGACTGTTTTATCAGATGCTACTAATATCATAAATGCCTTTATTAATTCACTCTGCAATGTGTAAGTGTCGTTATTTTCTTTTTTTACATTTTCAGCAACTTCATCAATAATTTTATATACATCATTCGCAAATTCTTTGTGTTGCTTATCAAAATTTTCATCTTTTTTATGTAATTCATTAAGTTGTATATGCAATTTGTGTGAAATTTCTTTATATTTTTCAGAAGATTTATCAATGCTTTTTAGTTTATTTTCTAAATTTTTTATCATTTTATCAAAGTCATTATATCCTTCTTTATAAAAGCCATCTTTAGATTTTAAATGATTATTAGTGTCCTTTTTTACCATATCCCTAGATCTTCTATATTGTTAAGGTAATCACCATACCATTGCATCAGCTTGGCTCTTACATTGTCTTTTGCCATCTTGCGCTGATAGTGTTCTTTTATTTGATTTTTTTCTTTGTGCGCTAAGCTGGCCTCTATTGCTTCCTCTGTTACACCATGTTTTAGCAAATCCGCTTTATTCAACGTGCAAATAGTCCTAAAAGTTGATCTAAACCCATGTGCGGTTGCTAGCCCTTTGTATTTGTCTTTTTGCCCCATATTTTTTATGGCTTTATTTATAGTTCCGCTTGAAATATGGCCTGTTTCTGCTTGTATGCTAGGAAAAACATAGATACTGCTTTGGCTGTATTTAAATTGCTCTTCTAGGACTTTAATAGCATAGGTGTTTAAAAATACATGGTGGACTTCTCTCATTTTCATTTCAATAGGCTGTATAGTCCAAATACCATTTTTTAGGTCAATGTCTTCCCATTTTGCCTCTGCTGTATTTCCGGCTCTATTGCCTGTAAGTATTTGTAAATAGATAGCTCGCTTTGTGTTGAGTTCAATAGTGTTATTGTTTTTTAAATCTTGAATAAACTCTTTTAACAAATCATCATCTATCAGGGCAGGGTGTCTTGTATCAATGCCGTTCTTTTTATTAAAAGATTTAGATGTTGGAAATTCTTCACTTAAATACTGTGTTGGATCAAGTAAAATATACCCATCTCTACAAGGTGTTTTAAAAATATCTTTCAAATACCCTATTATTCTATAGATTGTCTCAAGCCTCGATTTGCTTGGATTATTAGGGTTAAAGATAGGTGTTAATAAAGATTTTAAATCTGATGCCTTAATTTCTTTTGCATCCTTGTTTGATAGTGAGGGTAGTATATAAGTATCTAAGCGGCTTTTGATTTTTACATAGTAGCTCTCATGAGCAATTGCTTTCTTTTGTTCTAGCCACTCACTAGCCAAATTGCCAAAAATATACTTATTGCTTTTATGATCAAGGCTTTCTAGGCTCTTGCCTTGTTCTAGGTTATTCAAAATACCTAGAGCATCTTTTCTTGCTTCTTCTACACTGTAAATGCCCGGTCTGAAATCTTTTAGTTTTTTTCTCTTTTTGTCTTTTAGTCTGATGAAAAAACTTTTAAGCCCACTTGGATTAATGGAGATGTATAGTTCTTTTGGAGCTCCTACGGCTTTAATATATTCCTTATTTTTTGGCTCAAGTTTTCTTATATCTCGATCTGTTAAATAGTTCCTTGAAACATTGGCCATTTTATCGACTTCTTACCTAATAAATTTTTCTTACCTAATTTCTTACCTTTTAAAATTACAACGAATTATATTTGAGTAAAATTAAAAAATACCTAAATGCGTAAAAAAGTGCTTATTTTAGGCTATTAATTCAAGAAAATTAAAATGAAATTAATGTTAAGAATAGGTAAAAAATGGGAGAAATGGTGGCCACGAGAGGACTTGAACCTCCGACCACTACCATGTCAAGGTAGTGCTCTACCAGCTGAGCTACGCGACCATCAAATAGGTGTGTATTGTAGCAAGTTAAAGTTAAATTTATTTTAAATTTATTTATCAGAAGTTAAATTTAAATTTCAAAGGCAGATTTATGTTATTAAAATTTATCTTGCTTAGTAATTTTTTGACTGTGCTTGGCGATTTTTTATTTGATTCAACTACCAAAAAGCATTACTGGCTTTAAAATTTAAATAATGTGCTAGATGATTAAATTTATTTCATAATCTAAACTGAAATTTTCATCTAAAATTTTTATGCCGAGTTGCCTTAGAGCTCTTGCCGTAAAGCCATCGCCTGTTTTAAGAGTTTTGCTAAATGTTCCATCATATATAAACTTGCTTCCGCAACTTGGGCTTTTGGATTTTAAAACGGCGAATTTACAGCCATTTTTTAAGGCTAGATCGACACAAATTTTAGCCCCTTTTAAAAACTGCTCGGTTACGTCCTTGCCGCTTTTTGTAAAGACTTTTTCGCCATTTATCTCAGCTACCTCTCTTGGAGTTGCAAGCCCGCCAAGCTCTTCGGGACAGACGGATAAAATTTCATAGTTCAAAGCAAGATGGTTAAATTTGCGCTCAAGCTCTTTTGTTTGGTTGCTTGAGCCGTTGTATTTGCAGTTTACGCCAAGCAGGCACGCACTTACTAAAATTTTCTCTTTCACTTTAAATTCCTAAATTTAAAGCCAATTGTATCTATTTAGAAGTTAAAATCATAAATTCGGAAATATTATATCGCGCTCTTTGAGGCTTTTAAATTTGCAAGTATCGCCGTAAATTCGCTTTAAAAACTCATTGTTTATGATATCTTTTACCTTGCCTGTGGCGACTACTTCGCCTTTGTCGAACGCCACGACCTCATCGCAAAACCATAATATATGGTTTGGCTCATGCGTGCATATCATGATCGTTTTGCCCTCGCTTGCGATCTTTTGCAGAATTTTCCAAAGCAAAATTTGGTTTTTAAAATCAAGTGCAGATGTGGGCTCATCAAGTAGCATCAAAGGTGTCTCTTGCGCCAAAGCACGCGCGATAAATACAAGCTGGCGCTGCCCGCCGCTAAGTTCGCTCATGCGCTTATCGGCAAGCTCTGATATACCGATAAATTCCATAGCCTCGCGCACTATCTGTTTATCCTTTTTGCTTGGACCAAATATGCTTTTTATGTGAGGAGAGCGCCCCATGAGCACGATATCTTTTGCGTAAAATGGGAAATTTAGCTCCAAATTTTGAGCTACGTAAGCGATATTTTTAGCCAGCCAAGATGAGTCCTTGCGGTTTGAAACCTCCGAATTTATGAGGATCTCCCCCTCTTTAAGCTCTAAAAAATTCATGCAGCAGTTAAAAAATGTGCTCTTACCGCTTCCGTTTGCTCCAAGCAGTCCGCAGATAGTGCCTCTTTTAACGCTTAAATTTATGTTTTTAAGCGCAAAATCCCCATAACTAAACGATAAATTTTTGGCCTCAAGCATATTTGAAAAACTCATTTTAAAAGCTCCTTTGCCTTGCTTCTTAAAAGCACTATCAAAAACGGCGCGCCCACAAGCGAAGTGATGATACCAACGGGAATTTCAGCTATCGTTATCGTGCGCGCTAAGGTGTCGCATATAAGCAGGTAAATCGCGCCCAAAAGCCCCGCTATCGGTAGCACCCAGCGATTATCAGGCCCAATTAAAAGCCTTGCCACATGCGGCATGATAAGCCCTATCCATGCGATTATGCCGACGTTTGCCACGCAGGTTGCAGTCATGAGCGTAGCTATGACGATAAAGATAAATTTGTACTTCTCGGGATTTATACCGAGGCTTTTTGCTTGATTATCCCCTAAAGAGAGCAAATTTAGCTTCCAAGAAAGCGCGCTTAAAACCGCAAAACACACCGCAACGACTGCTAAAATTTCGCCAAGTGCGTCCCATTTGGAGTAGTATAGCCCACCCATCATCCAAAATGTTATCTCGCGAAGTTGCGCATCCTCGCTTACATACTTGATGATAGAAACGCCCGCCGAAAATATCGAGCCTACGATCACGCCTGAAAGTATAAGCCCCACCACAGGCACTATGCCGCCATTTCGCGCTAATGTGTATGATAAAAATACCGCCAAAAGCGAAAACATAAACGCGCTTGCCGTTATGCTTAGGAAAAATCCCGCAAATATGATCCCAAATGCCGCTCCAAGCGCAGCTCCCGAGCTAGCTCCTAAGATAAACGGCTCGACAAGCGGATTTCTAAAACAGGCTTGATACACGGCACCTGCGTTTGATAGGGCAAAGCCGATGATTGCTGCGGTTAAAATTCGAGGCATTCTGATATCAAAAACCACGATCTGATCCATTTTTGTTATTCCCGAAGCCTCTAAATCAAAAAGCTTAAGTCCAAGCACGCTAATTATCTTGCTGACGGAAATTTTATAATCCCCAAGCATGAGTGCTGCTACCATGCAAACGGCAAGTATCGCGACGAGAAATATTAAAAATACATATTTTGATTTAAATTTTGACTTAGCACGCTCGCTAGAAGTCATCTTCCACGGTCCAGTCTAAAATTTGCTCGCTTCTTAGCGCCTTAGCCGTAGCCTCATCTACGCCATAAACGTCCTTATAAAATTTAAGCACGAACTCATGAACCTTTATATCGCTAAATAGCTTTGGATACGCAGCTTTTGCGATGATTAGCATGTCGATAGGGTATTCAACGCGTCTAGCGCAGTTCATCGGCGACCAAGGCATCGCATATACGCGCTTGTTTTGCACCGCTTTTAGCTCGCCTAGCTTTTCAAAGTCAGGAGAGTCTAGAAGCTCGCTTGCAGGGTGATAGCCGTTTGATGTAGGAAGCACGATCACATCAGGATCTATCGCGTAAAGCTGCTCAGTGCTTAAGATCACGTTTGTGCCATCGCCCGTAAATGCGTTTTTAGCACCTGCGACATTTTGTATGATGAAAGATTCGGGCGTATTTACTCCGTAAGCTGTCGCCATACCGCCGTTTTTGCGCACGTTTGGATTAAGCCCCATGTAAAGCATGCTTACTTTTTCGCTCTCTTTTAGCTTGGATGTTCGCTCCTCAATGAGCTTTTGAGTGCCGTCAAGATATTCAAATAGCTTAAGAGCCTTTTGCCTTTGATTAAACACGTCGCCAAGAACTCTCATCTCCTCTTTCATGGTCGAAATTTCAGCCCCTTGAGGAGCATAAATCACTACAAGCGGAAGACCAAGGGCCTCTATGGTCGATATTGTCTTTTCAACCGCGTCTTTGTTTGAGCCTCTAAGCGTGCAGTCGCCTACGCGAAGGATGACGAGTTGCGGATTTTCGTTGGCTAAATTTTCAAAATTTATCACGTTTCCTTGCGGTGAATTTATGCAGGTTAGCTCATCAAGCCAAGGGTGAAGATACTTCATCGTGTTCCAGCCGCGAAGCGTGTAGCTCTCGCCTGAGCGCCTTGTGAAGGAGTATTTGTAGTCTCTTTTCATCGACCAAGAGCCGATAACCTTAACCTTGTCAATCACGCCAAGATGCGTCATCACGCCTTCGACAAAGCCATCATCGATAGTCGCTATCTTCGTAAGCGGTTCAGCGATTTTTACCTCTACGCCGCGCATATCTTTTACTAAAAAATCTTTAGCAAATGCCAGATTGAAAATCATTAAAATAGAAATGAAAAACTTCATCAAAAGCGCTCCTTTATTTTGAAATATCAAAATAGTAGCCAAAGTATGATAAAAAAATATTTAATATTATTTAAGAATATTGATTTATTATTTGTGTTATTTATAATCTGAGTAAACCTGCCATTTTTGGCAGGTTTAGATTAGTCATTATTGTTTGTATTTGCGCTAGTTGTGAACCTAAGCATTATGTAGCCTATAATGCCTGATATGAATGAGCCTAGTAAAATAGCTAACTTGTCTGTGTGTGCAAATGCGTCAGAGTCGTGGTATGCTAGTCCGTTTACGAATAGACTCATAGTAAAACCGACTCCACATAGTATCGCTACTCCGTATAGCTGCTTGTAAGTTGCCTTATCTGGTAGCCCTGCAAATCCAAATTTTATAGCCATGAAGCTAAAGCTGAATACTCCGATTTGCTTACCTATAAATAGTCCAAGAATAGTACCAAGAGGCACAGGCGATAAGATGTGTCCTATATCTATGCCTTTAAGTGAAACTCCTGCGTTTACGAATGCAAATATAGGTAAGATCGCAAATGCTACCCAGCCATGAAGATCATGCTCTATATTTTTTAGCATTGAATGGTTTGGTTCATCTTTAAAGCTAAGAGGTATGAAAAATGCCGCCACAACGCCTGCTATAGTTGCGTGAACACCTGATTTTAACACACTTACCCACAGAATTAGGCCAACGACCAAAAAGGCTATTTTGCTTTTAACCCCTAGCCTATTTAGTGCAAATAGCACTACTAGACAGCTTCCCGATATAAGCAGGGATGCTAAACTTAGTTTACTTGTGTAAAATAAAGCGATAATAACGATAGCACAGAGGTCGTCTATAATGGCTAAAGTCATCAAAAATACTTTGAGGCTGGTCGGCACTCTTGAACCAAGCAGACTTAAAATTCCAAGAGCGAATGCTATATCCGTAGCTGTAGGTATAGCCCATCCTCTAAGTGCAAAACTATCATCTTTAGTAAACATCCAAAATATTATAGCCGGTAATATAACACCTCCAACGGCACCTATGATAGGAAGTCCTATTTGAGCAGGATCTCTTAGCTCACCTTCTATAACCTCGCGTTTTAGCTCAAGTCCGATTAGAAAGAAAAATACCGCCATAAGTCCGTCATTAACCCAAAGAATTAACGGCTTATTTAGACCATATTCACCAAAACTTACACTAAAAGGAGTGCGTAAAAATTCATTATAAAAATGACTTAAAAAAGTATTTTGACAAATTAGCGCAAGTACTGTAGCGATCATCAATATAATGCCGGAACTGGCTTGATGTTGCAGAAATTTCTTTATTCCGCTCTTAATTCCACTCATTATTACCTCCTGGTTTTTTAATCTTTTATATTAACATTAAAAAATTAAAATAAGGCTTTTTTAGATATAATTTTTTTAAAATTTAAGGTAAAAAATGAGTAGAAAAGCATTAAAAGATATCAAAAGAGTTGTGATCAAAGTAGGCACATCTACTCTTACTAAATCAAACGGCAAACTAAACGAAGAGAAAATTAAACGCATAGTTGCAAGTATAGCTAGACTTGTGGACGAGGGCTTTGAAGTCACTCTTGTAACCTCTGGAGCCGTTGGTGCCGGCATGGGAGAGCTTAATATAAATGAGCGACCAAAGACATTAAATGAGAAGCAGGCTTTGGCATCGGTAGGACAGGTTGCCTTAATACATTTGTATCAAATTTTATTTTGGGCGCATGGTAAGACTATAGCGCAACTACTTCTAACCAGAAGTGATTTTAGCGATAGAAATAGATACTTAAACGCAAGAAACGTATGTAGCACACTTCTGGCTAAAAAAATAATTCCTATTATAAATGAAAATGATCCGGTAGTAAGTGACGAATTAAAGGTCGGTGATAATGACACTTTAAGCGCTCTTGTATCAGGGCTTATAGATGCTGATTTGTTAATAATTTTAAGCGATATAGATGGGCTATATGATAAAAATCCAAATGTTTATAAGGATGCTAAATTTGTCAATTTAGTTGAAGACATTAATGAAGATATTAAAAATATGGCTCAAGGCGAGGGTAGTAAATTTGGCACAGGTGGCATGATAACTAAGATAATAGCCGCTCAAATGGCTACTAAAATAGGCACGAATTTGATAATAGTAAATGGTGAAAATCCTGAAAATATAATAAGAGCCGTTAAAGGCGAGGAGATAGGAACTCTGTTTTTAAGGCAGGACAAGAAGATTAGTTCGCGTAAATATTGGCTGGGATATGGCACAAGCAAAAAAGGCACAATAATTATCGATGAGGGTGCAGCTAAAGCGCTAAAAAGCGGAAAAAGTCTATTAAGTGTTGGCATAAAAGATGTCAGCGGAGAATTTGAGCGCGGACAGATAGTTGAGATATTAAATGTAAAAGATGTTATAGCAAAGGGTATAAGTAATTACTCTTCAAGTGAAATTATGTTAATAAAGGGCAGAAAGAGCGAGGAGATAGAGGAAATTTTAGGGCATAAATATGACGATGATGTCGTGCATATTGATAATTTGCTGCTAGTTTAGGAGGGTAGTGTGGATGAAATTTTAAAAATTGCTAAAGACTCAAAAGCTGCCAGTAGAGAGCTTTTAACACTTAAAAGCGAAGACAAAAATGAGATTTTGAGAGCTGTTGCAAATGAAATTTTAGCACAAAGAGATGAGATAAAAAAGGCTAATTTGCTTGATATCGAAAGCGGAAAAAAGGCCGGCTTAACCCCTGCTTTGCTTGATCGCTTGACATTAAGTGATGCCAGAATAGAGGCTATGGCTAAAGGTGTGATAGAGCTGGCTAATTTTACAGATCCTATCGGCGAGATTTTGGACGGATGGAGGCATAAAAACGGCATGCAAATTTCTAAAATCCGCGTGCCTTTGGGTGTCGTAGGTATCATTTATGAGTCTAGGCCAAATGTAACCATAGACGCAGCTGCCTTAGCTCTTAAAAGCTCAAATTCTGTCATCTTAAGAGGCTCTGCAAATGCGATAAATTCAAATAAATTTCTAGTAAATTTATTTAACGATGTTGGGATAAAATTTAAGCTTCCAAAATTTGCAGTTCAACTGATTGAATCAACGGATCGCGAAGCGGTAAATCAAATGATAAAGATGCACGAATTTATAGATGTTTTGATACCAAGAGGAGGCAAAAATCTCAAAGAATTTATCGTGCAAAATGCAACGATTCCAGTCATCGAAACCGGCGCAGGAGTGTGTCATATCTATGTGGATGAAAGTGCAAATTTAGATAGTGCCGTAAAAATAATAAAAAATGCTAAAACTCAGCGCCCAAGTGTTTGCAACGCTGTAGAATGCGTATTGCTTCATAGTAGTGTAGTAGATAAAATTTTACTAAATTTGATTAGTGAGCTGGATGGAGTGGAGATTCGTTTGCAAGATTTACTGTTTGAAAATTATCATGGATTTGATAATGTAAAACTAGCTAGCGATGACGATTTTGGAGCGGAATTTTTAGATCTTATCTTATCTGTAAAAATGGTGAGCGGAGTAAATGAGGCGATAGAACATATAAATTCACATTCAAGCGGGCATTCAGATAGTATATTAAGCGAAAATTACGAAAATATAGAGAAGTTTTTAAATGAGATAGATAGTGCAGTAGTCTATGCAAACGCATCTACTAGATTTAGTGATGGTGGGGAATTTGGCTTTGGCGGAGAGATAGGAATTTCTACTCAAAAACTGCACGCAAGAGGACCGATGGGGGTTAGAGAGCTAACTACTACAAAATATATTGTGCGAGGAGCCGGGCAAATTAGGTAGTCAAATATCCACAATATTTTTTAGCATAATTGAAAGGATTAATATGAAATTAGGATTTATAGGCGGTGGCAATATGGCATCTGCGATGATAGCCGCCATTACAAACTCTAAAATTTGTAGTTTAAGTGAAATTTTTGTTTATGATAGAAGTAAAAATGAGAATTTAAAGTTTAAATTTGGCATAACTCCTCTTGATAGTGAGCGTAAAATAGTTCAAAATTCAGACATTATCGTGCTTGCTATCAAGCCAAACAGCTATGAAAGTGTGCTAAATTTGATTAAAAAAGATATCAAAAATCAAATTATCGTTACCGTTGCACCAAATTTTACTATAGAGATGATTGCTGAGATTTTAGGAAGCGATAAAAAGATAGTGCGAACTATGCCAAATACTCCCGCGGCTATAGGCAAGGGTGTAACGGCTGTTTGTTTTAATGAAAATTTAAATGATAATGAGCGTTTGAGCGTGCTTAAAGTTTTGCAAAGTTTTGGAACTACTCACGAGATAGAAGAGAAACTAATCCCGGTGTTTACCGCTATCGCAGGAAGTTTACCGGCCTATGTTTTTATGCTTATAGAAGCTCTTGCTGATGGAGGAGTGTTAGAAGGGATGCCCAGAGCTAAGGCTTATGAAATAATAGCGGCTAGCGTAGCAGGAAGTGCTGATATGATTCTTAAAACAGGCAAACACCCTGCGCAGTTAAAAGATGAGGTTTGTTCGCCATCAGGAACTACGATAGAGGCTTTAAGAGTGCTTGAAGAGCATGGAATTCGCTCTGCCTTAATTGATGCTGTTAGAACCGCAGCCAGGAAGTCTAGAGCTTAATAGCTTAAATTTGACTCGAAAATCGAGTCAAATTTAAAACGGTTTATAGACCATCATCCAGATGATGATGACCATAGCTATAGTAGGCACCTCGTTGTATGCACGAAAGAACATGCCTGATTTGTTACAGCGTTTTTCACGAAGCAGTTTCATGTATCTGCCAAGATCAAGATGGTATATCGCCAGCAGCACGACTACGGTAAGCTTTACATGTACATATCCGCTTTTAAGCAGGTCAGGTATCGCCACGAGTATCAAAATTCCCGTTAAAAACGTGCCGATGATAGAAACCCAGCCTACATAGTGATACATCTTATACTCTTGAACCTCGACTACCTTTACGAAGTCGGGTTTATCCATATGTTCTGCGTGATATACGTATAGGCGCGGTTGATAAAACAACACAGCCATCCACGATATAAACGCCAAGTAGTGAAAATACTTAATGAGATTATAGTATTCCGCCATTTACTCTCCTTTTATCTAAATAAAATTTCTTTTCTAGCTTCAAATTCGGCTTTGCTTATCCTGCCCTCTTCGTAAAGCTCATAAAGCCTTTTGAGCTGAGCCTCGAGATCTTGCTTTTTAAGCTCGTGTTTAAGCTCGTCTTTTTGCAAATTTTTCTCCACATAAACACCCGTAAGATATATATCAAACAGCCACCAAATACCCCAAATCAGCCAAAACAACCAACCTATCAGTATCCAATATGTCATCGAGCCCATAAAAAACAGCGTCATCATAAAAAATCCGCTGATAAATTTGCCAAGATATATACGGTGCGCCCCGAACCAGCCGCAAAACAGCCAAAGCGCATAAGCGATATATACGTTATTTCCCATTTTTCATCCTTTTTAAGTTTTATAAATTTAAGCGAATTTGCATCAAATTTATAAAATTTAAATGCGACTTTACCGGCTTGCTAGTACCCGCTCGGCTTTCATTTGGCGCTATTTTTTGGCTTTTTAAAGCTTTGCCATAAGATAATGCAAACCGCAACATCAATCATAACATCTGCAAGGTTAAAAATAGCAAAACTAAACCACTTATGCCAATAAACATAATCCACAACTCCGCCGTGCACGAAGCGATCAAGAATGTTTGAGCTGCCCGCACCAAGCAAAATTCCAATAGCTATGGTGTGATCTTTTAAAATCTCTTTTTGCCAGACAAGATATGCTAAAACTGCTGCGATAAGAGCTACTTGGATGAATTTAAGCCACTCTCCAAGGCTTGCAAACATCGAAAAGGCAACACCTTTGTTAAACGCAAGCACCAAAGAGAAGTATTCTCCCTGCCAGGTAAAGCCGTTTAAGAAAATTTGCTTAACGAGCTGATCGGCTATAAAAACGACAAAAAAAGCTATAAAAAATTTGATCAAAACTCTAGGCATTTAGAGCTTTAGTGAAGAATTTTTCCACTTCATCCATTCGTTTTTGCACTTTGTCGGGGCATTTTCCTTCAAGCAGAAGGCGGATTAAATTTTCGGTTCCCGAGTATCTAAATAAAGGTCTGATTCCGTCTTTTCTGAGATTTTCTTTGAGTGCTTTTAGCCCTTCTATACTCTCAAGAGGTTTTTTATCTGCGACTTTTAAATTTAGTAAAATTTGCGGATATGGCTTGATCTCGCTTAAAATTTCGCTTGCTTTTTTGCCTTGAGTTAGCATGCAAGCGATAAACTGCATTGCGGCCACGAGCGCGTCGCCTGTTTTGGCATAATCTGAAAAGATTATATGTCCGCTTTGTTCACCGCCAAAATTTATGCCGTTTTCTTGCATCATCTCAAGGACGTATTTATCGCCTACGTTTGCGCGAAGTAGCTTTATTTTATGCTTTGTAAGGTAGTCTTCAAGCGCGGCGTTGCTCATCACGGTTGCTACGACTCCGCCGCCTTTTAAAGTTTTGTTTTTATGAAGATACATCGCAAGCACTCCAAGAAGTGCGTCTCCGTTTGCCACTTCACCCGTTTCATCAACCACGACAAGCCTATCGGCGTCTCCGTCAAAAGCAAGTCCGATATCAGCTCTTAATCTCACGACCTCGCTTGCTAAATTTTGCGGATAGAGCGCACCGCAGTTTAGATTTATGTTGCTTCCGTTTGGCTCATCGTTTATCACGATGGTTTCCGCGCCAAGCTCGCTAAATATCGTCGGTGCTACTCTGTAAGCCGCGCCGTTTGCTACGTCTAAAACAACTCTTATTCCGTGCAAAGTCAAAGATTTCGGAAAGGAATTTTTGATATGAACTATGTAGCGACCTATAACGTCGTCAATTCTCTTTGAAGCGCCGATTTCAAGCATATGTTTTTGGCTTTGAGCGATTAACTCATCGTCAAAATAGATTTTTTCTATCTCAGCTTCAGCCTCTTGGGTTAGTTTATTGCCGTGTTTATCAAAAAATTTGATACCGTTATCGTAGTATGGATTGTGGCTAGCGCTTATCATTATACCCGCATCACAGCGCATATCTTCGGTAAGAAATGCGATCGCAGGTGTGGGCATAGGGCCGATCTGGCGCACGTTATAGCCGACCGCGGTAAGTCCCGCAACGATGGCTGTTTCTATCATATACCCGCTTCTTCTAGTGTCTTTGCCAAGCAAGATGGTATTAGTAACTTGAGCAAATTTACGAAAATAAATTCCAGCAGCCATCGCCAGCCTCATGGAAGTTTGCGCAGATAGTTTAGCTCCCGCCTTGCCTCTAACTCCGTCGGTACCGAATAGTTTCATATTTATCCTTCATGATTTAAAAGCTATTTTGCCTTATCTATGATAAAATTTGTTGTATTCTATCAAAATTTCACAAATTTAAATACGTGAATTTTGACTGCTTTAAATTTCACTTAAATTAAGCGCTATTTAAAACTAAATTTTATATAATCACGGACTAAAATTATGAAAAAGGTATATTATGGCAAACCATAAATCTGCTGAAAAAAGAGCTAGACAGACGATAAAAAGAACCGAAAGAAACAGATTTTATCGCACAAGACTTAAGAATATCACAAAAGCCGTACGTGTAGCAGTAGAAGCCGGCGATAAAGAGACTGCTTTAAAAGCGCTAAAAGAAGCTAATAAAAGCCTACATAGCTTTGTTAGCAAAGGATTTTTGAAAAAACAAACAGCTTCACGCCGCGTTGGACGCTTGGCGAAGCTTGTAAACACTCTAAACACAGCGGCTTAATCACTAAATTTTAAATGTTAGCTAATAAACTGCAACCGTTTTTGGATCGTTATGACGAACTCTCTCGTCTGCTAAGCGATCCATCAATCACTCAAGATATCGCAAATATGACCAAGCTCTCCAAAGAGCAATCAAGTATAGAAGATATCAGAAATGCCTCCAAAGAGTATTTGCAAATTTTAGCCGACATTGACGAAAACAAACTTCTACTTGATGACGACGAGCTTGGCGAGCTTGCTAAAGATGAGCTAAAGAGCCTTGAAATCCGTAAAGCCGAGCTTGAAGAAGAGATAAAAATTCTACTTCTTCCAAAAGATCCAAACGACGATAAAAACATCTTTCTTGAAATTCGTGCTGGAACCGGTGGAGATGAGGCGGCGCTATTTGTAGGCGATCTTTTTAACGCCTATGTTCGCTATACCGAGCTTCGCGGATATAAATTTGAAGTAGTAAGCCAAAGCGAGGGCAACACGGGCGGGTTTAAAGAGATTATCTTGCTCGTAAAAGGAAACGGCGCATACTCAAGGCTAAAATACGAAGGCGGAACGCATAGAGTTCAGCGTGTGCCTGAGACTGAAAGTCAGGGTAGAGTCCATACTTCGGCCGTTACTGTCGCAATCATGCCTGAGGTTGAAGATAGTGAAGTAGAGATAAATCCAAATGACTTAAGAATCGACGTTATGCGAAGCTCGGGACACGGCGGACAAAGCGTAAATACAACCGATAGTGCCGTGCGTATCATACATATCCCGACAGGTCTTGTAGTAACCAACCAGGACGGAAAAAGCCAGCACAAAAACAAAGAGGCCGCAATGAAAGTGCTTAAAGCTCGACTTTATGAGATGCAAGAGGCTGAGCGCCTTGCAAAAGAGACTAGCGAGCGCAAGAGCCAAGTGGGCACAGGAGATAGAAGCGGTCGAATTCGCACCTACAACTTCCCGCAAAATCGCATAAGCGATCACCGCATAAATTTAACGCTTTATAGACTGGATGCCATCATGGCAGGCGGGCTTTTTGACGAGATAATAGAACCTCTTATAGCGCACCATCAAGCCGAAGCTATATCTGCTGCCGGTTTATAATATAAATTCATACTATTATCCGTTTAAACTTATATATCTTTGAATTATTGTGATACAAAAATCATAAATAGGCATATAGGGTAGATATAAATTTAAGTT
This sequence comes from Campylobacter sp. RM16189, assembly GCF_012978815.1. Classification (NCBI taxonomy): domain Bacteria; kingdom Pseudomonadati; phylum Campylobacterota; class Epsilonproteobacteria; order Campylobacterales; family Campylobacteraceae; genus Campylobacter; species Campylobacter sp. RM16189. The sequence goes on along the minus strand of NZ_LIWR01000044.1, from coordinate 93,824 downwards.
TGATTCTGTTATAAATATCCTAGTTTTGCGCCCTTTTTGAGGCAATCAGCTAAAATTTGATTAGATTAAGAGTAAATAGAAGATTGTACCTATTAAGTTCAGACTGGTTGCATTTAGTTAATATAAGTAAATTTTAATCTCAGACAAACTAAAATCAAAAATCATTAAATTTTAAATTCTTAAACGCATAAACTCCGTTTTTTACTCGCTTAAAAATTTTTCTATTTTCAAGCAGTTTTATCGTTTCTATGACGGTCGGTTTGCTTGAATTTGTAGCATTGCAAATTTCTGCAATTGTGAAATTTATAAGTCCGTTTTCATCTAAATTTTGGATAAAAAACTCAATTATCTCAAATTTCTTTTCGCCGATTAAAGTGCCAAAAATTTCTCTTTCAAGCGAGTTCAAAATTTATCCCAAATCGCATATATCCACACTCCTGCACAAAGCGTGTTGCATATCATTACCGCAGCGCTTCCTGCGTCTTTTGCCGCACCTGCTAGAGGATGAATTTCAGGGCTTGCAAGATCTACTATACGTTCAATTGCGGAGTTTATGCACTCGCAAACCAGAACCAAAACCATACTAAAAATCAAAAATAAATTTAAAACCGCGCCGAAATTCCAAAACAAAAGAGAGATAAAAGCGGGCAAAAATATATAAATTTCAAGCCTAAAGCTGCTTTCGTTTTTAAAAATTTCCTTTAGTCCTGCGATCGCGTAACTCCAATTTTTAAAGAATTTGTATTTTGGCTGATTTCTCAATTTTAGACCTTAAATTTTTGAATAATTATATCAAAATAGACTCTTAAATTTAGGTTGAGTGCGTATAATTGCAATTAAAAAGGACTAAATTTGAAACTGATTTCATGGAACGTAAACGGACTTCGCGCGGTCGCAAGCAAAGACGGATTTAGTTGGCTTGATGAGATTAAGCCCGATTTCTTAGGACTTCAAGAGATAAAAGTAAAAGAAGCTGATGTGCCTAGCGAGATTTATAAGCTCGGATTTAGCGATGTGAGCGTAAATTCGGCCGTCAGGGCAGGGTATTCGGGCGTAATGAGCCTTAGTAAGTTTCCGGTAGCTACTCTAAAATCGCAGTTTTTTAACGACGATGAGGGGCGAGTTTTGGAGCATAGGTTTGGCAATATCGTGCTTTTTAACATATACTTTCCAAACGGGCAAAAGGATGATGAAAGACTAGCTTACAAGATGGATTTTTATGCGAAATTTCTAGCCTACTGCAATGAGCTTGTGCGTGAAGGCAGGGACGTGATATTTTGCGGAGACGTTAATACCGCTCACCGCGAGATAGATCTTAAAAATCCAAAGGCGAATTCTAAGACCTCGGGCTTCTTGCCGATTGAACGAGAGTGGATAGATGAGGTTATAAAGCACGGATTTATCGATACTTTTAGACAAATTCACGGCGACAAAGAGGATGCTTATTCGTGGTGGAGCTATAGATTTAACGCTAGAGCTAAAAATGTCGGCTGGAGGATTGATTATTTTTTCATTTCGGCAAGCCTTAAAGATCGCCTTAAGGACGCATTTATACTTAGTGATATAACGGGAAGCGATCATTGCCCCGTGGGAATTGAGATAGAAATTTAATTGTCTTTTGTTTTGATAAATTCGCATTGCTTTTATGTTGTTTTGGTAAGGATTAAAACTCCCAGTTCGGCTAAATTTAATCGGACGAGTTAAATTTAGCTCTAAACGCAAAGAGCTTGAAAATTCATATCAAATTTTAAATTCGTATCCAAATATACGGCTTTTTAAAAAAGACGCTTTGAGATAAATTAGTTGCTTTAGGATCTGATAGTTTTAAAAAGTATCACCCAAATCGCAAGTAGCAGGTATATGGCAATGCCCATTACCATAGCCATAGTTAGTATCTTAAACACCTCTATCGTTTCATTGTGAGCGCCTGCCGCGTCAAGGTATGGCACGGCGAGATACCCGCCAACTCCTATTATCAAAAGTAAGAAATAGCACTTCCAAGAGAATATAAAATTAAACATTTCGAGCCTTTTCGCGCTTAAATTTTTACAATTATATTCAAATTTGAGTGAAATTTTATAGATATACGTTAATAAATAGAGTTGTTTAAGTTTGGATTAATAATCTTAATTTTTATTTACCGATTTTAAATAATATATTAACGAGACTGCATTAAAATACCGAAATTTTAAATAAAATAAAGGATAAAAAATGAGAAAAGTTAATAAAATTTACAAATCAAATAGTGCGCATTGGGTCGGAGACGGATTTTTAGTTCAACCGCTTTTTAGCCATATGGGCGAAGATCGCGGTACTGATCCGTTTTTGATGCTTGATTACGCTGCACCTCAGGTTTTTAAACCGAATTTAACGGACTTTCCAAGAGGAGTCGGACACCATCCGCATAAAGGATTTGAGACTGTAACGATAGCTTATAGCGGCGAGGTCGCACATAAGGATTCAAGCGGTGGCGGCGGAGTTATAAAATCGGGCGACGTGCAATGGATGACGGCGGGTGCGGGCATAGTGCACGAGGAGTTTCACTCTTTGGATTTTAGCCGTTCGGGCGGACTTTTTGAGATGGTTCAGCTCTGGGTAAATTTACCTAAAAAGCATAAAAACACTCCCGCAAAATACCAGCACTTATCGCGCCAAGCAATCCCTGTGATCAAATTTGCAGACGGTGCGGGACAAGCAAGGATCATAGCGGGAGAATTTGATGGAGTAAGCGGAGCGGCGAGCACATTTACGCCGATGAATGTTTGGGACGTTATGATAAATTCCGGCAAAGAAGCGGTTATAAACGTACCTGCTTCACATTCGCTTTCTATGGTTGTTTTGCGCGGAGAAGCGATTTTTAACGGCAATGAAAGCGCAGGCGAAGCTCAGTTGGTAAATTTTGAAAAAGGCGACGGTGAAGTGAGAGTAAAGGCAGTCGGACAAGATGTAAAAATCCTGCTTCTTTCAGGCGAACCTATAGATGAGCCGATTGTCGGATATGGACCGTTTGTGATGAATACAAAAGATGAAATTCGCCAAGCTATTAATGATTATAACAGCGGAAAATTCGGTAGCATAGGCTAAATTTACCTATTGGTGCGGAGTTATAAAATAGTAAGCGTAAAATCAAAACGGCTTTAAATGAGCCAAGAACCCATGGTCTAAAAGATGGGTGATGAGAATTTTTACGCTTATGCCTATGAGTATAACTCCGCCTAAAATAAGAGCCTTTTTTTCTAAAACTATACCTAAAAATTTCCCCGCATAACACGCCAAAACGCATAGTATAAAGCAGATAGATCCTATCAAAATACTAGTATAAATGATGTCTATATTCTCAAAGCTAAATGTCACTCCGACAGCCAGCGCATCGATACTCGTAGCTATTGCGCCTATGGTTAGGACTTTTAGTCCTAGGTCATTTAAACAGGCTTCGTCTTTATGCTCTCTTGCCTCAAGTATCATTTTGATACCCAAAAATGAAAGTATGCCAAATGCGACAAAATGATCTATAGAAGCTATGAAGCTTACGAAGGTTAGCCCTAAAAAATATCCCAAAAATGGCATAAGAGCTTGAAAAAAAGCCAAATATAAAAGAGACTTTAATGACCCCCGAAACGGTTAATGCGCGGCATTTTGCACCGCTTGCGATACTGAGTGCTACGCTATCCATGGCAAGGGCGAAAGCTAATAATAAAAGCTCCATAAATTCTCCTGAAAAAGGCTAATTTTACATTAAAACTAATTTTTTTAAGATTAAAATTCGGCTTTATTTGACGGAATTAAAATTTGATATTTTATGAGCGCAAATTTAGCGTATAAAGATAAATTTCAAGTGATGAAAAGCCAAAATTTAATATCATTTTATTTACTTGCTAAGCCTAATTTATGCTTGCAGGGTTAAATTTAAAGGATATTATTATGAAAAAAATCGTGATTTTAGCGCTATTTTTTGCTTTAAGCGCTTTTGGTACGGATTGGGGTAAAATGGTTGGAGACGGGCTTAAAGCCGTAAATCAAGCCTCTACAAATAGCGATTATAAAAGCATGGTAAGCTCGGCTCTTGAGTATGCCGTAAAAGAGCTTTCAAATGACGGATTTATCAAAAATGCCTCGGCTAAAATTCCGCTTCCGCCAAGCTTACAAACGGCTGCAAATTTAGCAAAGAAAGTTGGCGGCGACAAGTGGGCAAACGAGCTGGTTGCTTCCATAAACAAAGCCGCAAGTAGCGCAGTTCCCGGAGCTGCCGATGTCTTTTCAAAAACTATAAAAAACATGAATGAAAGCGATGTCAAAAAGATCATGAACGGCGGAAATGATAGTTTTAGTAAATTTTTGCAACAAAATTCAAGCAAGGAGCTTGAAAAGATATTTAAGCCGATCATTGAAAAGATGATGAGTCAAAACAGCTTTGCAACCGCTTATAACGGGCTAAATTCATTTGTAAAAAATTCTCTTGGCGGCTCGGAGAGTATGAAGTCGGTTAAATCTGTGGCTTCAAGCCTTGGCATGGGCGAATATGTAACAAACGATGGCGAGGATCTAAACGGATACATCACGAGAAAGACGCTTGATGGGCTATTTAAAGTGATGAGCGAAAATGAAAAGTCGCTTAGAAGCGATCCTGTGGGTTACGGCAAAAAAGCTATTGAAAATATTTTTAAATAACTTTTAGCTTAAATTTAAACTCATAATATGACGAAAAAGATAAAGGAATTTGGCGCCGATCTCGCTCTTGTAGTCGTTGCCGTCGTGTGGGGCGTGACGTTTTTACCGATGGCTGAAGCGCTTAAGAGTAACGGCGTTTTTGTTATTTTGTTTTGGAGATTTTTGATCTCAACTCTGCTAATGGGTTTGATTTCGATTAAATTTGTTAAGAAATTTGACCCAAATTCTCTTAAATTCGGCTCTTTGCTAGGTGTGTTTTTGTTTGCGGGCTTTGCACTTCAAACCTTTGCCCTTAAATACACTTTTAGCTCGACCGTTGCCTTTATCACGGGATTAAATGTAGTTTTTGTGCCTTTTATAGTATTTCTGTTTTTTAGGCAAAAAGTCTATGTTTATTCGTTTATAGGAGCCTTTTTATCGGCTTTTGGGCTGTATTTGCTAAGCGATAGCGAGCTTGGGTTTGGCAGAGGTGAAATTCTCTCCGTGCTTTGTGCCGTTGCTTATTCCGTTCATATCATATTTACGGGCGTTTTTGTGCGCAAATGCGAGCTTTATCAGATGGTTTGCATGCAGTTTTTGGTAGTAACCGCCCTATGTCTTTTTGCGGCTCTTGTTTTTGATACGCATAGCGTTTTGCCTGTGGCTAACTATGCATTTTTTAAAGCTGTTATCATAACTTCGGTATTTGCGACCGTCTTTGCATTTTTTGTTCAGTCGGCGATGCAGCGCTACACAACTCCTATGAAAACGGCTCTTATCTTTACTTTTGAGCCTGTTAGTGCGGGGCTTTTTGGGTATTTTGTTGGCGGGGAAATTTTAAGCTCGTGGCAGATTTTAGGAGCTTTGCTTATACTTTTTGGAATTATAATCAGTGAAGTAGGAAGCTACTACAAGAGTCAAAAAGCTTAAATTTCGTTATCTTACAAGCGCAAATTTATTAAAATTAACCAAATTTAGCGTCTGTTTATAGCCGTAAATATAAAAAAGCAGATTGAGGCTATAAGTATTATGCTTGCTCCGCTTGTTAGGTTTGCCTCAAAGCTAAGCCAAAGCCCCGATATGCAAAACGCAGCCGAGATAAGAGTGGCGTTTAGCATCATTGCACCAAGGCGTTTAGAAAAATTTTGCGCTATATAAGGCGGTATGGTAAGAAGTGCGATGACTAAGATAAGACCCACTGCGCGTATCGTCATAACGACACTTAGCGCCATCATGCAGACTAGCACATAGTATAAAAGTGTGGTTTTTACTCCTCGAAGTTTGGCGAATTCCGCATCAAAACTAAGGGCTTCAAACTGCCTGTAAAGCAGCGTAACTATAAGCAAGATGACGCAATCAACCGCCGCCATAAAGGCTAGATCGCTATCAGGCACCGCTAAAATCGAGCCAAAAAGATAGCTCATGAGATCTACGTTGTATCCGGGCGTTAGATCGATTAAGATAATGCCAAACGCCATCCCAAACGCCCAAAGTGCACCGATAACCGAGTCCATTTTGCTTTTATCGTTTAGAGTGATAGTAGCTATCAGGAGTGCTAGAAATATCGCAAATCCGCTAGCACCCAAAAGCGGCTCAAGCGAGAAGTAAAACGCCAGCCCAAGTCCGCCGTAAGCTCCGTGTGCTATGCCTCCTGCGATGAAAACCATGCGATTTATCACCACAAGCGAGCCGATAACTCCGCATGCGATACTTACCAAAAGCCCTGCCATAAGGGCGTTTTGCATAAATTCCAAATTTAGCGCTTCTAGCATTTTTGCCCTTTGTCTAAGCTCTTGCAACCGCACTCTTTAAGTGCGATCTCGACATCGCAAAAGTGATTATGCTCGTGCGCAAGATGAGCGATGAATTCTTGCTTTGAACGATCGGGCGCGATGTCGTGCATGTGAATTTTGTGATTTACGTAAGCAACTTTCGTAGCAAAGCTAAGCGCGATATTTACGTCATGGCTTATCAAGATGACACCGATTCCTTCTTTGTTTATATCGCTAAGCAGGCTGTAAATCGCAGCTTGCCCTTTGGTGTCGATGCTCGCGGTTGGCTCATCAAGCATGAGAATTTTAGCCTTTGCACAAAGCGCTCTTGCGATATAAACTCTTTGCCTTTGACCGCCTGAGAGCTCGCCTATGCGGGAGTTTGCAAACTCGCTCATGCCGACTTTTTCAAGCGCTTTCATCGCTTCTGATTTATCGTCTTTGGTGTAAAAGCCGAAAATTTTCCTATCTATTCGCCCCATAAGCACCACTTCTAAAACCCTCATCGGAAAATTTACGTTTATAAAGATATTTTGAGGGACGTATCCTATGGTTTTGCTAACCTCGCTTGGGTTTTTATCAAATATCTTTATCTCGCCGCTTTTAGGTCTTAAAAGCCCTAGCATAAGGCGAAGCAGGGTTGATTTGCCTCCGCCGTTTGGACCTATGATAGCTAGAAAATCCTTGATATCATAGTTTAAATTTATATTTTCAAATATCAAATTCTCATCGTATCCAAACGACAAATTCTCTATTCTAACCCCGTTCATAAAACCGATATCCTGCCCGCGATAAAAAACATAAAAGCTCCCAAGCCAAACATCACTAAAAGAGCTAGGAATTCGCAGTAAATTTTTAAATTTTTATATTTTGAGAGCGCATTTACCTTCGTGCCAAAGACCGCTGCGATAAATATAACTATACTCATGCCAAGCGCCATAAAAACGCCGCTCATCACGCCTATAAGCCAGCTATTTAAGCTAAACGCAAGTATAAAGACGATGATAGTTCCAGGACACGGCACAAGCGAGGCTGCAAGCGCTACAAACCACTCGTTTAGGCTCTTTGGCTTAACTTCCATTGCTTTACAAGCCGCACATCCGCAGTCTGCCTTGTGAGGGCTAAATTTGTAGTTATGAACCTTTGGTTTAAGTGATTTTAGCTTCGTAAATATCATATAAGCAGAGATCGCCATGATGATCAGGGCTGAAATTTTAGTCGTCAAATTTGCAGCGGAATTTGCTACGTTTGCCGCAAAACTTTCAAGCAAACTCATGGTAATCCAAACCAACATGAGCGCGCCAAGCACGTGCAAAATGCCGATTTTAAGCGAGAAGCCAAAAGCTTTTAAGTAGCTGCCTCCGCTTGCCGCAAAATACGATGTCGTAAGCAGTTTGCCATGTCCCGGGCCCGCTGCGTGCAAAAAGCCGTAGACGAAGCTAAAAAGCATGATGAGGGCAAATTTCGAAGCTTCAAATGCGGTTGAGTTTTCTTTGATGAGTTCTTTTAGCCTGTCTAAAAAGCCTATCGTGGTTCTAGCAAGAGAGTTAAATTTCGCTTCGTCTATCGCGTCAATCTCTTCTAAATTTTTGTTTTTTACAAGCGAGCTAAGCTCAGGCTTGTCTTTGTTTGAAATTTTAGGTTTTTGCTCGCTCATCTCAAAAAACACGGTGTTTAAATTTGAATTTGGCACTATGAAAATGGATTCGGTTATCCTGTAAGGCTCGTCGTTTGCGATTTTGAAGTTAAAAAATCCTTCGCGATCGATTATCTCAAACACAACCACACGGCGAGGCAAAATTTCTAAATTTAGCTCCAAAACATACTCGAAATTTAGCCTGTTTTCTTCGATATAAACGCGTTGGCTCTTTGTTTTGACGAATAAATTTTCGCTCGCGCCCTCGCCGTCATAAAAGCTAACCGTAGTAAGATACCCGCGCGGCACGATGTAGTCAAGCAAGGACTTTTGGACATTCCAAGCTTCTTTTTCGTTTAGATTTTTATCGGCATCCTCGTCGTATCCTTGCATGGTTAGCTCGGTGAAATTTTCTGAAAACGTCCATGTTATCGTAGCTGTTTTAATCGTGTCGCTCCATGCGTCAAATTTGATCTGCGCATGAGCTGTGGGTGTGTAAAGTGCACAAAGCGCACACGAGTAGGCAATAGACGCAAAAAGCGTCAGTGCGGCCAGTATGCGCCCAAATTTCATCATTAAAGACTCTTAGCGAAAATTTCGGCTGTCTTTTTAAGCTCAGCCTCCCAATCAAGCGGGAGCTGATCTATCTCAACTACCTTTGCACCCGTTTCTTTTGCGATTAAATTTGCCGATTTTTTAGAAAACTGAGGCGCTACGAAGATGACTTTTACGCCGTGTTCTTTTGCCTCCTTGATGAGGTTTGCAAGCTCTGCGGGCTTTGGCTCTTTACCCTCGACTTCGATTGAAATTTGCTCTAAATCATAGCGCTTTGCAAAATATCCCCAAGATGGGTGATACACGATAAATTCGCGGTTTTTAAGATTTGCAAGCTTATCTTTGATGAATTTGTCAAGTTCGTCTAGCTTAACGAGAAATTTCTCGTAATTTGCGTTATAAAGCTCTTTGTGCTCGGGAAAAACTCTAACAAGTCCGTTTAGGATGTTTTTAGCCTGAGTTTTTACAAGCACAGGATCAAGCCAGATGTGTGGATCAAGCCCGTCGTGGCTATGACAATGCACTTTTCCGTTGTGCTCGTGGCAATGCTCTTTTTTCTCATGTCCTTCATGCTCATGCTCTTGCATAGCGACTCTTTCTACTCCTTTTTGAGTAAAAATAAATTTTAGCTTTGGAAACGACTGCTGAAATTTCGGCAACCAAACCTCTTCAAATTCAATGCCTATGGCAAAATAAAGTTTGCTGTTTTCAAGAGATTTCATCTGCTTTGGTTTTGGCTCGTAAGTGTGAGGATCGGCTCCAGGAGAGACCATGGTATTTACTTCAACCGTGTCGCCTGCGATCTGTTTTACGAAAAATTCTTGAGGTAATATACTTACGCTAACGACGGGTTTTGCAAAGCATACAAGCGCGCCAAAACATAAAAAAGCTAAAATTTTCTTCATCTTAAACCTTTTTTTAAATTTTTAGGGAAGTATAGCAAAAGCAACTTAGTTGCGAATTAACATAATATTATAGAAATTTAAGATATGATAGCGATAAATTTTAAATAAAAGGAGTGAAATGAAAGCCGTAGAGCTATTAAAAAAGCACAATATCAAACTCACTCCGCTTAGACTGCAAATTTTAAAAATTTTAGAAGAGGCGCAGTCTCCTTTGAGTTACGATGAAATTTTAAGCAAAATAGACGCTAACAAGACGACATTTTATCGCTGTATGGACATTTTTGAAGCAAATGATATAGTAATCAAAAGTGAAAATAACCATAAAAATTTCTATGAGTTATCAAACGGAGCAAAGGCGTATTTCGTCTGTGACGTATGCCATAAAATGACAAACATTAAGATGCCAAAAATAAGCCAAAACAACGTTAAAAGCGTAGTTGTAAAAGGAATTTGCGACGAGTGCTTTTAAATTTCCTCATTTTCGCCGTAAAGCTCCGCAAGATGATCGGGGATCGCCTTTGGACGCTTTTTGTCAAGGTCAAAATATACGTAAGTGGTTATGGCTTTAGCTATAATCTTGCCGTCTTTTATAAATTCGTAAAATCTGTTTGAACTAACTTTTCTAGCCTGTTTTGTCCATGTTTTTATCTCGATCTCATCTCCTAAATAAATTTGCTCTAAATAGTCGATTTCGTTGCGTTTTATAACCCAAGTCGAGTTGTTTTTAAGCTGCTCTTCAAACGTATCTCCTACGAAATTTGAGTGCGCAAAAGCCGCTTCTTGCATCCAAACAAGATAGTATGCGTTGTTTGCGTGGTTGTTTATGTCTATGGCCTCTTTGCCTACTTTAAATTTGTAGCTAAAAATTCTCATATTTGTCCTTTTGTTTGATACAATTGTAACTCAAATTTTTAAAAAGGCGGTTTTATGAAGAGCTCTTGGGATAAAAAAGCGGCTAATTACTCAAGATATGAGGGCGAACTTAACGAATTTCAAAGAAGATTTTTTAATAAACTTGATGAGTTTAGTGTAAATTTTAATAATAAAACACTTATAGATGTAGGGTGCGGAACAGGTGTTTATACTCTGTATCTATCAAATTTGTGTAAAAACGTAACAGGACTTGATCTCTCGACTAAGATGCTTGAGTGCATGAGAGAGGATGCTGATAAATTTGGTGTGTCAAATTTAAGAGTAGTTGAGAGCAGTTGGGATGACTTTAATGAGGATAATATTTACGATATCGCTTTTAGCACGATGAGTCCGGCGATAAACAGCATAGAAGGGCTTGATAAATTTATTCGCACCGGCAAAAAGCGAGTTTTTATGTGGTGGAATAAGCAAAGACATTCGAGTGTGCTTGAGAGATTTTATAAAATTTACGGAGAACGTCAGTGGAGCGAGAGATTGCCTTACTTTGAATACCACTTGGATATGTTAAAAATTCCTGTCAAGTCACATGTTTTTAATGAAGTGAGAACAAGGGATATAAGTCTTGAAAAAATGTATGAAGATATGATCTGGCATTTAGAGATCGGAAATCTCAAATTTAATAAACAAAAGGTAAAAGATGAGCTTTTGAGCATTTGCAAAGATGGAAAAGTAACGGAAACAGTAACATCTTCAATGAAGCTTTTGGTATTTTAGGCTATAATTTAGTGGAAATTTATTAAGCAAGGTCTTATAAGTAATGTCAAGGCTTTTTATATTATTTTTTATATTCATAGAATTTTGCCTAGCTTCACAATTTACACCTATCAAACCTTTGTATTATGATAAACAAAAGGCTGAGCTGGGTAAAAGTTTATTTCAAGATACTAGGCTTAGTGCAAGTGGAACTGATTCTTGTGAGAAATGTCATAATCTATATTGGAACTCAAGCGGCACTAGCGTAAAAAATATAAAAATATCATTTAAGCAGACATTAAATTCTCCTACTGTTTTAAATTCTGCTTTGAATTATTTATTTTTTAAAGACGGAAGAGTTAAAAATATCAGAGAACAAGTGATTGAAAGCATAGTCGACATAAATCAGCTGGGTAGCAGTGAAAAGCTTGTTGTAGAAAAGGTAAGTTTAAATCCTCATTATAAACATAAATTTAAAATTCTTTATAAAGATGGGGTTACTTTCAATAATATAGTTGATGCTATAGTAAATTTTCAAAAGGCTTTATTAACTCCAAATTCAAAATTTGATAAATTTATAAGCGGAGATAAAGCTGTTTTTTCAGAAGATGAAAAAAAAGGATTTGAGCTTTTTAAAAAAGCAGGCTGTATCAATTGTCATAGCGGAGTAAATTTGGGTTCTAATGTATATTATGATATGCAGCTTGATTGTAATTTAGACCAAAATGTAACTAATATTGGCAAATATAAAGTGCCCGGACTAAGAAACATATCAAAGACCGCTCCGTATTTTTATGATGGAACCTGTTATGATTTAAGAGAGACGATAGAGCATATTGCTAACTTAAGAATGCAAAATAAAATAAATCAAGAACAAATAGAGTTGATATATAAATTTTTACTAACTCTAGATGGCGATAATCCGGAAATTTTAAAATGAGAAATAAAATTGTATTATATAAAGTTCTATTTTTAATTATGTTTTTAAATATATTTATCGGTGGAATGATAATATATAAGGCAAACAAAAATGTAAATTCTAGCTATAGTCTAAAAGAATCGGTAATAAATTTAATAGATATAAATAGAGATATAGACTTTATGCTGGGTAAAACATTCCTATACTCTGATTATGATAGACTTATGGAACTTCTTGCGAATTTTGATAATGGCTTAAAAGATACTTTAAGGATGCAAAACTTACATGCTTTTAGAGAGATTGTTTCCGGTATGAAATTTTTTCAAGACATTAAGCAAACATTTAAAAAGAAAGTCGAACTTATAGATAAATTTAATTCAACCGCTATATTTGCAAATTTGATCTATGATGACATACTTTTTAGTTCGTTTGAAGAGTTAAAACAGAGTAGGTATTTTAATACTATAATGTCAAATATATTGCTATTTAAATATGACATCAATACCGATTTGAGTAAAACAAAAGAACTTGTAGCCAAAAATTTATCAGAGAACAATCTAAATCAAAATGATATTAAATTTTTAAAAAATGCTAGTAGACTTATAGAATATTATGAGAGTGCTCAAGGTATTTTTAAACGTATTCAAGAACTTTATATGGAAAAAGAGCTTAGTATATTGATGAACGGAAATAGGGCCTATATGAGCATAGCTGCTACTAATTTAAAAAATTTGACTATGTTGTTTTTTGCACTTATAGGAATATCAATATTTTTGATCTATTTGGCTTATTCAAAAACTAAGAGCATATTAAAATATCTAAATGACTTGCAACAAGCTACCGACAATAGCTTTGGCTCAATAGTTTTTACAGATCTAAATACTAAGATAAAGTATGTAAATAAGATATTTGAACAGACCACAGGCTATAATCTTGAAGAGGTTGTTGGCAAAGATGCTAATATTTTAAAATCTCACCAACATAGCAGTGAATTTTATAAAAGCATTACAAATTCCTTGAAAAATAATCAGGTTTGGGAGTGTGATGAGTTAATAAGTTTAACAAAAGATAAAGATTTGTTGATAGAAAAAGTAATGTTTTTACCGTTGTTTGATGCCGATGGTAATAAGGACGGATATCTGTCGGTAAAACTTGACAAGACAAAAGAGGTTATGATAGAAAAAGAGCTTAAGGAAAAAGAAGAAAAGCTAAGAGACATGGCATTTTTTGATAACTTAACCGGCTTTGGTAGTTATTTTGCCCTTACTCAAAAGCTTAACGAGTATCCAAGCGGAATGCTTATATATGTAAATATTAGTCACTTTGTGGATTTTAGATTTTTTTACAAGACTCAAACGGTGGATCTTATTATAGAGTCCTTTGCCAAAACTATAAAGCTTTGTATAGATACTTATGATATACCAGCATCTATATATAGAGTTCAGTTAGATGAGTTTTGTATTTGGTACGACGGAGAGTCTGTCGAGAGAGATATAAAAAATATACGGGATTATTTTAAAGGAAATAATCTATCTATTGTCGTGGATGACAGAAAAGAATTTATACCAAACATCAAGATGATCATAGGTGTTAGTCTTGATAGGGATACTATTCAAACTAACCGTCTTACTCAAGCTATGCTTGCTCACTATGAGGCTACCAATAGTGGTGAACCCGTAGTGTATTATAATGAAAATAGCTCTGTAGAGCAGCAGTATTATCAAAACCAGATAATGTCAAGAATTATAGAATATGCTATATATAACGATACTGTTATAGTTGAGTGTCAGGGCATATATGATATATCTTCAGACTCAGATAGTGAGCCAAAGGCAAACTATTATGAAGTTTTGGTTCGCCTTGTGGATGAAAATGGCAAAATTCGTTATCCTGGCGAATTTTTAGATATTGCTAAGAAAATTTCTTTATATAATGATATAACTAAAAAAGTTATAGGTCATGTATTTAGACTTGTGGAGAGATTCCCTAAAATTAGATTTTCAATGAACCTATCAAATAGTGATATAGCAAATGTTCAGATTAGAGATATGATAGAGCAAAAGCTTAAAATTTGCTCATACCCAGAAAACGTCTATTTTGAAATTTTAGAATCAGAAGGTGTAGATGACTATGAGGCGGTAAATTTATTTATAAATAAAATTCATAGCTATAACTCCAAAATTTCAATTGATGATTTTGGAAGCGGATATTCTAATTACTATAGGATTTTAGAACTTGATATAGACACTATAAAGATAGACGGCTCTATCATCAAAAAGCTTCCATTTGATAAAAACGCTAGATATCTAGTTCAAACTATTATAGATTTTGCCAATAGACAAAAGTATAATGTGGTTGCCGAGTTTGTAAGCTCTCCTGAAATTTTGGCCGAAGTCAAAAAATTTGGCATAAAGTATGCTCAGGGATATCTGCTGGGTAAGCCTGTTTCGCCTGACAATATCAAGCCTTAATACATTTGTCGAATATCTTTCTTATAAAGAAAACGAAAAATAGAAAAGATGCGAAGATTAAAGCATAAAATATATAGCTCATAATAGGATTTGATCCGGTTTCACTGTTTTTAAGCTCTTTTATTGAAACAGCATTTCTAAATTTATCTAATACTGTTATTCTCCATCCATAGTATTTTATCTGCACTTTCTTTTGGCTTATCGCAAAACTTTGCGCCATTGCTTGAAGATCGGCTGAATTAAATTTTAAATAAAATGGAAAACCAAATCCGGTATCCTCGTTTCTATAAGTCATTACTTTTGTGCCATTTATCTCTTGAGTGTATATGAAATATACATCTCTAGTCGGTCCATCCGCAGGATTTTCTCCACTTATTAGACCGTCCTTATCCACTCTTTTTACCTCTCCTCCGGTTATCAGAGCCGTTTCGTAATGCGGAAAAGAGTAATTTACTATGATGGCTAAGATTAGATGAGCTATTAAAGCAATTGTTATTAGAAGTTTTTTGGTTGATTTGCGTAAAATTTCTTGAAAAGACATATTTTTCCTTTTTTGATTTTTTAGTATTTTACAATATAAGTGTGAATTTGATATTTTTTCAAATTAAATTCAGCAAAAATCTACTAAACAAATTTTAAAATATAAATATTATTTTTATTCAGGTTTAAATTTTATGAGAAGAGTCGTTTATATAAGTATAGATGATACCGATGAGATAGGATATCCTAAATCTACCGGAATACTTGCCGAGATGATTGCTGAATTTATAGATAGCAATTTTTCACCATGCTCTTTCGTGAGTCGTCATCAACTCTTTATAGATGAGCGAATAAATTATACCTCACACAATAGCTCCATGTGTTTTACTACAAATTTGGATGAAGAGGAATTCGCTAAAGTAATCAAATTTGCAGAAAAACTACTAATAGAAGAGAGCGCTCCAAGCTCTGAACCGGGATTTGCGATAGCCTTTGAAGATGAAATTTCAAATCTAAATGAGTTTATCAAATTTGGCAAGAGAGCCAAATTTGAATACATAACAAAAGATGAAGCTTACAGTGAGGCGTCCAGACAAAATATATATCTAAAAGAGCTTAAAAACACAGGCCATGGTATCATAGGGGCGCTTGGCGGTATGGCTTTAAGGCTTGATGGTAACGACGGTAGAGTTAAAGGCAAAACCAAGATGTCAAAAGATGAGATGAGCATAAAAGAGCTTTTGGATTTAGGCTTTTGCGATGAGGTTTTGGATGAAAATTTTAATCTCGTTGATAAAAACGAAAAGATACTGACAAAATCGAAACTAAAGTTGATAATTAAAAATTTTAAAGCGGTTTTGCTTGTAAAATCTGATAAAAATGGAAAATTTATTCCATACGATATAGAAGAGCTTAGAGAAATTTAATGGATAAATTTCAAAATTTTAGCTTAGACGGAGTTTTTTTATTTGGTAAATTTTCTTATGAAAAGGCTAGGAAAACGGCAGTAAAGTGTGAGTTTTTTACAACTGATAGCAATGAGGATGAGCTTGTAGATAGTTATCCAAAGAGTTGCTATAACTGTCTTTTTAGAAGATGGAGTAAGGAGAGCTTTGAATGTTTAAAATTAAGATAGTTTATAAATTTTTACTTATTGTATTCTTGTTTTTAGGAATCTCTATTTTGACATATTCGGGATTTAAATTTGCAAATGGGGACTACACGGAATTTTTTATGAGTTTGCATAAAATTTGTGGTTTTAGTATTGCTGTAATCGCTGTTTTGCATATAATTATAAAGAGAAGAAAGCTAGTAAAGCTTGCAAATGAATTTTTAGATGTGGTTTTGAAACGAAAAAATCCATCTTATTGCAATATGGATAGACTTATTATGGCTATTGAAGACCACACTATAAGTAGTGTCGCAAGTATTTTAAATTTAGATGCTGACGAGTTGGTATATATTTTAAGAAAGGGCGAAGTGAAACTTAACGGAAAAGATCAAACTCTAAGACAAATTGCCAAGCTAAACGATGAGAAGATTTTTTATGCTCTTGTTTTGATTATAGAGAAGAAATTTGTCGGAAAGAGCTTGGACTTAAAAAGCTGCAATATATAACCTTATTCATAAATCTTCTACAGGCTATATTTATAAATTAATTCAGTATTTTTTTTGTTTTAGCTACTTTTAAATATTTATAAAATAAAATTATTTTTTCATATTTTATATTTTTAGCCTCATTGTAAAAGGATTTTTAGAAATATAAAAAAATCTATAATAGGAGTTTTGATGAAAAAAACAGTTTTGATTGTTTGTAGTGTCGCTTTGGCACTTCATGCCGAAGTTTTTGAACTTGGTCAGGTAGAAGTCGTATCTAAACTTGTAGGAGGTAGCCAAAAAAGCGATACCAACGTAGTTGTGGTAGATAGTGAGCAGATGCAAAAAAATCAAGTTAAGAGGCTATCTGAAGTAGCTTATATGACACCTGGAGTCTATGTGGATAAAAAAGGTCCAAGAGCGGAGCAAAATTTTTATGTTCGCGGCTTTGACGCTCGTAGGGTTCCACTTTTTATAGATGGAATTCCTGTTTATAATCCATACGATGGAAACTCGGATTTTGGAAGGTTTACTACTTTTGATCTATCTCGTATAGATATCTCTAAGGGTTCAAGTTCTGTTCTTTATGGTCCAAATACTATGGGTGGAGCCATAAATCTTATATCCAAAAAGCCTACCAAAGAGTTTGAGAGTAGTATAGGATATGGCGTTGAGCTTGGCAAGAGCAGCAAAACTATAGGAAATAACATTGATTATAGTATAGGAACTCGTCAGGAACTATTCTATGTGCAAGCTGGCTTAAGCTTTATGGAAGATAATGGTCAACAGCTTTCAAGTGACTTTGTAAAAGACGCTAAAGGTAACGAAGATGGCAATAGACGCGAAAAATCTGTTCAAAGAGATAGAAAAGTGCATATTAAGGCCGGCTTTACTCCAAATCAAACTGATGAATATGCTATAACATATATCAATCAAAAGGGCGAAAAAGAGCAGCCTCCTTATGCAGGAAGATATCCTAAGGATAAGGTAGCCAATAGATTTTGGGACTGGCCTATGTGGGATAAAGAGAGCGTTTACTGGCTTTCTCATACAGAATTTGGCAAGCTTTATTTGAATACAAAGGCTTTTTATGACACATATAAAAACGATTTGAATTCATATAAGGATAAGACCTATACTAAAAAAACTTTTGGTAGCCATTATAAAGACTACTCATACGGATTTGGCCTTGAATTAGGCGGCGATATAGCAGATAATAATACTCTTAAATTTGCTACAAGTTATAAATTTGATGAGCATAAAGAGCATGATGATGGCGAGCCGGTGCAAACATATCAAGACAAGACCTATACATTCGGCCTTGAAAATACTTATAGATTTAGCGATATGACAAGACTGATTCTAGGTATCAGCTATGATACAAGAGATGCCATAAAAGCTCAAGAGTATGGCAAGCCACTATCTGGAGGCAAGAATAGATTGTTTGACTTTGAAGTCGGCAAGAGACACTCTTTTAACTATCAAGCCGCCATTAAACATAGCTTTAATGGAATGGATGAGCTAAGTTTAAGCTATGCAAAAAAGACATATTTTCCTAGTATGAAAGAGAGATATAGCGAAAGATTTGGAAGAAATACCCCAAACCCATTCTTAAAACCTGAAATAGCAAATCACTATGAATTAGGTTATGCAAGAAGCTTTGGCGATACTCTAAGACTTGAAGGTTCGGTCTTTTACTCAAAAGTTAAAGATGCCATAGGCAATGTTATGTTAAAAAATAAGACAAGACAAGCTCAAAACGTGGATAAAGCAGAGTATAAAGGCTTTGAGCTAGGAGCTACTTATTTTGCTACAGATAGCTTGGAGATTGGAGGAAACTACTCATATATCAGTGCAAAATACAAAAACAAAAATGAGAAAATTTACGATCTTCCAAAACACAAAGCGTTTGCTTATGTAGATTTTAAAATTTTGCCTAAATTTAGCGTTTATGCATCTGAAGAGTTTGTTTCTAGCAGATATTCAGGATCTTATGAGGATACTAAGCTAAATGGGTTTGATTTGACTCATGTTAAATTTATTTATAAGCCGACAGAAAATTTAAGTATAGATGCGGGTGTATCAAATTTATTTGATAAAAACTACGAGTATAGAGAGGGATTTCCTGAAGAAGGTAGGGTATTTTTCTCTAATATTAAATATAAATTTTAATATTTTAAGGGCTTAAAGATAGTATTTTAAGCCCTTTTTATAGTTATTTAGTTTTATATTTTAGTAATATAAAAGGGTAAATTAACTACGATTTTTAAAATTAAATAAAGGCTTTATCATGCTAAAAAAGATTCTGATTTCACTATTGGTATGTCTAAATTTCGCCTTTGCTATGAGTAGTTCGGAGATAGATCAGTTTATCTCTCAAAATAGCAGAGATTTTGAAATTTTAACTAAGGAACCGACTCGTGTATATGCAAGCAATCCTACGCTTTTATATCTGCTGTATGCCCTTGCTCCTGAAAAAATTAGCGGTGTAAATTTCGAGTGGAATGATTACGAAAGACCTTATTTAAAAGATTACGTCTTAACCCAGCCTGTAGTCGGTGGATTTTTCGGACAGGGTAAGATCCCAAATGTTGAGATGCTTTTGCGTCTTGATCCTGAGCTAATATTGGTAAATGCAAGCTCAAAAAATGTCAAAAAGATGACAGAAATTTTTGGCTCTATCAAAAAACCAATGTTATATTTGAGCGGAACCAGTTTGGAAGACTATCTAAAAAGCTGGCAAATTTTAGGTAAGGTTTTAAATAGAGAGCAAAGAGCCAAAGAGTTGATTGACTATGCACAAAATTCTATAAATTTAAGCGGCAAGATCAATGAATATCTAAAAACAAACAATATTAAAAAGCTTAGAATCTATTACGCTCAGGGCTCAGATGGATTATCTACGGAGTGTGAGGGTTCGCAGCACGCGATCTTAATACCGTTAAGCGGCGCAGAGGTCGTGCATAAGTGCGAAAAAGAAAGCAGTGCTTATGGGCACGTTAAAGTGAGCTTTGAGCAGGTTTTAAAGTATCAGCCGGATATGATTTTAGTCTATGAAAGAGATTTTTACGACAAAATTTACAGCGATCCTAAATGGGCCTTGCTTGACGCGGTAAAAAATAAAAAAGTATATTATATCCCTAGAGAGCCATTCAGCTGGTTTGATCGTCCGCCTTCATTTATGAGATTTTTGGGTATCAAATGGCTCATTAATTTGGCATATCCGGAGGCGTTTAAATTTGATATAGAAAGTGAAGCTCGTGAATTTTATAAGCTATTTTTAGGACTTGAACTAAATGATGAGCATATAGGAAAAATTCTAGGCAAGAGCAAATAGATGAGTAAAAAATCCTTTTTATTGTTGCTCTCTTTGTTGATATTATTTATTTTTGGTTCCTTGTTGCTTGGCAAATACGGCTTTAGCGCAAGCGAATATATAAGATATTTTGTAGCAGTTTTAAAGGGCGAAAATTTAGAGGATTATAAGATCATTCATACTTTAGTAACTGAAATTCGTTTGCCTCGTATTATAGCATGCTTGCTCATAGGGGCAAGCCTTGCAATCTCAGGTGCCGCATATCAGGCGATGTTTGTAAATCCTTTGGTTTCCCCATCTATTTTAGGAGTTTTAAGTGGAGCCGGATTTGGTGCGGCTCTTGGTATGTTTTTTAGACTAAACGAAGTCTTGATTCAGCTTAGCACTTTTGTATTCGGGTTTCTTGCAGTTATTTTCGCACTTCTTATTTCAGCTCTTTACTCACGCTCCGGAAGCGTGATAGTCTTGGTTCTCGGAGGCGTTATTAGCGGTTCGCTTTTTACATCCTTGCTTTCTGTTTTAAAGTATGCCGCAGATCCTAACGATACCTTGCCAAATATCACATATTTTTTGATGGGAAGCTTGGGCTTTGCTTCTAAAAGCTTTATGGAGCTATCTATATTGCCCATGTTTATCGGTGTTTTATTGCTTGCATTTTCCGGTAAATATCTAAATGCTTTAAGCCTTGGAGAAGAGGAGGCGAAGAGCCTTGGCATAAACGTATTTAAGGTAAAAATTTTTGTTATTTTAGTCGCTACTTTTGTAAGTGCTTTAAGTGTAACTATCGCGGGAATCATCGGCTGGATAGGACTTATCACTCCTCATATAGCAAGATTCGTTTACGGAGCCGATAACCGCTCCGTACTTACGGCTTCAGCTCTGATAGGGGCTATATTTTTACTATTTTGCGATAGCTTTTCAAGGCTTATTTTTACCTTTGAAATTCCAATCGGTATAGTAACATCTCTCTTTGGAATTCCTATGTTTATCTTAGTGCTTAGACGCGCTAAAAAGAGCTTTTGATGTTGGTAGAGGTTAAAAATTTAAAATTTGCGTATAAAAAACGCACTATTTTAGATGGATTAAATTTTATTATCAACGAAGGCGATACTTTAAGCATTTTAGGTGCAAATGGAAGCGGTAAAAGCACTCTTTTACGTATTATGTTAGGCTTTTTAAAATTTGAAGGCGAAGTAAAAATAGCAGGAAAAAATGTAAGCGAATATTCAAAGGATAGTTTGGCCAAGATAATCGCTTATATACCTCAAACTCATGCGCCAAGCTATGATTATACGGTATTTGACATAGCGCTTATGGGTGCTCTTTGCAGGACTCCGTTATTTTCAAATTTTAGTAAAAATGATAAAATTTTAGCCGAAAACGCTCTTGAAAAGATGGGTGTTTTGCATCTTAAAGATGAACCTTACACAAGAGTAAGCGGTGGTGAAAGGCAGCTAACTTATATCGCTCGCACATTAGTTCAGGGTGCAAAAGTGATATTTATGGATGAACCTACTAACGGACTTGACTTTGGAAATCAGATTAAACTTTTAGAGATGATCAGGTTGCTAAGAGATGAGGGATATACCTTTGTTCAAACTACACACTATCCCAGACATGCTAAATTTGTCTCAAATTTAGTGCTATTTTTAAAAGATGGTAAAATTTTAGAATTTGGCGATAGCGATAGCCTAATAAATTCTAAAAATATTGATAAAATTTACGGAATTGATTACGAACAATACAAGGATAAATTATGATTTTAAAATCAAACTACGACAAAATCGATTTTAACGAACTATATAAAGAGCAAAAATCTAAAAGTTCTTTCGGTAAAAAACTAGTCAAAGATTGGGATAAAAAGGCTCCAAGCTTTAATGAAGCGGTATTAAAGAGCCAGTATGTCAAGGATTTCATTTCAAAAATAGATTTTAACGAGGCTGACTCTTTGCTTGACTTTGCTTGCGGTGCGGGAGCTTTGAGTGTTGCTGCAGCCAGTAAAGTCAAGCAAATTTACGGATATGATTTTTCACCTAAAATGCTTGAGTTTGCAATTCAGAATGCCAAAGATTTTGGTCTTACTAATGTTAAATTTGCTCAAAAAGCATTCGAAGATGATTGGAGCGATGTGCCAGAATGCGATATAGTTTTTGCATCGCGTTGCCTTGAAGTTGATGATATAAAACCGATTTTAACAAAACTTCTTTCAAAAACTAAGTGTACTCTTTATATCACTTTTAAAGTAGGCGGAAGTTTTGTGGATGAGGACATTTTAGAGGTTATTGAGCGAGATGTGGAACAAAAGCCAGATTTTGTATATCTTGTTAATATACTCTTTCAAATGGGTTATTTGCCGACGATTGATTATATAAAAAGTATTTGTAGTTCCGGTGCTCCTCAAAGCGCAGAGGAGTTGATTCGAAAGACCGAGTGGAGTCTTGGTAACGATCTAAACCAAGATGAAATTTTAAAGCTTAAAGATTATTTTAATAGTAATAACTCATGCCGTTCCCAACAATCTATGGATTGGGCTTTTATCAGAGTTGACGTATAACACTTAGTGTCTGTCTTTACAACAGACACTAATATAAAATCATATAAATTATTAAGCACCGATAATAATCTGGCTTGCTTTGATAACCGCAACTACATCATCACCGGCTTTAAGAGCCAAGCTTTTGGTGGATTCGTTTGTGATGATAGCGCTTAGCTTATCTCCGCCTGCTATCTTGATGTCTATCTCCGAATTTACCGCACCCTCTTTAACGCTAACAACTTTACCCTTGATTTGATTAGTTGCGCTTAATTTAAGCTCGTTTTCGCCTTTTGCGACAATTATACTTGAGGCTTTAAATAGATAAACGACTTTTTTGCCTACTTTAAGATCAAGAGCTTTTTCAGATTCGACTGTAACTGTTGCTTTTACTATCTCTCCGCCTTCGAGTTTGCTTACGATAAGTGAATTTACAACACCTGTTTTTACTTCAGTGATTTCGGCTTGAAGTTGATTTCTTGCGCTGAATGACATGTTAAATCCTTTGTTTTTAGTTCGATTTTAAATCTTGATGAAATCTTAACAGCCTAAGCTTTGCTAAAACTTAAAATAAAATTATATAGAAAAATAATTTAATTTGATTTTTGATAATACTTTAAAAACTTCGTAAATTCGCGATGTTATCACTAAAATGTTTAAAATAAATATTTCAAATTTAAAATTTAAATATAAATTCAGACAGCCAAATTCGGTTTAATTATATAAATTATTTCAAATTTGAGCTATTTAATAAGAAATTTGGCTCATTGAAAGATAGATCGACGGCTTTTAGAAGTCAAATTTAACTCCAAAGCCGTCAGTATGCATTAAATCAAATAGGTAAAACCCTGATATTTTGACTTAAATTTTCTTGTAGTACGTTTTCGATCGCATATAATGTTCCACCCGAACCGCTTGCACATCCCGAGCAAGCCCCAAGATATCGGATGTAGATATCGATAATGCCTTTGTCGTTTTTCTTGATATCAAGAATTTCCATATTTCCGCCGTCCATCATAAGCATAGGGCGGATTTCGGCATCTATAACCGCTTCAACCGCTTTAAGCTGACCTACTACCGTAAGCTCTTCAAATGCCAAATCGCTATCGTTTCCTGAAATTTTAGCGTCCGCGATGGCTTTTAGCTTTTCAGCTTCCATCTGCGCTCTGGTTTCCGCTAGGATATCCACCAGATAATACTCTCTTTTTTCATGTCCGCCAGGCTTGATGCATGATTTACAAAATGCGCCGGCCTTTGTGTATTGAGTTATCTCTTCAACCGTTTTTAGGTCATTCATCCTGATAACGTCGCGTATCGTACCAAGGCTTATGCGAGCGCACTCACATACGATGATCTCATCTTCAAAATGATCGGGATCCACGCCTTTATAGCTTGCCGCAGCCGCCTTGATAACATCATAAGCCATTACCGAGCAGTGCATCTTTTGAGGCGGGACGGCAGGAGTTTCAGGATCGTCTCTCATCGCCTTTTCTACATCTATATTTGTGATTTTTACCGCCTCATCAACCGTTTTGCCGATACAAAGCTCAGCCATAGTATCAGAGCTTGCTATCGCCGTTCCACAGCCGAAGCTTTTGAATTTCGCGTCCATGATGATATCTGTTTTTTCATCAACTAACCAATAAAGCCTCACCGCATCGCCGCAGCTTTCAGCGCCAAAATCAGCTACTATCAGCTTGCCGCCGCGCTCTTTTGCCTCTTCTTCTGTGATCTGTCCCATATTGCGAGGGCTGTTCATTAGGTCTTGAACTTTTTGTGAGTATTCATCCCAAATCGAGCCGCCGATTAAATCGTGTTTTGCCATTTTATTCCTTTTGAGGCTTGTTTAGCAACTTGGCTAAATCAGCTCCTTCTTTTTAAATTTATAAATTTATTAAAGCCCGCTTACATGCCAATCCGGCGTATAAGCAAACGTACTTGAAATCGCTCTTAATCTTTCAACGGCTTTTTTGATATGCACTATCGCGTAATCAATCTCTTCTTCGGTGTTAAATCTTGAAAGGGATAGCCTTAAAGCCGTATGTGCAAGCTCCTTGTCAGCACCGATCGCTTCCATTATAGGGTTGCTCTCAAGCGTTTCGCTCGCACAAGCAGAACCTGTAGAAGCAGCAATGCCAGCTTGGTTTAAATCCCAAAGCATAGCTTCGCCTTCAACGCCTTTAACTGCGGCCAAAATAGTGTTTGGCAAGCGATGAGCCCTATCTCCCACAACTGAAATTTCAGGAATTTCAAGTAGAGCGTCTTCAAGTTTGTCTCTTAATTTTCTAACGTGTAAATTTTCAAATTCCATTAGTTTGTTGCTATTTTCCAGCGCTTGCGCCATACCTACGATACCTGCTACGTCAAGCGTTCCGCTTCGTCTGCCGCCCATATGCTCGCCTCCGTGAAGCAAGCTGGTAAGCGGCTGAGAATTTTTGATATAAAGTCCGCCGATGCCTTTTGGACCGTGAAATTTGTGTGCGGAAAAACTCATAAAATCCATATTTATATCTTGCACGTTTATTTTTATCTTGCCGACCGTTTGCGTGGCATCTGTGTGAAAGAGCGCGCCGTATTCGTGCGCTATAGCCGCAAGCTCCTTAACGGGAAAAATTGTCCCCGTTTCGTTATTTGCCCACATTACGCTTACAAGTGCGGTTTTTTCATCTATCAAATTTCTTAAATCGTTTGGATCTAAAAGCCCGTTTTCATCAACCGGAATGTGGCTTACTCTTATGCCAAATTGCTTCAAAAATTCGCATGCCGCGCCAGTTGCTGGGTGTTCTACAGAACTGATTATGATATGATCTTTGTCTTTATTTAACATATGATCAAAAAATACGCCTTTTATAACCCAGTTATTACTCTCTGTCGCGCAGCTTGTTACGATGATATCGTCTTTATCCCTAGCGTTAAAGGCCGTATAAAGCTGATCCATTGCGCGGCGCAAAGCAGGGTGAGTTTCGCTGCCAAATCTGTGAAGCGAGTTCGGGTTTCCATATTTTTCGCAATAAAACGGTTTCATGAGCTCGAAAGCTTCGGGATCAACCATCGTAGTTGCGTTGTTATCTAAATAAACTCTCAAATTTTTGCCTTTTAATTAGGATAGATTTTATCCTTTTTTATTTTTTCAGGATATTATAACAAATTGCATAAAATTTAGTTTAAAATTTAGGCTTAATTTTTTCAAATTTGGTGTGATTTTGATATTGAATTTATATTGAAATTCTTTATCAATTTACTATTTATTCGAAGTTTGAGCTGTCTTGGCTTCTCTTTAAGACGCAATGCTTTTAAAATTAATTGATTTTCTTAAGTTTTGCAAAGCAAAATTCTTAAAATTTGCCGGTTTTATAAAATCTATCTTTAGTAAAACAGTCTATCATAAAACCTTGCGCTATCGCCACACGCTTCGCTGGTTTGAAATAAAAACTCGCCACTTTTTTTATTTGAAAAGGCGTTAGAATACATATTTTTAATCGAGGTATTTGAAGCGACCGTCTCTTGAAATTTTGAGTAAAAAATTAAGTTGAGCGAAACAGCCTATTTCTATTTAATGTATAAATTTATTTCTAAAATTTTGTAAAGATTAGATTTAGTTTATCTCTCTTAGCATCGCCTCGCTTCTTTCAAAGCTAAAGCCTTCATCTTCGTCTTGCTTAAGGAATTTATCGATGAATTCTCGCTTTGATATTGCTGCATCAAGCTCTTTGTCGTTGCCTTTTTGGTAAGCTCCGATACGAAGCAAAATTTCATTTTCTTTTATAAGCGAATAAAATCTCTTAAATTTAGCCACGTTTGCCTTGTGTTCGGGCGTGATTAGATCGTTCATCACACGCGAAGCGGAATTTAGGATATTTATCGGCGGATAAATTCCAAAGTCTGTTAGTTCCCTACTTAGCACGATGTGTCCGTCAAGTATGGAGCGGCTTTGATCGGCTATCGGATCGCTCATGTCATCGCCATCAACCAAAACCGTAAAAAACGCAGTGATAGAGCCTTTGCCTTCTTCTTTTCCCGCCCGCTCCATTAGTTGCGGAAGTAGCGTAAGCACGGAAGGTGGATACCCCTTAGATGTAGGCGGCTCGCCAAGCGCTAGTCCTATCTCGCGCTGCGCCATGGCAAATCTTGTCACGCTATCCATGATAAACAGCACGTCTTTGCCTTGGTTTTTGAAGTATTCTGCTACGCTCATAGCGCAAAATGCGCCGTATTTTCGCATAAGCGGGCTATCATCGCTTGTAGCTACCACAAGCACCGTGCCGCTTAGATCTCCATGCAAGTTTTTTTCGATAAATTCGGGCACTTCACGACCTCTTTCGCCAATGAGCGCCACTACTTTAACGGGAGCCTCGGAATTTTTTACGATCATGCCCATTAGAGTGCTTTTACCGACTCCACTTCCTGCGAAAATTCCCAGCTTTTGACCTTTGCCGCAAGTTAAAAGCGCGTCTATGCTCTTAACTCCTACGCTAAAAATCTCATCTATAAGACCTCTTTTCATAGCATCAATAGGCGCTTTCATGATGGGAGCAAAATCATCGGTATAAATAGCTCCCTTGCCGTCTTTAGGGCTCATAAATGGATCCACTACGCGCCCAAGAAGCGCATCGCCGACAGGGATTTTCATGCCTTGATCGCTTAGATAGACAAGATCTCCTATCTTGTAGCCCTCGACAAATCCAAACGGCGATATAAAAGCTCCGTCTTGTTTGATCTCGGTAACCATGCCAAGACCTCTTTTGCTTTTGTCGCGCGCTACGATCTGGACGATATCGCCAATGCTTGGACGAAGCCCTGAAATTTCAATAGTAGTTGATGAAATTTTATTTATCACTCCAAAGACGTTTGAAAGGGATAAATTTGAGTTTAGCTTGGATTTTAGACGCTGTAAACTCACTAGAATCTCACTTCTTTTGGCGAATTTATAAGAGCGAAAAACTCTCTTCTGGTGTCTGCATTTTTGATAAAAATTCCTCTTAACGCTGAAGTCGTGGTGGTTGAGTTTATCTTTTCAACTCCTCTCATCTCTACGCACATATGCCTTGCTTCTATCACCACGCCAACGCCTTTTGGTTTGATAACTTCTTGAATCGCGCTTGCGATCTGTTCGGTCATCTGCTCTTGAATTTGAAGCCTTCTTGCAAAGATATTTACCATGCGAGGAAGTTTGCTAAGCCCCACAACCTTGCCGTCTGGTATATACGCCACATGAACGCGCCCGATTATAGGAAGCAGATGATGCTCGCAAAGGCTATAAAATTCAATATCCCTCATCAAAACCATTTCGTTGTTTGAACTTTCAAAAAGCGCGTCGTTTAGCACCTCTTTTGGATCTTGTTCATAGCCTTGAGTTAGAAATTTAAACGCCTTAAAAACTCTTTCGGGAGTTTTGATAAGACCTTCTCTATTTACGTCCTCGCCGATTATCTCAAGCATGTTTTTAACCGAATTTTCAAAGCTAATTTTTTGCTGATTTTCTTGCATTTTTGATTTCCTTAAAATTTAGCCACATTTTACATTAAAGCGCCTTTTGCATTGATAAATTTCAAATTTATACAACTAATAAGGAAAAATTTGATATATTCATTAGAAAATTTTTATTTTTAAAAGGAAATAAATGGAACTCAAAACCAAAGTTATAGACACTGCCAACGCTTCGGTAACGGCTAAAATCTCAAGCGAAGAGATAAAATCAAAGCTTGAAAATCTTGCTAAAAAAGCAGCTAAAAATATGAAAATGGAAGGCTTTAGAGTTGGTAAAGTGCCTGTAAATTTAGTCTTAAAAAGATACGAAAAAGAGCTAACTAGCGATGCGGAACAAGACGCTTTAAAAGATCTTATAGACGCCGCTTTAAAAGAGCTTAATAGAAAAACAGATGAGGTTATCGGCGAGCCGATGTTTATAAAATTCGAAAGAGAAGAGGGCGCTATCGATACCGAGATAGAAATTTCATTTAAACCCGTCGTAAATTTGGACGGATACGAAGAACTTATACCTGAATTTTCAACTCCTCGCGTTATGAAAAAAGAGATTGACGAGAAAAAAGACGAGCTTTTAAAGATGGTAGCTCCGCTTGAGAAAGTCGATAAGAAAAAGCTAGAAAAAGGCGACTTTGCTAAATTTGATTTTGAAGGTTTCGTAGACGGCGTTGCGTTTGATGGCGGCAAGGCTGAAGGATATGTGCTTGAGATAGGTTCAGGTCAGTTTATACCGGGCTTTGAAGACGGAATGATCGGTCTAAAAGTCGGTGAAGAAAAAGATGTAGAGGTAACATTTCCTGCCGAGTACGGTGCACCAAATTTAGCAGGCAAAGCGGCTGTGTTTAAAGTAAAACTGCATGAAATTCAAGGCAAAAACGTAGCAAAAGAGATAGACGAAGAGCTTTTAAAACAACTTATGCCAAATGAAGAAAACGCTAGCGTTGAGCTTCTTGAAGAGAGAATCAAAGATCAAATCAGAGCTGACAAGCAGTATAAGCTGGTAAATGAAGAGCTTAAGCCGAAATTCGCAGAAGCCATAGTAGAAAAGTATAAATTCGATATACCAAAAAACATCGTAGAGCAAGAGATAGATATGCAATTCCGCGGTGCATGGAGCGGTTTTAGTGAAGATGAGATGAAGAGCTTCAGAGACGATAAAGACGCTCTAACTAAAAAGCGTGAGACATTCCGCGAAGATGCGCAAAAGAGCGTGAAACTAACGTTTATCATAGATGAGCTTGCTAGAAGAAGAAATGTAGCCGTAAGCGATCAAGAGCTTATCCAAGCTGTTTATTTTGAGGCTTACAGATCAGGGCTTGATCCGAAACAACACCTTGAAAACTACAAAAATCAAGGAGTTTTGCCTGCTATAAAGATGTCAATGATAGAAGAGAAGCTGTTTAACGAGATGTTTGACAAAAAAGAAGAAAAAGCTGAAAAAGAGCCTAAAAAAGCGGCTAAAGAAAAAGACGAACCAAAAACTGAAAAAAAGACAACAAAAAAGGCGGATAAATGAGCTATTACGTCCCATACGTAATCGAGCGAACAAGCAAGGGCGAGCGAAGTTATGATATCTATTCTCGCCTCTTAAAAGATCGTATCGTAATGCTAAGCGGAGAGATAGAAGACGGCATAGCATCTTCTATCGTGGCTCAAATGCTGTTTTTAGAGGCCGAAGATCCCGATAAGGATATCTATCTATACATAAATAGCCCCGGCGGAGTTATCACAAGCGGCTTTAGTATATATGATACGATGAACTATATAAAGCCCGATGTTTGCACGATCTGCATAGGTCAAGCCGCATCAATGGGGGCTTTTTTGTTAAGTTGCGGAACTCCCGGCAAAAGATATGCACTTCCAAATTCTCGCATCATGATACACCAGCCTTTAGGCGGTGCTAGAGGTCAAGCTACGGATATAGAAATTCAAGCTAAAGAAATTTTGCGTATGAAAGAAATTCTAAACTCTATCTTGGCTAAAAACACGGGTCAAAAATTAAGCAAAATAGCAAAAGATACCGATAGGGACTTTTTCATGAGTTCGTTTGAAGCCAAAGAATATGGGCTAATCGATAAAGTTTTGGAGAAAAGCTTTAAATAACGAGGTTAAATTTGATTAAAGTTAATAAGAAGAAGGCTGAAAATACCGTAACTATAAAAGACAAGGAACCTGCAGAGTTTAATATATATGGGTTTTCCGAGGATGTTATAAAAGAGCTTATAGAGGAAAATATACCATCTATTCCTAAAAATTACTCTATTTTCTTTGAAAAGATGCTTGATAAAAAGTCTGATGATTTTAAGAAAAAAATTACCGAGATTATAGAGATTGAAGATGAGATAGGTAGAATAGAAGACTATAGGCAAATTTACATCGAGCGAGAGATTAAGCAGAGTTTTGCTCAGATAAAAAGCATGTTGCAAGCGGTCGCACTTATATATAAAAACCTTGGAATTATGAAAACTATTATAAAAAAACGCTCAGATAGCCTTGAAGCAAATTCGAATTTACTTACAGTTCAAAGCGTATTTAATGCATTTAATGATGACTTGGATAAGCTTAATACTTTAATTAATAAGCATATTGACGTTATCAAATTAAACTATGAAGAGATCAGTAGAGTTTTTAAAGTCGTAGAGGAACAATCCATATACGATCCTAAATTTGATCTCTATAATAAAAAGTTTTTCTTAAAAACTTTGGAATCAGAGCTTCAATATGTAAAAAAATATGGATATAAATCATCTTTTATGCTTGTAAGGCCAAAAGATGAAATGATGAATCTTTTAGGTGTTAGAGATAGGCAGGCGATACTTAAAAACATCTCAAGATTTCTTCTTAGGACATCAAGAAGAAGCGATATTTTAGCACATTATGGCGATGGAATTTTTGCTATGCTTATGAAGCACACCGATATAGAAGGTGCAAAAAAAGCGTGCGAAAGAATTGCCGATATGTTCTATACAACGACATTTTTGATAGCTGAAAGCGATATAGAGATAGATATAGAGATAGCGGTTTGCGATCTAAATACCACAAAAACTATTGAAGAGGTTCTTTCGCATACATTGGATATGCTTGCAAAAAGCGGACGACATAAGTCAAAATACGTGATAGTAGAGGATAAGTAGTTTAATCATGGTGTTAGCAGTTTTAACATATCCTGACAAGAGGCTGTATCAAAGATCGGCAGATATAGATACCTTTGATCAAAATTTACATACTTTTTTAGATAATATGTATGATACAATGATAGCAAAAAATGGCATCGGATTAGCTGCTATTCAGGTTGGAAATCCGATTCGGGCATTGATTATAAATTTAGTCAATGAAGAGAGTGAAATCCAAGAAAGAGCCGATCTGCTCGAGATAATCAACCCAAAAATAGTTCGCAAAGAAGGCGAGCAAATTTTTCAAGAAGGCTGCCTTAGCGTGCCAGGATTTTATGAGGATGTTAAGCGTGCCGAAAAGATAACCTTAAACTATCAGGATAGGCACGGCAAAGAGTGCGAGCTTGAAGCGGACGGGCTTTTAGCCGTTGCGATACAACACGAGATTGATCACCTTGACGGACATCTTTTTATAGAAAAAATCGGCTACAACAAACGCAAAAAATTTGATAAAGAGTATAGGAAGTTAAAGAATAAAACTTTATGAAATCGCTAAAATGCGCTACTTACACAGATGGTTTAAAGATTGTTGATGTAGAAGCAACATTTAATAGAGGGTTGCCAGCACTTAGCATCGTAGGGCTTGCAAGCACAAGTATCAAAGAGAGCGAAGCAAGGGTAAAGTCAGCTCTCTTAGCTCAAAATTTCTCCTTTCCCGCTCAAAAAATCATCATAAATCTCTCTCCTTCAGACATGCCAAAGACGGGCAGCCATTTTGACCTTCCTATCGCGCTTTTGATCGCTTTACAAAAAGAGGTTAAGAGCAACTCTCTTAGTGAATTTTTCGTTTTTGGCGAGCTTGGACTTGACGGAAGCATCAAGAGCACGGCAAGCATGTTTTCTATACTTTTGTTTTTAAGCACAAGCGTTACAAAGGCTAAGGTTTTAGTGCCAAAAGAGATAGCTAAAAATGCTGCGATGATACCGAATTTAGAAATTTATGCCGTAAGTAAGCTTGATGAGGCGATAAAATTTTTTCTTGATGATGAGTTTAAGCAGCAGTGTTTAGCCAAAGAGACTCATCCGCTATTTTCAAATTTGACTCAAATTTGTGGTAAAAGTTACGTCGCAAACTCAAAATTTGAGCTTGATTTTAAGGATATCAAAGGTCAGACTAGAGCCAAAAGAGCTTGCCTCATAGCTGCTTGCGGCATGCATAACATCATCTTTGAAGGAAGCCCAGGGTGTGGCAAAAGCATGAGTGCAAAGCGCTTGAGATATATCCTTCCGCCTCAAAATTTAGATGAAATTTTACTAAGCGCGGCATACGCGTCGCTAAATTTGCAAGATCACGAATTTAGCGTGCTTAGAGCTTTTAGAAGCCCGCATCATACATCGACAAAAAGCTCGATCTTTGGAGGTGGAACGGCAAGCGCAAGGATAGGCGAAGTCGCACTTGCAAACGGCGGGATACTGTTTTTTGACGAGCTTCCACACTTCGGTAAGCAAATTTTAGAAAGCCTTCGAGAGCCGCTTGAGGATAACCAAATCCACATCTCAAGAGTAAATTCCAAGATAACTTACAAGACAAAATTTATGTTTGTTGGAGCGATGAATCCCTGCCCGTGCGGAAATTTGCTCTCAAAGCAGCTAAATTGCAGATGTTTAGAAACCGATATCAAGCGATACAAGGCGAAAATTTCAGAGCCTCTTTTGGATAGGATCGACCTGCACGTGCTTATGGATGAGGTTGCAAGTAGCGATAAAAGCGATATAACGAGTGCCGATATGCAGCGTGAAGTTTTGCGTGTTTTTGAAGTGCAGATGAGGCGAGGACAAAGCGAGCTAAACGGTAAATTAAGCGATAAAGAGATAGCCAAATTTTGTATTTGCGATAGCGAAGCAAAGGGTGTTCTTGATATGTCTATCGCAAGATTTGCGCTAACTCAAAGAGGCATAAATAAGATTTTAAAAGTAGCTAGAACTATCGCCGATCTTGAGGGCTCGCAAATCATAAAGAAACCTCATATCCTAGAAGCGCTTAGCTATAGAGTAAGGAGCGAAGTTTGAAGAAGCTTTTTATGACCACAGCCGAGCTTGATCTAAGAGCTTGCGTTGAGTTTGGGTTAAATGATGAAATTTTGATGGAAAATGCAGCTTGCGCCCTTGCTAAAGAGGTGCGAAAAAATGTCAAAAAGGGTTTTAAAATTTTAGGCGTTTGCGGAAGTGGAAATAACGCTGCAGATGTCGTTGCCACACTTAGAATGCTAAGCAGTGAGTATGAGTGCGAGCTCTTTTTAGTATTTGATAGACAAAATGAGATGCTTAAAACTCAAATTGATAGAGCGCGTAAGCTCGGAGTTAAATTTGTCAAAGATATCGGTAAGTATAAATGCATAATAGATGGAATTTTTGGCTCAGGATTAAATAGAGAGCTGGATAAGCAAGCCATAAATCTGATAAATCTTTTAAATTCAAAAAAGGCTTACAGGATAGCTTGCGATATACCTAGCGGACTTGATAAATTTGGAAATAGCCTTGGAGCCGTTTTTAAAGCAGATACGACTATAACTATGGGGGCTAGAAAGGCAGCTCTTTATTCTGATTTTGCAAAGGATTTTACTGGCAGGATAAGGGTTGCAAATTTGGGTATGGGAGCTAGGAAATTTGAGGGTGAAACTAATATTTTTAAGCTTAGCAAGGCAGATATGAGGCTTCCTCTTAGAGTGAAGGCTAACACTAACAAGGGTGATTTCGGACATGTTTTTGTTGTTAGTGGTGAGTTTAGCGGAGCTGCTAAAATCGCTGCAAAGGCTGCTTTAACTATGGGAGCGGGACTTGTTAGTATAGTTAGCGAGAAGGCCAATATAAAAGCTGGCATGCTTTTTATGCAGTCAAAAAAGATAAGCGAAAAGATGGCTTACGGAGCTCTTGGTATGGGACTTGGCAAGCTTAGTGAGGCTAAAAAAGATGAGCTTTTTAAAGAGCTAAAGAG
The DNA here is from genome assembly GCF_012978815.1 of Campylobacter sp. RM16189. Lineage (NCBI taxonomy): Bacteria > Pseudomonadati > Campylobacterota > Epsilonproteobacteria > Campylobacterales > Campylobacteraceae > Campylobacter > Campylobacter sp. RM16189. The sequence continues at coordinate 59,776 of NZ_LIWR01000044.1, read as the reverse complement.
TAAAAAAGCTCTTGTTATAGATGCCGATCTTTGTTATGAAAAGCGAATAATAGAGCTTTTAAAGACAAAAAAAGATATCGTTATAACCCCTCATCCAAAGGAGTTTTGCTCTCTTTTAGAGCTTGGGGGATTTGGGAAATTTAGTGTTAGTGAAATTCAACAAAACCGCTTTAAATTAGCTCAAATGTGGAGTGAGAAATTTCCTAACGTTTTGGTGCTAAAAGGGGCTAATACTATTATCGCTCAAAACTGTAAAATTTATATTATGCCTTACGGAGATGCTTCCTTGTCAAAAGGCGGAAGCGGAGATGCTCTAAGTGGTATTATTATCTCTTTGTTAGCTCAAGGATACTGCACACTAGACGCGGCGATTACCGGTATTTTGGCTCACGCTTTAAGTGTGAAAAATTTAAAACAGAATAACTACTCAATAACTGCAAAAGATATTATAAAAGGGCTTAAATGGTTACGAAAAAAATAGCGATTTTATTTAGCGGAAGAGGGTCAAATTTAGAGTCGATTTTGTCAAAAATCCATAATAAAATTTTTAATAACGTCAAAATTGAAGTCGTCCTAACGCTAACAAATAAAGATAACGCTTACGGTATAGAAAGAGCTAGAAAATACGGGCTTGAAAGCGTAGTTATAGAGCATACTAAATTTAACTCACGCGAAGAATTTGACGCTGCGTTAGTTAGCGAGATTAAAAAATATAACGTAGATCTTGTAGTTTTAGCCGGTTTTATGAGAATACTAACTCCTGTTTTTACTACTCAAATTAAGGCCATCAATCTTCATCCATCTTTACTGCCACTCTTTAAAGGCGCTTACGCAATAAAGGAGAGTTTTGAAAGCGATATGTTAGTTGGAGGCGTTAGTGTGCACTATGTTAGCGAGGAGCTTGACGGAGGAAAGCTTATCATGCAAAGGGCTTTTGAAAAGCATGACGGCATGAGTTTAGAGGAGTTTGAGGACAAAATTCACTCTATAGAGCATGAAATTTTGCCTGAAAGTATCGTAAAAATTCTTTGCAAGGCATAAATTTAGCCCATTTTAAAAGGGCTAAATTTGGATTTATTTTAAATTTTCCGCCTTAAATCCGCCACCAAAAGCCTTATAAATTTCTACAATTGAATTGATCAAATTTAAATTTGCATTTACATCTTGAAGCTTGTTTGCAAGCAGATTTCTTTGAGCGTCAAGCAGCTCAAGATGGCTACTGTAGCCCTCTTCAAATTTGCTCTTTGCTATCTTATAAATCTTTTCTTGCGAGTTTAACAGAGCCTTTACGCTCTTTTGGGATAGTTTGGCATTCTCTCTTTTTAAAAGTGCGTCTCTAACCTCGCTTAAAGCGGTTTTAATACTCTTTTCATAAGCCAATGCCGCGATTTGCTCGTTGGTCTCGGCGATTTTTACATTGTTTTTTATGCGTCCGTTATCAAATATCTTTTGTGTTAGCGATCCACCTAAGCTCCAAGTATTTGCATTTGCGTCAAAGAGTCTTGCTAAATCGTTACTAACAAAACCTAAAAGCCCCGTTAGCGATATGGATGGGTAATATGCCGCCTTAGATACGCCGATTAGCGCATTTGTAGCCTTTAAATTTTCATAGGCACTAGCAACATCGCTTCTTCTAAGCAGTATGTCTGCGCTTATGCCGGCTTTTACTTCCGGTTCTTTTGGCAGTTTTTTGGAGCTTTTTATGACACCTTTTAAAATTTCATCGTTGCTTTTGCCGCTCATTATGCTAAGCGAATTTAGTGCTAGGCTGATTGAGTTTTTGATATCTACAAGGCTTGCTTTGGCACTATCTACTTGAGCTTTGCTTTGCAAAAAGGTGATGTTATCGACACTTCCAAACTCAAGCTGAGTTTTTCTGAAATTCATTATCTCTTCATAATTTTTGAGAGTATCGCTTAGCACCTTTTCTCGCATGTTTAAAGCAACCAAAGTGAAGTAGCTTTTGGCAATATTTGATGCTATGGTAAGTCTTGCGCTGTCGTAGTCAAATTTGCTCGCTTTTAAGCTTGACTTGGAAGCTTCTATGCTGTTTTTGACCCTGCCCCAAAGATCTATCTCGTAGTTTAGCCCGAAATTTAGAGAGTGGTTTGTGTATTTTACATTGTCTTGTTTTGTGTAGGTTTCACCGCTTGTTCTGGCTCTTGTAGCGCCTGCGTTTAAATTTACGCTAGGAAACAGATCCGCACTTGCTATGCCAAGGCTTGCTTTTGCTTTTTGCAAATTTAAAAAGGCTATCTTAAGATCGATGTTGTTGTTAAGAGCTTCTTCAACGATGGCATTTAAATTTTCATCGCCAAATTCTTCCCACCATCTATCTTTGATATCGGTTGTGAGCTGATAAGTCGCCTCAAAATTTGTATCGACATTTGGCAGCTCAGGTCTAAACGAGCAGCCTGCAAAAAATATCGCAACAGCGATTATGAGTAGATTACGCATGGGCGCTCTCCTTTACTTTTGGCTTTTTATCCCAAAATTTGTTGTTTAAATTTTCAAGCAGATAGTAAAACATCGGCACAAAAAAGATCGCTATCGTGGTTGCCGCTATCATGCCGCCGATCACTCCCGTGCCAAGTGCATGACGAGACGCGGCTCCTGCGCCTGTGCTTATAACCATTGGGAAAACTCCTAGCGTAAATGCGATAGAGGTCATTACTATCGGGCGAAACCTTAGTTTAGCCGCATTAACAGCCGCTTCAAAGGCGCTCTTTCCGCTTTCGCGCTCTTGCATCGCAAATTCCACGATCAAAATCGCATTTTTAGCTGATAGTCCGATAAGAAGCAAAAGCCCTATCTGAAAATATATATCGTTAGTTAGCCCTCTAGCCCAAACCGCCACAAGCGAGCCAAACACCGCAAACGGCACGGCTGTGATAACGGCAAGCGGGATGAGCCATCTTTCGTATTGCGCGGCAAGGATCAAAAACACAAACACCATACCAAATATAAACGCCGTAGCGCCCGTTCCTTGTGAGCTAACTTCTTGATAGGCGCTTCCTGACCAGCTTATGGCGTATTCGTCGTTTGATAGCTGCTCTGCGACCACTTCGCTTATTGCTTTAATCGCGTCTCCTGAAGTGTAGCCAGGCTTTGGATCGCCCATGATTTTAGCAGCCGGAAAGAGGTTAAATCTATCCACGATATCAGGCCCAACTCCTCGCTTTAACGTAACAAGCGAATTTAGCGGTATCATCTCGCCGCTGTTTGACTTAACAAAGATATTTCTAAAGTCCTCCGGCGAATTTCTATATGTATCAACAGCTCTTACATAGACGTTATAGGACTTTCCAAGCATATTAAAGTCATTTACGTAGTATGAGCCGATGGTTGCCGCTATGGTGCTAAAGATATCAGGCTCGCTTACTCCTAAGAGCTTTGCCTTTTGCTTATCTACGGTTAGATTATACTGCGGATAGGTTGTCTCAAGCGTGGTTCTTACGCTTGTAAGCTCCGGGCGAGCATTTGCTGCGGCGACTACTTTTAAAGCGTCTTTTTCGATCTCGTTATATGTTTTGCCGGTTTTGTTAAGCAGGTACATATCAAAGCCACCGGTTATGCTAAGCCCTGTTATCGGCGGGACGTTTACGACGAAAGTCATTGATTCTTTTGAGCCCCAAAATATCTTATTAAAATGACCTACTAAAGCGCTAGCCGAACTATCTGCGCTCTTTCTTTCGCTCCAGTCTTTAAGTCTTATGAAAGCAACTGCCGAGTTTTCCTTAAGTGCGCCCGCAAACATATCATATCCAACAAGGCCTGTTGCAAATTCTACGTTTGGATTTTTAGTAAATGCGTCGCTTATATCCTTCATCTCTTTTTTGGTTCTATCCATGACAGAAGCGGGTGGAAGCGAGGTAATGGCTATTATCGAGCCTTTATCTTCAGGCGGCACCAAGCTGCCAGGGATTGAATTAAACAGCACAAATATAGCATAGCCCATAATGCCTATGGCGATGAAGCTTGGAATGATATGTCTTAGTACTTTTGCGACACCTGCTGTAAATATGCTCGTGCTCCAGTCAAAAAATTCGTTAAATTTACGCACGAACCAAAATGGTTGTGATTCTTGCTTTTTAAGCATAACCACGCAAAGTGCGGGCGTCAAGGTAAGTGCGACAAATCCCGAGATACAAACCGAAACAACTAAAGTAAGCGCAAATTGACGCTGTATGACGCCAACAAACCCTTCCATAAATGCAACCGGGATAAATACCGCAGAAAGCACAAGCACGATAGAAACTACCGGCGCGGCAACCTCTTGCATCGCTTTTATAGCAGCGTCTCTTACGCTGATATCTTCTTCATGTAAAATTCTCTCTATATTTTCTATAACGATGATCGCATCATCAACGACTATGCCAATAGCAAGCACGAGAGCAAACAGCGTTATCAAATTTATCGTAAAGCCCATCGCATAAAGCCCTGCAAATGTGCCTATGATAGACACAGGCACCGCAAGCATAGGTATGATGGTCGCGCGAAAACTCTTTAAAAACATATACATAACGACCATTACAAGCACCATCGCCTCTAAAAAGGTCTTCATAACCTCATTTATAGATACTTGTATAAATTCGGTCGGGTTATAAGCGACCGTGTGCTTAAATCCGGTCGGGAAATTTCTTGATAGCTCGTCAAGCTTTTTATTTACGGCATTTACGGTTGCAAGAGCGTTTGCGCCGTTTTGCAAGAAAATGAGCATAGGCACCATCTTTTGTCCGTTTAGCATACCTTCAAACACATAACTTCTTGCTCCAAGCTCGACGTTTGCTACGTCTTTTAGCTTTAGCATAGTGCCTTCTTTTGAAGTTCTTAAGACGATATTTTCAAATTCTTGCACGCTTTTTAGACGCCCTTCGGGTCTAATAGAAAAGACGTAAGGATTGTCCGTAGTGTTTGGCTGCTCTCCTATCTTACCTGTGGCGTATTGTTTGTTTTGCTGATTGATTTGAGCTATGACTTCGCTTGTTGAGATGTTAAATTTAGCAAGCATATCGGGCTTAAGCCAAATTCTCATAGCGTAGTCTTTGTTGCCGATAACCGCGGTATCTCCGACTCCATCGACTCTTTTTATCTCATCTTCGATGTTTGCCAGCACGTAGTTGTGCATCTTGATGATATCCATATCTTCAGATGTAAATGAGATAACCTCAAGTATGCTTGAGCTTCTTTCTCTTACCGTTACGCCTCTTTGCTGAACCTCGCTAGGAAGTTTTGCAAGAGCCGCTTGAACGCGGTTGTTTACATCGATAGCCGCTTGCTTTGAGTCTGCACCTATCTTAAAATATACATTTATACCCATAGTACCGCTTGAGCTTGAGGTGCTTTGCATATAAAGCATATTTTCAACACCGTTTATCTGATCTTCAATCACCGTCGCAACCGAGTCGGCGATAGTCTGCGCATCGGCTCCCGTATATGACGCACTTACTGAAATTTGAGGCGGAGTAAGCTGCGGATACTCTTCGACAGGAAGTCCTTTAATCGCCATTGAGCCTGCTATTACGATGATTATAGATATTACCGTTGCAAAGATAGGTCTATCTATAAAAAATTTAGAAAACATCTAGTTTATCTCCTTATCAGCTTGCGCGCCGGCTCCGACTCTAATCTTTTTAAAGTTATTTATGATGATGAGATCGCCTTCTTCAAGTCCGCTGCTAACTACGGCGTAGTCCTCTTTCTGATATGAAATTTCTACATTTTTTTGCGTGACTTTTTGATCTTTTAGCACAAGCACAAAGGTATTCATAGCGTCTTGCTGGATGGCAACTTGAGGAATTTTAAAGCCGTCTTTTTGATAAAATCCGTCCATAACCACACTTGCAAATGCTCCTGGAAGCAGCTTTAGCTCGCTATTTGCAAATTCAGCCTTAGCTAAAACGCTGCCTACATTTACATCCACAACGCTATCTATAAAAGTTACTTTGCCTTTAAAAATTTGATTCCCCACTTTTAGAGTTGCCTGCGCGCCGTTTTGCGCCCAAGAGCCTGCCTCTACATTTTTAACTCTATTTAGATTATCAACGTCTGCGATATAAAATTTAACGCTTATCGGGTCTATCTGAGTAAGCCTTACAAGCTCGGTTGCGCTAGCTGATACGAATGAGCCCACATCAACCAAATTTTCGCCTAAGATTCCGTCGAATGGCGCAACTACAGTCGTGTAGCCAAGATCTATCTTTGCGTTTTTGGAATTTGCTTTTACGCTTAGCAAGGTTGCGTTTGCTATGTCAAGAGCGCTTTTTGCCGAGTCAAATTCCTTTTGGCTTACGGCTTTTTTCTCGTATAGTTTTTTTACTCTGTTAAATTCGGTTTGAGCGTTTTTAAGTGTTGCGCTTGCGACTCCAACGCTTGCTTCAAGAGCGTCATAGCTTGCTTGATATTTTTCAGGATCGATTAAAAACAGCTTGTCTCCCGCCTTTACCTTATCTCCGGCCTTAAAATACTGCTTTATCAGAGTGCCTGAAACCTTCGGTCTAAGCGTTACATCTTGGTTGCTTGCGATTTTGCCCGGGTATTCAAAGGTGATCGGGATGTCTTCTTTTTTGGCTTTTATGATATCAACTTTTGCAGGCGGAATTTGCTTTGGATCTTGAGCTGATCCTGACTTTAAACTATCTTCTTTAAAACATCCGGTAAATAGAAGCGAAACTATAACTAGAGTAGAAATATTTTTAAAAATATTCATAAAATAACCTTGTTGATGTAGTTTTTAATATTGTAACTTATGTTACAATAAAATTGCTATTTTACTCTTATTTGATTTTTTTGTCAATCTTTAAGACAAAAACTATTTTGTAATACCTTTTAGAAAAATTTTAATGCATGTTTTAACATGATTTTCGCGCTCTTTTGCACTTAATACTATATCACTATTCAATAAGATAGCATGATAATGATAAGGGTTCCTTACTAGTCCGCAAAATAAAGATGCTGCTGTTTTAGGGTCTATAGACTCATCAAGCTGAGATTTTATCTCTTCTCTCTCCATAAAATTTACTAAAATTTGATTTACTCTATTTATAACTTGCTCTAAGAACATATTTCCTAAGGAGGCGTTATTTTTGTAACCTTCAATAAGCATAATTCTTGTTATTAAGGTAGTTTTTCTATCACATACAATATCAAAAAATATAGTTGCAAATTTAGTTAGGAAGTCGTCTATCTTGTGAGAAATTTTTAAATTTATCTTTTCATCTATCTCGGCGCAGAAGTTATCTAAGCTACGCTCAACAATAGCAGTAAATAGACCCTCTTTGTTATTAAAAAATTTATATACGCTTGCTAAAGATCCACCGCTCTTGTCTATAATATCACTTAAGCTGGTATTCTCATATCCTTTGTTTAAAAAAGACTCTAGAGCCACCTCTATAATCTTCTCATACCGCTCCTGACCGCGTTTAGACATTTTGACTGACATACTAAATCCTTGGTTAAATTTATTCAAAAAAGTGAATTGAATGTTATTGTAGCTCTAATAACATTAAATTTTTCTTTATGAATATATAAAATATAAAATGTAATTTTAAATTTTTATATTTTATTTGTCAGGATACACGAATATAGTTTCTCTGTTGATATTTACTCTCTCTTTATCATCTTTTGCATAAGCATTTATATTTATAGATATAGGTTTATTTCCACTCTTGTCGAAATTTATAATATTTGATGATAGCACTACCACGACCTTCTTTTTGGCTCCGGCTTTTAATACTATTTCATCTTTTGGACGGTCAATTTTAATATTTGTATCATTTACATCAAAATAATAAGCATGTTCTTTATTATCTGTATTTTGAAATAAAAATGTATATGCGTTTTCGACTCTGTTGCTTTTTGTAATTTTATATAGCTCGCTAGTGCGATTTATGTTTAGCAGCATGTACTCTTTCTTTGTGCTCATGAAGGCTAAAATCACCGCGGTAATGCCGATAACTACCATATAAGCGATAGTTCTAAATCTAAGATAATTAACCTTCTTGCCTGATTTTAGCGAGTTATCGCTCGTCCAGTCTATGAGCGTCTTTTTGCCAAGCTTGCCCATTACTTTACTGCACGCATCCACGCACTCAAGGCAGTTTATACAGTCAAGCTGCATGCCTTTTCTTATGTCTATGTGAGTAGGGCAAATTTTCACACAGGCTTCGCACCCTATGCACTCATTTTCAGGCTCCGGCGGTTTTTTCCAAAGCTTGATGTTTTTATCGTAAATTTTACCGCCGCGCCCCTCGTCATAAATAACTTGAATCGTATCATCATCAAACATAACAGATTGAATTCTCGCATATGGACAGATATATACGCAAAATTTCTCCGCTAGCCAAACCACGTCAAATATTATAAAAGCGGTTATAAAAAACCAAATTCCCATTAAAAATTTATGCTCGCCGCCGTTTTTAACGTAGCTTATAAAATCCTCAGGCGGCACAAAAAACCACAAGAAATTTGCCGCAGCCAAACAGGCTAAGACCGACCAGATCGCTACGCCTAAGAATTTTTTGAAATTTTGCCCATCTATAGGCTTTTGTTTGTTGCTTATGTTTTTGTGAAGCTTTAAAATTTTAGTCTGGATAAGATCGCGATAAATCACGCGAAATATCGTCTGCGGACAGCTCCAACCGCACCAAACCCTTCCTCCAAGCGTCGTAAGAAAAAATATAGTAAGAAAAAATATGATAAGCACAAACGGCATCAGATAAAGTTCTTGCGTATCAAAGCTGTTAAAGAGCAGGTGAAGCTGCTTTTTGTCAAAACTAAGCAGGAAAAAGTAGTTACCACCGATTCGGATAAACGGCAGTATCAGCGCGATACAGGTCAAAATCGAATAAAAAATATAGCGCTTTTTGGCGTAGTTAGACTGTGGATTATCTATTAAATTTGACATCAAAATTCCTGTTTTAAAAATGTAATATTTTAAATTTAAATTATAGAACTTTTGTAGTTAAAGCAATCTTATAATAAGCAGAAAACTAAATAAATTTTGAAATTTAAGAAAATTTAAGTATAATCGCACTCTATTTTAATCGAAAGGTGGTGAGGGTCGTGCCAGGAATCAAGGTGCATCCTAATGAGTCTTTTGACGAAGCGTATAGGAAATTTAAAAAGCAAGTCGATAGAAACCTTGTTGTAACTGAAGTTAGAGCAAGAAGATTTTTCGAGCCTATGACTGAAATTCGCAAAAAGCAAAAAATTTCAGCTCGTAAAAAAATGCTTAAACGTCTTTATATGCTTAGACGCTACGAGTCAAAACTCTAACCAAATTAAACTAACTAACTTCGTGTTAGTTAGTTTAACTTCTTTATTAGCCTAAATTTGCCATAATATCTGCATTTTTTAAGAAAAGGAAATTTATGCGTAAGTTATCCGTTAGCCAAGCCTCCGAAGTTCTAGGCATAACAAAAGAGGCGATCTATAACAGGATAAGACGAAAAAGCTTAAAATCAATCGATGAAAAAGGCGTTAAATACGTCTTAATAGAAGACGATGCAGCGACTAACGAGCCACAAACAAAAGCTAAAACAACCAAAACAAACGCTAAAAAAATTGTTAGTGAAAATTCAAGCGAAACCAGCGAAGAGCGAAGTGAATTTATCAAATTTTTACTAACACAGCTTGAAGAGCTAAAAGAGCAAAATAGAAATTTGCAAGACGATAAGGAGCGTTTGCACGCGCAAAAAGAGCAAATTTTAATCGCTAATAAAGATGAAATAGCTGAAATTTACAAAGAGCGTGACGAAAAATTTAGATATTTTTTGCAGATGCTTGAGCGTCCGCTTTTAGCAAGACAAAACGGCGAATATATCCGTCCGATCGATGTCGAATTTGACGAAGGTCATGAGACAACCCAGAATGAAGAAAAGGCTAAATTTGATAACGAAGTAAAAGATGAGCCAAAGGTCAAAAAATGGCTTAGCTTAAGCGAGTTTTTAAAGGGTTTAAATTTAAAAAACAAAAAGATAAAAAAGATACAAAAACTGATCATTAAAAGTATCGGCAAGTCAAAATTTATCAAATTTAAAGACGGCGTGATATGGGTAAGAAATGAAAAATCAATAAAACAGATAGTAGGTGAAGTATGAAAAGAATCAAAAAAATTGCAACTTATGCCGCTGTAGGCGGATTTGGCGCGGTAGTTATGGCAGGTCTTGCGGGATGTAGCGGAGGCGGAGAGGATCAAAGCGTAGTGCAAGAAGCAGCGCAAGCTCAAGGAGCTTTCGTCATCATAGAAGAGACTGCGCCTGGCTCTTACAAAGTGCTTGAAGAGTATCCAAGCAGCGAAACCAGAGTCGTGCTAAAGCAGCTTGACGGCAAGGAGCGCGTGCTAACAAAAGAGGAGATGGATAAGCTAATCGCCGAAGAAAACGCTAAGATAGATAACGGCACTTCAAATTTGACAAAACCTGATGCACAGCTTAGTAGCGGCGGGCTTAGTCTTGGCGAGACATTGCTAGCTTCGGCTGCGGGCGCTATTTTAGGAAGCTGGATAGGTAGCAAGCTGTTTAATAATCAAGGTTTCCAAAGCCATCGTCAAACAGCTTATAAAAATCCTTCGACTTACTCAAGAAGCGTTGATAGCTTTAATAAAGCTAAAGCTACAAGCTCTGCAGGCAAGCCTGCTGGCGGTAAGAGCGGATTTTTCGGTAGCGGAAGCAAAACTAATCAATCGGTAGGTGGATGATGTTAAATTTAAAAAAAGTCAAGCCTTTAGATAAGGCGTTTTTGGAAAATATCGGCTTTGCTTGGCATACCGATAGCGACGATAGCTCATATATCGCAGATGAGCTTGTAGAAGTTAGTGAGCAAGAGGCGGAAGCCTACTACGACGCGGCAAATGAGCTATATGATATGTTTGTAACCGCCGGACAGCACATAATAGATAATAACCTCTATCACGAGGTTGGCATACCTTTTAATCTTGTTGATATGGTAAAAGAAAGCTGGGAAAACGAAGTTCACTGGCATCTTTACGGGCGTTTTGATTTAGCTGGCGGACTTAACGGAAAGCCTATAAAGCTCATTGAATTTAACGCCGATACGCCGACTGCGATATTTGAAACGGCGATTATCCAATGGGCGATTTTGAAATTTAACGGCATGGACGAGAGCTCGCAGTTTAACGATCTTTACGAAGCCTTAAAGGAAAATTTCAAGCGTCTCGTAACTCTTAGTGAGGATACAAGCGAGTTTAACAAGCTTTATGAAGGCTGGAAAATTTTGTTTAGCTCTATTGCCGGCAGTGTTGAGGATGAACAGAGCGTAAAACTGCTTGAGTATATCGCTAAAGAGGCTGGGTTTCATACGAATTTTGCCTATGTTGATGAGGTTGAATTTAACGACGAAGAGGGCATCTTCAAAGGCGGTGAAAATTATGAATACTGGTTTAAGCTTGTTCCTTGGGAAGATATTGCCGTGCAGGAGGGCGAACTTGCATTAATTCTTAAAAATATAATGGCAAATCAAAGAGCCATTATCTTAAATCCTGCTTATACGCTGATGTTTCAGAGCAAGGGAATTTTAAAAATTCTTTGGGAGCTTTACCCAAATCATCCACTTTTACTTGAGGCTTCAGACAAACCGTTAGTAGGTAAAAAATGTGTTAAAAAGCCTATATTTGGGCGTGAAGGAGCAAACGTTAGCATTATAGAAGCTGACGGAAGCGTTAGTGTTAGCAGTGATGGCGAATACGAGAAAAACAGAGCCGTGTATCAAGAATTTTACGAATTTAACAAAGACGAAAGAGGTGATAGTTATCAGGCGGGAGTCTTTTTTGCTTATGAGGCTTGCGCGCTTGGATATAGAAAAGGCGGAGAAATTTTAAACAACGCTTCTAAATTCGTAGGACATTACATAAAGGGTTAAACATGAAAATAGTCTGCCTTGACGCTTCAACTTTAGGAAGTGACGTTAGCCTTGATGTTTTTGCTAAATTTGGCGAGTTTGTAAGCTATGATAAGACGAGTAAGAGTCAAACCATAGAGCGTTTAAAGGGTGCTGATGTCGTGATAACTAACAAGGTTATAATCGACCGCGATGTTATGGATGCAACTAATTTAAAGCTTATTTGCATAAGTGCAACCGGCATGAATAACGTTGATCTAGACTATGCAAAAGCTAAAAATATAGCCGTTAAAAACGTCGCAGGCTACTCGACTAACAGTGTTGCGCAGCATACTTTTGCTTGTTTGTTAGCGTTAGTAAATCGCATTAAATTTTATGATGATTATGTGCAAAGCGGCGAGTGGGTAAAGAGCGAAATTTTTACGAATTTAGATAGATCTATTGGCGAGATAAGCGGTAAGAATTTCGGCATCATCGGACTTGGCGAGATAGGAAGAAGCGTAGCTAGGATAGCTGCGGCCTTTGGCGCAAACGTTAGCTATTACTCAACAAGCGGAGTAAACGATAACGCCGAGTTTAAAAGGCAAAATTTAGATGAGCTTTTAAAGAGCTGCGATATCGTAAGCATACACGCTCCTCTTAATGAAAAAACACGAAATTTAATCTCTTCTAAAGAGCTAAATTTGATGAAAGAGGGCGCAGTGCTTATGAACTTTGGACGCGGCGGGATAGTTGATGAAAGCGCACTTGCTAAGGCGATCGATGAGCGAAATTTGATGGCTTGCGTAGATGTGCTTGAAAGCGAGCCGATGAGGCAAAATCACCCGCTTTTAAATATCAAAAACAAAGAAAATTTGATAATCACGCCACATGTCGCCTGGGCGAGCAAAGAGGCGCGTGAAAAGCTCATAAATTTGATAGTAAAAAATATAGAAAATTTTATAAAGGAGAGTTAAATGGCTACCGAACATAGCTTTGATATAAGTGCGCAAGTTGATCTGATGGAGGTTAAAAACGCTCTTGAAACAGCGAAAAAAGAGGTTGCCGCAAGATATGATTTTAAGGGTATCGCTGCTGAGATCGAGCTAAACGAAAAGGATAAATTCATCACTCTTCTTAGCACAAGCGATAATAAAATCGACGCTTTAAAAGATATCGTTATCTCAAAGCTTATCAAGCGAAATATCCCGCCTGTAGCGGTTAGTGAAAGCAAGCGAGAAAGCGCAAGCGGAAGCAATATAAAAGCCACTCTTAAGCTAAACGATACGCTTGATAGCGAAAATTCAAAAAAGATCACAAAAGCTATAAAAGACGCAAAACTAAAAGTAAATGCAACAATTAGAGGCGAAGAGGTGAGGGTCGCAGGCAAATCGATCGATGATCTGCAAGAGTGCATAAGGATCGTTAAAGCTTTAAATCTTGAATTACCACTTAGTTTTAGAAATTTAAAATAATTATAATACTTTTTTTGGTAAATTTACGACTATCTATATATAAAGATTGTTTTATAAAAAGGAATTAATTATGGGTTTTAAGAATATTATAGAAAAATTTGCAGTTAATTACGCTCATAATTCTATGCAAAAGTCCCTTTATAACGGGCTAAATATAAATATTTTAGATAATAAATTTAACAAAATTCCAAAGCCTGACACTGAGTATATGCTGTACGCGCACGTGCCGTTTTGTCACACGTTTTGTCCTTATTGCTCATTTCACAAGTATCATTACGAACAAGAGCTTGCGGTGCATTATTTTGCGAATTTGCGCGAAGAGATGAGGCAGGTTAAGGAGGCCGGATTTAACTTTACCTCGATGTATGTCGGTGGCGGAACCACGCTTATAAACGAGCCTGAGCTTGAAAAGACACTTGTACTTGCAAAAGAGCTTTTTGATATCAAAGATATATCGTGCGAGAGCGATCCAAACCACATCGATCCTGAAAATTTAAAGAGATTTCAAGGGCTTATCGACCGCTTAAGTGTCGGTGTGCAAAGCTTTAGCGATGACATCTTAAAAAAAGTTGCCAGATATGATCGCTTCGGTTCAAGCGAGCATCTTCAAGAAAAGCTAAGAAAAGCTATGGGCGTGCTGCCTACGATAAGCCTTGATCTTATTTTTAACCTGCCAAATCAGACTAGAGAGCAGCTTTTACATGATGTAAAAATCGCAAAATCAATCGCTCCTGAGCAGATAACTTTCTATCCGCTTATGAAGTCTCCGCTTACGCGTGACGCGATAGCTCGCTCACTTGGCGTGGATGATAGCGATAACGAGCGCGAGTTTTATGAGCTCATTTGCGAAAATTTCAGCGACTATCACCAAAGTAACGCCTGGGCGTTTGGTCGCGATAACGCAAATTTGCGCGATGAATATGTAGGAAGCCACCATGAGTATCTTGGAATCGGAAGCGGTGCGTTTAGCTTCTTAAATGGAGAGCTTCTTATAAACGCGTTTAACTTGCTTGATTACGGAAGGATAGTGAAAAACCATGAGAGCCCCGTCATCGCAAAATGCAGCTTTACTAAAAAAGATCGCCTGAAATACATCTTCTTAACCGAGCTTTTTGACGGCGGAGTTGATATAATCAAATACAACGAATTTAACCGTACAAACATCCACAAAGAGCTCTTTGTCGAGCTAAATTTGCTTAAGCTTGTAAATGCTATCTATGAAGAAAACGGAGTAATTAAACCTACGTTTTTCGGTAAGTATATCTGTCTTGTTTTGATGCGAGATTTTTATGCGGGTATGGATAAGGTTAGAGCGATATTTAAGGATGATGCAAAGATTAAGCGAAGCAAAAAACTACGCATAATGGAAGAAAATACCGAGCCAAATTTCGATAACTCAGTCATCTCGCCAAAGGCTGCGGTTTAATAAAACTACATAAAATCAAGCGAATTTTGCTTGATTTTATTTTTTTGTATTTGAAAATATTAGTTTAAAACCCTACTTTTTTCTCTTCGTCAAAGGCGCTTGAAATTTCGCGTTTTATCTCGTTTTCAAAATCCTTAAGAGTAAAAATTCCATCATCTCTAATGGCAACTTTAAGAGCCGTGTTTTTAAGCACAAGCATGATTTGCGCGCCGCTTAAGTCAAATTTGGCAAGCTCTTTTATGTCAAATCCATCTTCAAAGCTCGCATTTTCAGGCATTACTTTTCGCCAAATCGCAAGGCGTGCCGCAAAATCCGGCTTTTTAAACTCTATTTTATAGTCAAATCTTCTTGAAAACGCGCTATCAAGGCTCTGCAAGAAATTCGTCGTAGCGATTAAGACGCCTTCAAATTTCTCAATCTGCTCTAAAAATATATTTTGCATTTGATTGTGCATCTTATCAGCCCCGCTTGAACTCTCAGTCCTTGTGCTTAAGAACTGATCAGCCTCGTTTAGAAGCAGCACTGGCTCGCTCTTGCTCTTAGCGCAAATTTCCTTATACGTATCAAAAATTTTACGAACGTTTTGTTCGCTTTCACCCACGTATTTGCTTAAAATTTTAGAGCAGTCAAAGCTTAAAACCATCTTTTTAAGACTCTTTGCTAGTCCTATGGCGCTCATCGTTTTGCCTGTTCCCGCAGCTCCGTAAAAGATGATCTTAACGTCTATGGCGCGGCGAGATTTAATCCCCCAGCTTGAAAGACGCGTTAAGACTTTTTTATCAACTTGCTTTAAAATCGCATCCATTAGCTCTTTTGTTTTATCGTTTAGCACCACATCATCGATACTTGTCGCAGGCTCGATCAGCTCGAAAATTTCTTGCTCTTTAACTATGCTTGCGAGCTCAAGCTTCTTGCTCTTTTTCTCGTTTTTTGGATGCATTATGCGCTGCAAAATGTCATCGTTTATAAAAAAGCTTCGTGTTATGTTGCCTATCGTGCTTAGCACTTCATCGTAATCAATCAGTCCGCTTTCAATAAGCCTTGAGCCGTCATCTAAAAGCGAGCGGTTTTTAGCTCTTTGAAACTCATCGCCGCCCAAAATGCTAGTAAGCGCATTTAGATCGCGGGAGCTATCAAATTCGCCAGCGTACTCCTCTTTTAAAAGCGCTAAAAATATAATTTGCTCCTTTTCATCAAGCGAATTTTCTTTAAAAATTTGCTCAACCACAAGGATGATTTTAGTTAAATTCAGGCGTTTTTTTATAGTTTCGTTAAGAGTTTGTATCTCTTTTTCAAGTCTATTTTTAGCCTCATTTGAGCTGTTTGGATCAAAAAGAGCAAATCTAGCATAAAGTTCAATACGCAAAAACTGATCTTTAAGATACTCCAAATGATCCTCATACGCCGTAATCTCAGGCATTTTGATACTAACATCGCCGTTTTCTAAAATTTTTAAAAACGCTGCAGAGAGTGAAATTTCCGTGTGTAGTAAAGTGAGTAAATTTGATTGATTTGGCTTGGTTTCGGCAGTTTTAAATATGCTAAAACTTTGATTTATCCAGCCGTTATCGATCAAAGACCTAATGTCTGTTAAGTGATCTAAAAATTTATACTTTTCCTCGCCAAAAATCGCTTTAAGCACGTCATAAACGCTACTTTGAGCATTGCCGTCTATGTAGGCTCTGCTTAGAAATTGAAGGATTTTAGCCTCGTTTTCATTGCAGTTTATGAGCGCGCTTAAATTTGAGTCTTTGGCGTTTGAGCCGATAAATTCAAGAAGATATTTCACTTAATTCGCCCTTTGCGATCTGATCTTTTAGCACGCGTTTTAGCACCTTGCCTGTCGCGTTTTTAGGCAGCTCTTTAACCACATGGATATGTTTTGGAATTTTAAAATTCGCTAGATGCTTTTTAAGATGAGCTCTGATACTCTTTTCGTCTATACTCATTTCATCTTTAAACTGAATAAACGCGATAACCTCTTCATCAGCGTGTGCGTCGCGTATGCCCACAACTGCCGCAGCTTCGATAGCTTCGAGTTTAAAGAGCACCTCTTCGATCTCTCTAGGATAGATGTTTATGCCTTTTGAGATGATTAGATCTTTTTTGCGATCAACGATAAATAGATATCCTTCCTCATCAACCTTGCCAAGATCGCCCGTCCTTAGCCAGCCGTTCATTATCGTTTCGTCCGTTGCGTCAGGCATATTTAAGTATCCTTGCATGACACAATCGCCCTTTACGATGATCTCGCCAACTTCACCGGTAGCAACTTCCATCATCTCGTCATTTACGATCTTTATCTCATATCCCGGCAGAGGAAGCCCCACGCTTGCTATCTTTTGCTTGTTGCTTGGATTTATCGCGACTGCTGGCGAACACTCGCTAAGACCATATCCTTCAAGCAGCTTAGCGCGCGGAAATTTCTTTTTAAAGTCGATTATGGTTTGCTCTGCAAGTGGAGCTGCACCGCTGATAAAGAGCCTTACGCAGTTAAACCACTTGAAATACCATGGAATTTTTGCCTTACCTATAGCTGTATATATCGCAGGAACCCCTAAAAATACTGTAACTCTTTTTAAAAGAGCTTGTTTTAAAACATTCGAGAATGGAAAAACAGACTTTATCAGTATAAGCGAACTTGCCGTAAATACAGGTAAAAGAACCATAACGGTGAGAGTAAAACTATGAAACATAGGTAAAAAGACTATAAATCTATCTTTTTTGTTGATATCAAAGCACTTTGTAGCGCCGATTATATTTGAAAATACGTTTTTATAGCTTAGCATCGCACCTTTTGGCTTGCCCGTTGTGCCTGAAGTGTAGATGATATGCGCTAGATCGGTTAATACGGGTTGTTTTATCAGATCTAGCTCTATTTTGCAGCTAAGGGCTGTTATAAAGCTTATGTTTGATTCGTTGTATTTACCAAATTCACCTATCCAGATGATTTTTTCTAAATTTGTTCTGCTTTCAAGCCCCTTAATCTCTTTTGATAAATTTGAGGAGGCGAATAAAATTTTCGCCCCGCAATCGTTTAAGATATACTCAAATTCCTCATGTTTTAAGAATGTATTTATTGGTACTGCGACAGCACCTATGGCAGATATTGCAAAGTAGCTTATTAGAAATTCTTCCGAATTTGAGACTATCATCGCTACCTTATCGCCAAATTTTACTCCGATACTTTGTAGATATGCTGCGACTCTGTCGATGCTAAATTTAAGCTGACTATAGGTAGTTTTATACCCCTCGCCATAAATTACCACACCTTTTGGATTTTTCTTGCAAGATTCATTAAGCATCTCGTAAAAATTTTGATAAACATAACTCATTTTATACCTTAAAATTTATATTTTATACCTAAATTTATAGCTTGAGCATTTCCTCTTTCAAAGGTTCCATTTGGATAGTTAGGATTGCCGCTATAGTATTTCACATCTCGTTTTTTTCTATCTTGATAGAAGTAGCTCATGCCAAGCTCTAAATCCTCGCTAAATTTGTAGTTAAAGCCTGTTCCATATGCAACGGCCTTTGTATCAGGTAAATCAAAGCTGGTTGTGCTACTTAAAGAGGCCGCCTCATCAAATATGATAGAGCCCATGATTCTTAGTTTTTGAGTTGCATTATGAGCTATACCAAAGCGATATGTATTTGTATCTTTCCAATTTCTAGCTTTTGGCTCATCAAAGGCTTTAAAAAATGGATTTGAGTAATTTGATGCACCAGCATTAGGATAGTCGAAATTTAGCTCTTTCCAAGCTGACCAGTAAGTTTTCTCATAAGCAAACATAAGGGTTGTATCTTTGATCTCATATGAAATGGCCAAATTTAAAGATGCTGGAAGCGGAACGTTTAATTTAGCCTTGCCATTATAAGAGCCATCAGGAAATGCTCCTAGAGGATGAGCAGGCGCTTTGATATCGGTATCTCCCTTTAGTTTCATATCAACCTTTGAGCGATATGTGGCTGCTAGGCTTAAATTTTCGATAGGTTTATATGTCAAAGCTATGTTGTATCCAAAATTTACGCCATCACCTTTGATATCTTGGTCTGCTTTAAGAGGAGAGTTTATATCCTGAATGGCCTCTCCTTTTGTATATATTGCTCTTAATCCAAAACCTATAGCCAGATTATCTGTAATTCTATAAGCGGCGCTAGGATTTAGCTCCATTACCTTTAGATCAAATTTCTTTGAAGTTGCCTTAGGTAGATCCTCGTCCCATCTCATCGACATTCCTGCAGGTACAACTAAAGATATACCAAATTTCCAGTTCGCAATATATTCAGGCGATACGAAATGAAATGTCGGAAGAAGGGCTTTTGATTTTCTTGATTTGTATTTTTTGCCGTCGTAGTGAGTGTATTTGACGTTATCTAGCTGCAAATATGAAAACGAGCTTTCAAACTGATGTCTAGGATCATCTAAAAACAACATGTTCGCAGGGTTAAAATAGGCCGCATCAGGACCAAAGCTCGTTGCAATGTTCGAGTTTAAAAGTGCTACACTATCGCTACTTTGCTCAGGTAGTTTAAACCCAGCACCGTTTAAAAGGCTACAAGCCGCCAAAGAAAACAATAAATATTTTTTCATATAGCTCTCCTATTCTATAAAATTTCTTAAAATTTTTATCTCATCCGCCCAGATACTCTCGTCAATCGTCTCAAGTATGAGCGGGATATTGTCTGTGCGTTTGTCTTTTATAATGTTTTCAAATGTTCTTAGCTCCAAAAAACCTTTTCCAAGGCTCTCGTGCCTATCTTTTTTGGATGCTAGCCCAAATTTTGTGTCATTTAAATGCATCGCGCTTAGATATTTTACGCCTATTATTTGGTCAAATTCATTCATAACCTTTTCGTAGCTATCTTTTATATCATAACCAGCAGAAAAAGTGTGGCAGGTATCAAGGCAGACTCCAATTCTATTCTTATCGAAGCATTTTTTAATTAGATATGCGATGTGTTCAAATTTAAAGCCCAGATTACTTCCTTGTCCTGCAGTATTTTCTATCACAAGCTTTACATTTTGGCTATTTTCAAGCAAAAAATTTATAGATTCGGCTATGTTGTCTAGACACTGTTCGGTTGAAATCTCTTTTAGATGTGAGCCAGGGTGAAAATTTATCATTTTTAGACCAAGCTCTTCTACTCTATTAATTTCATCTAAAAAGGCATCTATTGAAATTTGACGCTTTTCACTATCAAAATGACCTAAATTTATCAAATAACTATTGTGAGGTAAGACATGCTCTGGTGAAATTTGAGCTAATTTCAGATTTTCTTTAAATTTTGAGATATTTTCGTCTGTTAGCGGCTTGGCGCTCCATTGACGTTGATTTTTAACAAAGAGTGCAAAGGCGTTTGCGCCTATTTGCATCGCATTTAGCGGAGCGTTCTCGACTCCGCCACTCGCACTTACATGTGCACCAATATATTTCATTCAAGCTCTTTTATTATTATTTTTATTCTATTTTTTGCATCATTAAAACGGATGTTCTTATTGCAAACTTCATATTGTATTGAATATTTACTTAGATTTTGGCTAAATCCGCACTCATTTGTTACTAAATTTTGCCCATTATATATAGGTTGTCTCTCTAAAATCTCTCTAAAAAACTCATCGTAATGCTCGTTTAGGAAAAATATTTTATTAAAATCTTTTTTTTCATAGCAGACGGCGCTTATGCAAATTTGCTCGGAAATTTTTATATTTGCTAAATTTACTGCAGAGCTGTAAATTTGTAAATTTAGAGAATTTGAGGTTTTATGAAGAAAACCTACATCATTTATTTTTATAATGGGAGATAGAATTGTTATAGCAAAAGTGTTTGAAACCTTGCTGATTTGAAGGTTAGCGCAGCCTGAAAATATAAATAATATTAAAAATATATATGTGATTTTTAAAAATTTGTTCATCAAGTACTTTCTATTAAGCTAATTTTAAATATTTCTTAGATAAAATTGCACTTCCGCTTAATTTAGTGGCCCATTCGTCTAGCGGTTAGGACATCGCCCTTTCACGGCGGTAACACGAGTTCGAGTCTCGTATGGGTCACCACTTCTAATCTCTATCTTTAGAAAAACAAAATTGTATCTTTAAACTACTTAATAGATAATTATTTTTATAAGTCAGATTGATAGTAATATTTATTCTGCAAATTCTATTCCGATTTTTATTGTATAATCTTGTTTTTAAAAAAATATCAAAGAGAGTAAATGACATATTTTCAATGCGATTATGCAAGCGGGGCTCATCCTAAAATCATCCAAAATTTAGTTGCGACAAATAACGATCAATGTCTAGGATATGGCAGTGATAAATATTGTGAAAGAGCAATAGAAAAGATCAAAGATGCTTGTCAAAAACCTGATGCAGATGTACATTTTTTGGTTGGAGGTACTCAGACAAACTCTATAGTTATAGCCTCTATTTTACGTCCTCATCAGGGCGTAATTTCTGCAGATAGTGGTCATATAGCCGTCCATGAAGCTGGAGCCATAGAAGCTGGCGGACATAAGGTCTTGATTTTACCTTCAATTGATGGAAAAATAACGGCCGAGCAGGTTAAAGAGTGCTGTGAACTACATCAAAAAGATCCTGTAAGACATCATACGGTTCAGCCTGGAATGGTATATATCTCATTTCCTACCGAGATTGGCACGCTTTATTCAAAGCAAGAGCTTAAAGATCTTAGTAGCGTTTGCAAAAGCTTAAACTTACCACTTTTTATAGATGGCGCCAGGCTTGGATATGGGATAATGAGCGAATTTTGTGATCTAAATTTAGCAGATATTGCTGAGTTTTGCGACATTTTTTATATCGGAGGCACCAAGTGCGGAACTCTTTTTGGAGAAGCTGTGGTGATTACAAACAACACTCTTAAAAAAGATTTTAGGTATATAATGAAACAGCGTGGTGCGCTTTTGGCTAAAGGTAGGATGCTTGGAATCCAGTTTGATGCGCTATTTACGGATAATCTTTACTTTGAAATTTGTAAAAATGCCGTTTCTTACGCGCTTAAAATTAGAAAAGCCTTTGAGGATAAAGGTGTGGAGGTTATGTCAAATTCTCAAACTAATCAGCAGTTTTTCGCGCTTAGTGATGAATGGCTTGAAAAACTAAGTCAAAAGTATGTATTTCAGTTTATTTATAAAATGACTGACGGGCGAAATTTTATCAGGGTTTGTACTAGCTGGTCGACCAAAAAAGAAGAGGTTGAAGCACTCGTAGCCGATATAAAGGCGCTTTGATTAAAAGCAAAATTTCATAAAACTAACAACTAAATTGTTATATAATCAGCCAAATTTTAATAAAAGGAAAAAATAAATGTTTGAATGGATGAGCTCTCCTGAGGCGTGGCTATCGCTTATTACCCTTACGTCACTTGAAATAGTCTTGGGAATTGACAACATCATTTTTATAGCGATTTTGGTTGGCAAGCTTCCGCCTCATCAGCGAGACAAAGCCCGTATAATGGGACTTGCCTTTGCGATGATTACGCGGATATTGCTGCTGCTTTCGCTATTTTGGATTATGAAGCTTACAAAGCCGCTATTTACCGTGTTTGATTTTACGATTACGGGGCGGGATTTGGTGCTAATTTTAGGAGGACTTTTCCTTATCGCAAAATCCACTCTTGAGATCCACTCAAACGTAACCGGCGAACATCACGAGCAAAAGACGCCTAAAGCGGCTGGATTTTGGATCATCATCACCGAAATCGCCATTCTTGACATCGTATTTTCGCTTGATAGCGTTATCACAGCGGTTGGTATGGCCGATCACATCGAGATCATGATACTTGCGGTTATGATCGCAGTTGGCGTGATGATGTTTGCTTCCAAGGCGATATCAAATTTCGTGGACAACAACCCTACGATCAAAATTCTCGCCCTTGCCTTCCTTATCCTTATCGGATTTGCGCTTGTTGGCGAAGGTCTTGGCTTGCACGTGCCTAAGGCTTACATCTACTTTGCGATGGGCTTTTCTCTCTCTGTTGAGCTTCTTAATATCTACGCAAGAAAGAAAGCTCGCCAGATAGAAAACCACTGATAAATTTACTCTTTTGGCTGCTTTGCGGTCAAAAGAGTTTCTTAAATTTAAGCTAGTTAAGCGCAAATTTACTTTCTTTTTACGGCAGCGCCAATTTTATCATTCGCTTAAATTTCAAGCCAAATTTGTGATAGAATTCAGTCATGAATTTAACCAAAGACCCCATTAGACCGCTTATCATCACTCTAGCTACGCCGGCCGGGCTTGCTATGATGTTTAACACCCTTTATAACGTCACGGGCACTTACTTTGCCTCTACCATCTCAACTACTGCGGTTGCAGGCATGTCGATGAGCTTTTTGCTTTATCTTAGCGTCGTTGGTATCGGGCTTGGCTTTGGCTCTGCGCTTACTGCGCTCATTGGAAATTCACTCGGGCAAAAAAGAGAATTTCTAGCTAAAATTTACGCTCAAAAAGGCGTTGCTTTTGTACTTCTTTTTGCTATCTCGATGGGAATTTTAGGTTATATTATCACTCCGAAACTGCTCATTTTCTTGGGCGCAAACGATGAGTTTTTAGGCGAAGCGCTTGAGTATATAAGGGTGATTTTTTTGGCTTCTCCTTTTTTCTTGGCGATTAAGGGATTAAACGGAGTTTTGGTAGCACTTGGCGATACGAAAACGCTTAGAAATTGGCTTTTTGTCGGCCTTTTTATAAACGCTCTTTTTTGTTACGTCTATCTTTACATCTTTGATCTTGGAGTTGGCGGCATAGCGCTTGCAACCGCTAGCGTGCAGCTTTTAGGCACTCTTTATCTATCTAAAAAAGTTCGCGATACGGGTATGATTGATTTTAAAAATTTGACTATGTTTTTGCCTGACTGGCGAATTTACTCTAAAATTTTAAAACAAGCCGTGCCTGCTTGCCTAAACTATCTTTCGATGTCTTTTGGCGGGCTTATCTTGCTTAAATTTATAAGCCACTACGGCACAAACGCAGTCGCAGGATACGGTATTGCGCTTAGGATCGAGCAGATCGTGGCGCTTCCTACTGTGGGTATCGCTGCGGCAGTCCTTAGCATCATCTCGCGAAATTTTGGCGCCAAAGAGTATGGGCGCGTGATAGAGTGCTACAAAAGCGCGCTTAAAATTTTGCTTTATTTCTGCCTTTTTGCTTGTGCTTTTTGCGTGTTTTGCGGCACTTATATCATCTCACTTTTTGACGCAAATCCGGAGGTTATCAGCGCAGGACAAAGCTATCTACTCATAAATTCCTTTGCTTTTTTGGGATATGCGATCATAAACATCTCAGGCAGCGCGCTACAAGCGATAAAGCAGCCTATCATGGCGTTTGTGCTAAATGCCATGCGGCTTATCTTACTTCAAATTTGCATATTTTCGTTCGTGGTTTATGTGCTAAAAGGAGTGCTTGTGGATATTTGGGTCGGCATGTTTTTCAACGTATATTTTACAGCCGGATGCTTTTTGGTCTATATGTATTTTAAGCTCAAAAAGCTACCAAGAAGGGATAGGTTATGAATCTTAAAGAAAAATTGCTTGAAATTTTGCTAGCGCATAGCGAGGAGAAATTTAGGATTTTTTCGCAAAAGTTAATAACTCAGCCTGAAATTTTAGGCGTTAGAACGCCTACTCTTAAACGGGTAGCAAAGCAAATTGCGCAAGAAGTAAGCTTAGATGAAATTCGTCTTTTTGAGCCTGTTTTTCATGAAGAATTTGCTATCAAGGCGTTTTTGATTATCGATATAAAAGATGATGAGAGTAAATTTAAGCTAGCAAGCGAATTTGTAAAAACTATGCCAAATTGGGCGATCTGTGATCAGTTTGATGCGATAAAATTCAAAGATAGCAGATTTATAAATTTGCTTCTTTTGCAGTGTCTTAGCTCAAATTTGGAGTATGAAAAGCGCTTTTTTTATGTTTATTATATGAGAAATTTAGAGGCGTTTGAGCTTAATAAATTTTTTGAAATTTGCTTAAACGAAAAAGATGATAGATACTATGTGAAAATGGCTATGGCGTGGGCTTTAGCTGAAATTTTTATCAAATTTAAAGAGTCTGTTTTAAATTTACTTGAGAGTAAAAGGCTTGATAAATTTGTGCAAAACAAGACTATTTCAAAGATAAGAGACAGCTTTCGCGTTGAAAAAAGCATAAAAGATGAGCTTGTAAAGCTTAGAATTTGATTTGGTGAATTTTGTTAGCTTAGTTAAATTTGGTCGTTTTTAAGTGTTAAATAAAGATATCTTGCTAAAAAATAAATTTTAATCTAAAATTTATTGACATTGAACTAGATTTTGGTTAAAATGCGCTTTTTCAATGAAGTAGGTACACATACTTCGGGGTGTAGCGCAGTCTGGTTAGCGCACTTGGTTTGGGACCAAGGGGCCGAAGGTTCGAATCCTTTCACCCCGACCATCTATGTGGTGAGTGTAGCTCAGTCGGTTAGAGCATCAGATTGTGGTCCTGAGGGTCGTGGGTTCAATTCCCATCACTCACCCCACTTTGGCGCTCGTAGCTCAATTGGATAGAGCGACAGACTTCGGATCTGTAGGTTATGGGTTCGACTCCTATCGGGCGCGCCACTTTGTTGTTATGCGCTCATAGCTCAGCTGGATAGAGCAACGGCCTTCTAAGCCGTAGGTCAGAGGTTCGAATCCTCTTGGGCGTACCATTTGGTTTATTTAAGATTTTTTAGATAAACTTTCATTCTTTATACACGTGCGGATGTGGTGAAATTGGCAGACACGCCAGACTTAGGATCTGGTGCCTCACGGCGTGAAGGTTCAAGTCCTTTCATCCGCACCATTTTTAACTTTTTTCCCTTTTAAAATCCCCTAAAATACGAGCTTTTGACAACCTCTTAAGGTTAGAAAAATATCAAAAGTGTAAGCCATGTGTAACAAAGTGCTTAAAAGTGCCTATTTTAGGGCATTTATGAGATACTATACGGACTAATTCATCTAATCCATTTTATAAAAAAGCCCTAAAATACGGTATTTAATAAGCCAAAAGTGTAAAAAGTAAGTGTAACAAAAAAAGCCCTATATTTTTAAAGCTTACTTATAGCTATTTGGCATAAAAAATAATAATTAAACATTTTTTAAGCTTAGAAATTGATATAATAAATCGTTGTTATTTAGTTCTACAAAATATTAATTAAAAAGTTTAAGAATACACCAAAAAACAAAAATAGTTATGAAATTGCACTTTTCAATACAAATTTTTTACAAAATGTCGTTTTTTAGGGTTTTTGCGTTCTTTTCGCTCTTTGTGCTTTTCACTTTTCAAGCATTTTTAGCCGTTTAAGCTTTGTGAAACTTAAAGCACGTTTCACAACTTCAAAAAATGCCAAATTTTTATAATTTTTCTTAAGGTTTTAATCAAAAAATGATTAATTTTTTAGTTTTCTTAATTTAAGGTTTGAAATGCTTTTGAGCTGAAAATATATTTTACTTTTTGATTGCTTTGCTGTCTTGTGTATAAAATTTGCTCTTTTTTGATACACAAATATTTTGAATATTAAAATTTATATACTATGAATTGAGTTAAATTTGCTTGATTTTATTCACCCTTGCACTGAATAAATATTTTAATTGCTCTACCTCGTTGAGGTTTTTAAAAATAGTTTAAAGCCCGCTTAAAGCGTGTTTAAAAGATATATTTTGAAATGATTTTTTTCAATTCCAACATTTTTAAACCCTCTTTTAAATCTCAATTCCGACATTTTTAAAGGCGGATTGTAATTAAAATTTATCCGTTTTTTTGTGCGTTTTTTTCGGCTTGTGTTGATAAAATTGTCTAATGCTTGTTTTGAGTTAAAGCGGTCTTGTAGCCCTTTGCGGTTTAGTGTTCTGCCGTCTGTAAATGCTTTAAGTTGATATATCAGGTGGTTATCATCGGTAAGCCCTCTAGCGTGTAATCTGTGCGCTATTTTATCGGCTGTTTCTATGCTCTGCGGCAGCTCGTTTTTAATACTTACGTAAAAAGTCTTATCGGTTAAGCTGTCGTATAGTCTTGCTTCGCCACTTGTTCTACGCTTATAAACCGGTTAGCAAAATTAAAGAAACCCTGCTTAATAGCATAATAAAATATCGTTGCGCCAAGCTGTAATATATTGCCTATAGTTGCGTTTGCATATCCTGCGCCTATAAGCTCCTTTTGTAGCTCTATAACATCATCTTTTTTAATCGATACTAAAGGCTTATAGCCTATTGTGTCTCTTAGATGTCTGTTAAATTTACTCCTGCGCTATTATTTCGCCTGCTATTGCTCTACTATCAAAAATACTTGTCTGCAATATCGTTTAGCGTTGTCTTGTGCTGTTTTTTAGCGACAATAGGTATCTTTAAATCATCGCCTAGCCTAAGTTTGGCTAGTATTTAGGCTCGCTTGTTGTAGCAATATACCTCGTTAAATCCGTCCCTATCGCTCCCGATTGTAGATTGTTTTGAAAAATTTCAGTCACTCTATCAAGCACACCCTGGCAAAGCGAGATGATAATGCCGTAGTTTGTTATAGGCACTATGGCGCGATAGGCCTTTTGCATGCGGTTTTTCATCATGGTTTTGTTTATCATGCAGCCTCCGCAGTGGATAATGAGCGCAAATTCGTCTAAATTCGCAGGATAATCCTTGCCGTTTGTGTAGCTAAACTCAAGCTTTTTGCCGCTAAATTTGCTAAGCATTTTTGGGATCTTAACCCTTGCTATGTCACCATCTTTTGCGTTGTGAGTGCAGGCTTCGGCTATTAAAATTTTATCGTTATCCTTTAGGCTTTTGGCTCGCTCAGAGCCTTTTATAAATTCGCTCAAATCACCCTTTAGTCTTGACATCAGGATAGAAAAAGTAGTGATTTTTGCCTCTTTTGGAGCTGTTTTTACGACTTCTAAGACGCATTGTGAGTCGCACACTATCAAATTTGGCTTAAACATCTGCGCGGTTTTTGACACATCCGCGCTACTTGAGACGCAAACGTAAGCCTTGCCGTCTAAAATTTGCCTTATGGCTTGCACTTGAGGCAGTATGAGCCTGCCTTTAGGAGCTTCATCATCAATCGGCGTTATAAGCAAGACAATGTCATTAGGATTTAAAATTCCGCTAAAAAGATCGTCAGTATCTTTTGAAATTTGCTTTGAAATTTCGGCTAAATTTTCATAAATTAGCTCTAAATTAAGACTCGTTTTGGCAGAAGTTTTGACAAATTTAAATGGCTTTATCAAATTTAAAAACTTGTCCTTTGACTCTTTGAGGTCGCACTTATTTACAAGCACCAAAAAAGGCTTGTTCAGGCTTTTAAATTTAGCAATAAGCTCGCTTTCAAATTTGCCAAATTCGTTATTTTCCACGACCAAAAGGGCTATATCGATATTTTCTATCGTCTCGTTTGTCTTTAAAACTCTTTGCTTGCCAAGTTCGCCCACATCGTCAACGCCCGCCGTATCAAATAGCGTAGCGGCGCCAAGTCCGTGTATCTCGATACTTTTTTGCACCGTGTCGGTCGTAGTTCCCGCCACATCGGATACTATAGAGGCGCTTTGATTGCTTAGCATGTTCATAATGCTTGATTTGCCGACGTTTCGCCTGCCGAAAATCCCTATGGCCGTGCGCATCGATTTTGGAGTGTTCACAGCCCTTGCCTTTGGTTAAAATGCACGCTGTTGCCGTTTGTAAGCGAAATTTTATCTCCTATCAAGGCAAGCATATCATCAAACCTATCATAAATTTCCGCCACGCTTTCTTTTAGACAAAATTTATTCGGATAGAGCCTGTATAGATCGTGATATCTGCCTTGCGTGATTGAAGGCATGATGACGTTTGCACCGCTTCTTAAAGCCATTTTGCGTCCTTCGTTTGGATCAAGCGTCTCAATAGCGGTCGTGGCGGGGATATTTATCTCAGGCAAGAGCAGTCTTGTTAGAGCGTTTGCTTTTAGAGCAAGCTTTATCTCGCCTGCTTTTGAGTGCTCAAGTGGCGTGTTTGTAGCAGGTATAAAAGGCCCTATGCCTATCATGTCAAAGTCGTGTTTCTTTAAAAACATCAGATCTCTTGCTAGGATTTTAGCGCTGCTTCCCGGCAAGCCCACAAGCAAGCCGCTTCCTGTCTCGTAGCCTAAAATTCGCAAATTTTCTAAGCACTTAATGCGGTTTTTTAGGCTCATGTTGGGATGAAGGGCTTTATAAAGAGCTTGATTGGTAGTTTCTATGCGAAGCAGGTATCTATCTGCACCCGCTTCTTTGTAGGCTTTATACTGCTCAAAGCTCTTTTCGCCAAAGCTAAGCGTGATCTGAACGCCAAATTTCTTTATCTCGCGTATGATCTTGCAAATTTCATCATCTTTAAAGGCACTACTTTCGCCTGATTGCATTACGATAGTTTTATATCCGCTGATGGCGGCTTCTTTAGCGCAAGATACTACCTCATCTGCGCTCATCTTGTAGCGTTTTAGACTTTTGTTTTTGCTTCTAAGACCGCAGTAAAAGCACTTTTTAGCGCAGATATTTGAGATCTCTATAAGAGCTTTTAGATGTACCTCTTGTTTTACAAATTTTTGTCTAACTCTGTTTGCCGCCTCGAAAAGATACTCGCAGTTGTCATTGTCAGCAATGATCTTTTCAAGCCCGTAAAGCGAAGTGGTATGGGTTGCTTCAAGCTCGTTTATAAATTTTATAGATGACAATCTCTTGCGCCTTTTTCCATATCGCTTATCAAATTTCTAACTTTTTGCGCAACGCTAGGCAAATTTTCCTCAAGCTCACTAAGATACTTTGGAATGATCACGTTTTCGCCAAGCTCTCTTGCTTCGGTTGAGCCGTAGTCTAGCAAATACTCCTTAAGCGTTAAGATCGCATTTGGCAAGCAAAGATACTTGATCTTGGCGTTTTTTGCATAAGGCATGAAGTGATCACCCGTGCGACCCTCGCGGTAGCAGGATGTGCAAAAGCTTGGGATCTTATCCTTTTTCATCACGTTTAGCACGAATTCGTCGATACAGCGGTGATCCCCGATTTTAAATTGCTGATTGTCAAGCTCGTCTTTGATATTTTTCTTAGAATACCCGCCTATGCCTATGTTTGTGCC
Source organism: Campylobacter sp. RM16189 (assembly GCF_012978815.1). Classification (NCBI taxonomy): domain Bacteria; kingdom Pseudomonadati; phylum Campylobacterota; class Epsilonproteobacteria; order Campylobacterales; family Campylobacteraceae; genus Campylobacter; species Campylobacter sp. RM16189. Next base: position 29,948 of record NZ_LIWR01000044.1, on the reverse strand, counting down.
TGCGTCCATTTGAGAAATCCCGCACTTTCTTATCGCCTCATCTCTTACGGACGGCTCTTCTCTAGCCGTTAGGATAGTGCCTGTAAACGGACACATCAGGCGAATGATCGCAATAGCTCTTAAAAACTCATCATCACTTAGCGCATAAGGCATGTCGTTTGCGCCGGCTGAGGTCTTTTTGATACGAGGGAAAGATATAGTATGCGGACCTATGCCAAAGTATTTTTCTAAACTCATGGCATGATAAAGCAAGCCTAAAATCTCAAATTTATAGTCATAAAGTCCCAAAAGTGCGCCTATAGCCACATCATCAAGCCCTGCTTTAAGAGCTCTATGAAGCGCAAAAACGCGCCAGTCGTAAATGCCTTTTAGCGTATTTTTAGGGTGGTATTTGGCGTAAGTTTCTCTGTGATAGGTCTCTTGAAATACCTGAAATGTGCCTATGCCTTCAGCCTTAACTACCTTATATTCGTCTTCAAAAAGAGGAGCGGCGTTTATGTTTACTCTACGGATACTGAGGTTGTTTTTTCTAACGCCGTAAATTTCTCTTACCGTCTTTGCGATATAGTTATAATCACTCTTTGGATGCTCGCCGTAAACCGCTATAAGACGCTTTTGTCCCATATCAAGCAGGCTTTCTATCTCGCCTTTTAGTTCGTCGTCTTTTAAAATTTTCTTTTTCGTAGCGGTGTTTGAAGCGGCAAATCCGCAGTATTTGCAGTTATTCACGCACGGACTTGAGATATAAAGAGGCGAGAAAAGCACCATTCTGTTACCGTAAACTTCCTCTTTGACCTCCGTTGCGGCTTCAAAAATTTCATCCCAAATTTCATCGTGAGAGTTATTTAAAAGCACCGCCGTTTCGTAAGGAGTTAGCATGGTGCCTTTTATAGCGTTTTCTTTAGCCTTTTTGATGACGGCTCTAACTTCATCTTTGCTTGCGTTTTTGGTTTGAGATAGAATTTCTTCTATCTCGTTTTCATTAATGAAATCTTCGTATTCGTGCTTGCTAACCCATTTTAGAATTTGTTCGTATCGTTCATCTGTCCACGACATAAATCGCCTTTAATGAGCGGGTTTTGCAGCATCAACCGCCATAAGATCGTTTTCTACCCATTTTGGGGCGTGATGGTGCGCATCATCAAGCGGCACGTCGCCCGCGCCTATTCTAAACATAGCCTTTAGATCCTCTACGTTTATAATCGCTAGCGGCATATGCACGCAAAATGCAAGTAAGCTTGTTAGTATCGAGCCCCAAACGTGGAAGTAAAACATCCATTTAACGAAAATTTTGCCCATCGCGGCAGGATATGCATAAAGCAACCAGCCTGAAACTATAAGCCCAAATATCATAAACATAAATATAAGATAAGCAGCCTTTTGACCGGCGTTAAATCTGCCTTGAGGAGCTACCTCTTCAGGACCGAATTTGATGCCAAACAGTCTTCTTGGATATCCGCCGAAATTCTTAAACCAAGCGAAAGTATCGCGATCCCAGATGAGTAAATTTCTCATCATCAAAGCAAAACGATCGAAATTTAAGAATACAAATCCGAAGAAATTTATCGTAAATACTATGCCGATACCGATATGCCAATCCATCATAAGCTCTGAAGTAGGCTCATCTACAAGCTGAAAGTAGATCAAAACACCCGTTACGATAAGAGCTATCCAGGTGATTAAGTTTACGTTATGAAAGACCTTTTCTGATAGAGGAAATTTTAAAACTCTTTTTTCATGCATGGTTAGCTCCTTGTAAGATCAAATTTTTGCGATCGAAATAAGCATTGGTATGCAGAAGTTTTTCGGCTATCTCGCCCATCGGTTCGGTCTTTAGATCCTCGTAGGATTTCGCACAGCTTGGGTTTTGATGAGAGCTTGTAAGCTTTAAATTTTGACAGCGCTTGTCATCTTTATATAAGCCCTCTTGGCGCATTGCGATATAGGATTTGCGTCTTTTTATGATATCTGTGATGGCATATCCTGTCATTGCAACGACCGCCGTCATCACTCCACCAACTTTTAAAAAATCTCTTCTTGAGAAGATTTTGCCTACCGGTTTTTCTATGTATTGAAATTTCATCTTTTGTCCTTTAAATTTATGCTTTTAGAGGTAGAGGAAGCAATGGATGAAGCCACGACGTTCCCATAGCGTGAACCGGCTGACCACCGCCGTTTACGCAGCCTCCAGGGCAGTTCATAACCTCGATAAAGTGATATCTGTTAGAATCTTTCGTGATATGTTTTAGTATCGTGCCGAGGTTTCTTGAAGCGCCGTTTACTACCGCTACTTTAAGCTCGAGCGTCTTGCCGCCGTAGTCTTTTAAAGGGATAGGTATAACCGCTTCGGTTAAGTCTTTATCATACCCTCTTACAGGAGTTAGTTCAGGATCTCTTAACTCTTGTCCCGATAGCAAGAAATAAGCCGTTCTAAGTGCAGCCTCCATAACGCCTCCGCTATTGCCGAATATCGTTCCTGCGCCTGTATATACGTTCATTGTTTTTTCAGGATATTCATCGCTCATTTCAAGCGGATTTATGCCCTTTTTACGGAAAATTTCAGCTATATCGCGAGCCGTAAGAGTTGCGTCTATATCAGGGAAGCTCTTTGTATCCGCAGGAATTTCGCCTGTTTCTTTTAAGTACTCGTAAGCCGAGTTAAACTCAGGTCTGCTTGCTTCATAAATTTTAGCAGTACATGGTGTAACGGTCGCTACGTAGATATCGCGCGGGTCTTTGTTCCAGACAAATTTAGCCGCCCATGTTTTAGCAAGCGGTCCGCCCATTTGGATAGGTGATTTTGCACCTGAGATGTGAGGTATGAGCTCGGGATGGAAAATTTCAGCATTTCTAACCCAAGCCGGACAACAGCTCGTAAAGTGCGGGAATGGATGGTGCGAAACGTGCTCTAAATCAGCGCTTCGCTCGCCGAGTAGCCAGTATTTGATCTTTTTGATTAGCTCGGTTCCTTCTTCAAGGATAGTGTGATCGGCGGCGAAATTTACGTCGTACATATTAAAGCCCGCCATCTCAAGAGCGTTATACATCTTATTTATCGTTAGTTCGCCAGGTTTTCCGCCAAATTCTTCAGCCAAAGAGACACGAACGGCAGGAGAAGGGTGCGCTACGACAAAGGTCTTTTTGTCTTCAAGTTTGGCCATAACCTCATCAACAAAGCTCATCTGCTCGATAACGGCAAACGGACAGTTGATAAGGCACTGACCACAGGCTACGCATAAATTTTGATCTATCCTGTGTGCGATGCCTAACGAGCCTTCTATCGCATCCGTCGGACAGAAAGAGCGACAGGTGTCGCATCCGACGCAATTATCTTGATTTATCGTTATGATACCTCTAAGTTCGCCTTTGCGATAAGTGCCTTCAAATTCAGCCTCACCGCCTCTTGAATTTGCAGACGGCGGGAAGGTATTTATCTTATAAACACTCAGCATAAAACCTCCTGATATTTATTAGTACTATTATTAAATTAGTATTACTATAATAATATTAATTTAACTTTCGTGATATTGTATAGGTAGTTTTATTAAAAATAGATAAAATATAAGAATTAATATATAAAATGTATTTTACTATAAAAATACTTTTATGAAATTTAAATTTATTGTAAAATTTTTTATATTTAAATAAAATATTTTAAATTTTTACAATAAATTATATTTTATATATTAATTTAATTTTAAGATACTATGAAATATTTTTTAAAAAGGAGTCAATAAATTTGACTCCTTATAAATTTATTTTATTTAGTTAGGTCGGCAAGAACTTTTGCAGCGTGATCTTTAGCCTTTACGCTTTTATAGACTTTAGAAATTTTGCCTTTTTTATCTATCACAAAAGTTGTGCGAACTATGCCAAGATACTCTTTACCATAATTTTTACGCACCTGCCAAACTCCGTAAATTTTCGCTACCTCTTTATTTGCGTCACTTAGTAAAATGTGCCTTAAATTTTGCTTTTCTATAAAGCCCGCATGACTTTTTACACTATCTGGACTTATGCCGATTATAACTGTATCGCTTGCGATAAAATCATCATAAATAGCGCTAAATTCGCAAGCCTCGGTAGTGCATCCTGGAGTGTTGTCTTTAGGGTAAAAATAAAGCACGACATTTTTACCGATGAAATCTTTTAAATTTACACTCACACCGTCTTGATTTTCAAGGCTAAATTCAGGCGCCTTATCGCCGGCTGCGAGATTTACCTTGCGCTCGATATCCTCTTTGCTAAATTCGCTTTTTACTTCACAAGCTTCTTTTTTCTTGCAACTCATTTTTTACTCCTTAAATCTTCTAAACTAAGTCCGTTTTTGCCGATACTTTCAGCCTCAAGTGTTTCTATCATCACAAGAACCGCGGCGGGATCTTTGCCAAGTACTCTTACTAGAGTATCGGTAACTTCGGCGATGATCTGCTTTTTTTGCTCTTTTGAGGGTTCGGGGGCTGAAACTTTGATATTTACAAATGGCATTTTTTCTCCTTTAAAATTTCAGTGATTATAGCTAAAATTAATAATAAATTTAGCTTAAATAATTTTGCATATAATATTAGGTAAATTTAATCTTATAAACATAAAATACTTACTAACTCTTTGTTTTACAAATAATATTAAATTCAGTGTAAAATACTTAAAATATGCTATTAGATAGTAAAAATATATAAAATTTAAATTTATCTATAAATTAAACTATATTTTGCTTTGAATTTATTGAGAAAAGGATGAATATGAAAAGAATTTCATTAGTTTCCGCAGCTCTTGCAGTAGGCTTGTCCTCGGCTATGTTGTTTATTGTTGCTACGCCTGCAAATTCGGGAGTTTTGGCTCATCAGATCAAAAAACAAGGCGAGCTTGGGCAGGTTTTTATAAATCCATATGACGTAGCGCCGCTTACTGCTATAGTAGATCGTGCCGGCAAAGATATAACCGATATCCACGTGCGCGTACTTGGCAAGCCAAACGGAGGAGTTGATATTAACTACAACGTTTCGCAAAACGCTCTTTTAAACCACGACGGCGTGCCTATATGGGGGCTATATCCCGACTATCTGAACCAGGTTGAAGTAAGCTATGTATTTAAGAGTGAAAAGAAAAAAGAGGTATATAAAATTTACGCTCAACCGATCGTAACCTTAAGCCGAGATTTTAGATTTGAGCATATGCAAAAGAGAGTTCCAAAGAAAGTAGATCCCGAATTTAAAGATAGACTCTATCTTATCAATAATACAATTACGGGAATTTATAAGCCGTTTGACTGGCGAAGCGGATACGGCGGTGCGGCTAGCTGGAATGACTACACAGAAAACTATATCGTAGATACTACAGGCGAGGTTAGATGGTATCTTGACTATGCTAAATTTTACGATCGCCGCGAGAGAAATGTCGAAAACACAGGTATGATGATGGGGTTTCATCAGCTGCCAAACGGCGATATAAGCTTTGGAATGTCGCAAAAATATATGCGATATGATCTTATGGGCAAACAAGTTTATGAAAGAATTTTGCCACGCGGCTATATTGATTTAAGCCATGAAGTTTTGCCGATTAAGGGCGATCATTTATTACTTCGTGTAGGCAAATACAACTATTACCACAAAGGTGGACAAATTTCGCACACTATCCGCGATCATATCATTGAGCTTGACAGTACGGGTAAGGTGGTAAACGAGTGGGATCTAAACGAAATTTTCGGAAATAATGTCTATAGAAGTAACCTTATAAAGGCGCTTGATCCACGTGCGATTTGTCTAAACATCGACATGAACGCAAAGGAAATCGACACTAGCTCGGACGCTCCGTTTGGCGATAAGATCGGCACCGGCACAGGGCACAACTGGGCTCACGTAAATTCTATCTCTTATGATGTAGTCGATGAGGGTATTATTCTCTCTCTTCGCCATCAAGGTATCGTAAAAATCGGCAAAGATAAAAAGGTCAAATGGATACTGGCAAGCCCTGAGGGATGGAGTGATGACTTTAAGGCTAAAGTTTTGGTTCCTGTTGATAAAAATGGTAAAAAGATCAAATGCGAAAATTCTAAATGTGAAGGTGATTTTGACTGGTCTTGGACACAGCACACCGCTTGGCTAACGGACAGATACGAAAACAAAGGCAATATCAAGCATTTAAGCGTGTTTGATAACGGCGACGGGCGAGGTATGCAGCAGCCTGCATTCAAAGAGGATAAATACTCCCGCGCAGTTGAATACAAAATAGATGAGAAAAATTTGACCGTTGAGCAAACTTGGGAATTTGGCAAAGAGCGCGGATTTGAATTTTATAGCGCGGTTACCAGCAACACCGAGTGGCAAAAAGATAAAAAGACTTACTACATCTCAAGCTCAAACGTAAATCTGCTTCGCCCTGATAAGACTATAAAGATGGTTTTAGTTGAGATCGATCCAAAGACAAATGAAATCAAATTTGAAATGGATGTAGAGTCTGCTTCAAGAGATGACGTGGCTTATCGCTCGCTTGTTATAAATCCAAATATATTTGAATACTAACTTTTTTAACGCGGCTAAATTTGGCCGCGTTAATCCTCTTTGAGAGCTTAAATTTGATATAATTACTCAAATTTAAAGGTTGCGTTTGAAGACACTACTTGAGCTTGAAAAAGAGCGAAAACTAATACTTTCTAAATTTTTCTCATATCGCATATTTGTTACTTTCATAATATTTGTATTTATTTTTTACTTTTTGTATCAAATCTTTACCGAGGCTCCATTAAATACGCAATTTGGTTTCATAAAAGGTAAAAATTTAGGTCAAATTTTAGCCTTGATACTCTCTTTGGTTATTACTTATATCTTTTATCATAATCTTTTCTTTTATTTTGCAAAAAAGGAAAAAAGTGAATTTGCGAAAAAATATAAAAAATTTTACCTTGAGAGCTACTTTAACTCGCTTGGGTTTAAATATGAGATGAATAATCATATAAATTTATTTTATATAATGCAAAGCAGATTGTTCTTTAGCATAACCGAACAGTTTGGAAATGATCTGGTAAGCGGAGAGATAGATGGAGTCAAATTTAGCTTTAGCGACTTAAAATTAATCGGTAAAGATAGTTTCTTTAATCCAGCAACTATGGAACAAGAGAGTGTTGAAGTAAGTTTTTTTAAAGGGATATTTTTTATGGCTGATTTTAATAAAAAGATAGAATCAAAAACCTTTGTGCTAGCAAAAGGCAAGCCGCATGATCCCCTAGCTAAACGATTTATCGTTGATAATGCTGAATTTAACGAACTTTTTAGAGTTTATACAACCGATATCCAAAATGCAATGTATATACTAAGTCCGGCTTTAATGGAGGCTATTGTAAAGCTTGCTAAGTATATGAGAGTTCCTATTGGATTAAGCTTTGTTGACGGGCGAATTTATATAAGGATTGATAGAGGCATTGATAGCTTTGAGCCTGATATTCATAAGAACATTGTAAGTAAAAAATTAGACAAAAAGATAAAAGCCGATTTAGATGGCATGTTTGACATTATTAGGATATTAAAATTAACTAAAATTTATAGTTGATTTATACGGATTATTTGCGAATTTGGCAGATAATGTTTTAACCTCAAATTTATCATTTCTTTTATAGTATTTCATAAAATATCAGGACTAATAAGGAGTTGTATGAAAATTTTTACTAAATTTATAAAGGTTTTGGCTACACTTGGGCTTTTTAGCTCCTGCGCTTTTGCTCTAACCGACGGGATAGAATATAAGGTGCTCGAAAGACCGCTTTCGGTAGGCGATAATACTCTTACTAAAGTATTTAGCTACGCTTGCTCGCACTGCTATAAATTTGATAAAGGCGTAACTCAAAAAGTAATGTCTAAACTTGATGGAGTTAAATTTATACCTTATCATCTAAAGTCAAAAGGTGAATTTGGCGAGACTGTGAGCGGAATTTTAGCCTCTATGATCTCACTTGATGAGGAGAAAAATATAGGCTATTTTGATGATAAATCTCTGTTTAAAAGAGCAAAATTTGCCATTTATAGATCATATCACGACAAAAATGATCAATTTAATGATAAAAACGAGTATATAAATAAAATTTTAAAAGATGCCAAGGTAAATAGAAGTGATTACGAAAATGCCCTAAAATCCGCAAGAGCGCAAGAAATTTTAGCTGGTTGGGACGATAGCTATTCGGTTGCTGTTTTAAGTGGAGTACCCGCTTTTGTCGTAAATGGAAAATATCTAATTAATCTAGATGCGGCTTATTCGATAGATAAATTAATTGAAATTATAAAAGAACTTTTGGGAAAGTAGATTATGGATTATAATAAAGATAATAAAGGTTTTGTCTGCTGGATATATAACTTTCAGCGCACAAGGAAGCCTTGGATGGCTCTGTTTTTAGTATGTATCGGTTTGCTTGTCGGATCATTTTTTTGTGGCGCCTCAGATCCTCTTAGTATGATTATTCGATCTATTTTGGCGATTATTTTACTTGGTGCTATTATTGCCATGATAGAGCCTAAATCTTTTGCGGTAAAATTAATAGCCTATATTTTTATATTTTTAGGTGTTATTTTCGGACTTAGTTATACAAATGAGAGCGAGACACTATCTTTGGAAAATTTCTCATTCCCATTTGGACTACCTCTTAATGAGTGGATGCCAGCTATTTTTTTGCCTAAAAGTGCCGAGATTAGTAGTTCTTTGTCAGTAATAGGCTTTATCGGTTTTGCATTTATTGGAGCGGTGTTTTTGGTCATGATCTTAAGTTGGTTCGTTTATAACGCAAGAAGTAGCGAGATAAATCCTATCTAGCATCAAAATTTTGTATTTGATAGCCCGCTAAATTTAATTAGCCAATGTTTTTGCCCGTTTTATTTATCAAGCGGGCAAATTTCTTTTAAATTTCCAATTAAATTTTGCAAGCCCTTTTATTCTTTTTGGCTTGCTACTAGGATGTAACCCGCTTCTGAGATATTTTTAAATTTTATCCCAAGCTCTCGCTTTAGACGCAAGATGATATTTTGTATAGCACCCTTGCTTACGGCTTCGTTTTCATAGACGAATTCCTCTATCATCTCGTAGCTAACGAGCTTGTTTAAGTTGTACGCAAAGAGCCAGAAAAATTTATTTTGCAAGTATGTCAGATAAATTTCCTCTCCGTTTTTATAAATTTTCTCCTCTTTTAAATTTATGCTTATTTCGTCGCTGATTTTGATTAATTTTTCGTCTTTTTCGTAGGTTAACGCAATTATCATTGAGCGAAGATCTTTGATGTCGATAGGTTTTTTTAAAAATAGCGCAGCGCCTTGTTCTATGCTTTTTATCAAGTTCATATCCGTATCGTAAGAGGTAAAGACGATGAATTTTTGATGAGGTTTAAGCCTTGAAATCTCTTTCATCATCTCAAATCCGTTCATTATAGGCATATGGATATCTGTTATGACGATGTCTGATTTTTGTTTTTTAAAGCATTCAAGCCCCTCGCATCCGTCCGCGGCGACTCTAACGCTAGCGCAATAGGGCTTTAGCCCGCTTGCTATGAGCTCTCTTGACATATCGTCGTCTTCAACGATCAAAATCGATAGCTTTTTTAGTAATTTTAAAGATTCGTTATTCATTTATCGCCCTTTAAATCAACATCGAAATTTAACTCAAATACCGTAGGAAGCGCTCTATTTACAAGCTTAATATCTCCGTTTATCTTTCTGTTGGCAAGCTTTTTAGCGAAGTACAGCCCTATGCCGCTGCCTTGTTTTTTAGTAGTTTTTGGCTCATCAAATATCTTGCGGCTCATCGCTTCGCTCACTCCGATTCCAAATTCGATGACCTCTATATAGCACCTGTTTTCATCGAATTTTACATCTATTTGCACTCTTCTTGACTTGATATCGTCTTTAAATTTATCCACCAAAGCGTCTTTTGCATTGTGGATTAAGATAAGTAAAATTTGCTGGATTATATTTTCTATCTGATTTACTTTTTTATCTTGAAATTCGCTTAAAACCACATGCACATTGGCTCTTGTAAGCTCGGTGTGCATAAGAGTTAAGAGATTTTTAATGCTCTGCTTGACGCTAAATTCTCTTATGTTTTCGCTTGTTTTGTAAAAATTTCTAAAGATATCTATCGTATTGCTTAGTAGCAATATGGACTTTTGCCCTTTTTCAAGTATGTTTTGCAGCATCTGCTCGTCAAGATTGCCTTCTCGCTTTAGCATAAGCAACGTTGATATGGCTAAATTTAGCGAATTTACCGGTTGAATGAACTGATGATTTATCCCGCTTATGAGCTCGCCCGCTTCGCTCATCTTGGCTTTGTGCGCAAGAATGGCTTCGTATTCATCCTGACGCTTTTTGATCTTGGCATACATAAAGTTATGAAGCGAGTTTGCGATAAAGGCAAGCGCGATAAACGCAAAAAGTAACGTAAGTGCGTTTTTGGTCGTTGCTCCAAGCAGCTCTTTTGTCTCTTTTGCGTTGTCCGTGCCTGCGCCTATGAACCAATTAAGCGAGGGAATTTCCGCAATGGATATGAAATTTGAATCCACAACTATGCTGCTTATGTCCTCATCTTTTAAAAACAGCTCTTGAAATTTATCCTCAATTTGCGCTTTGAACTTTTCATCTTTCATCTTTGTTAAAATTTCGCCGCTGTGCGTTACGATAAAGGAATATGAGTTGGGAGGAAGCTTGAAGTTGCTTATGTTGTCAAATATGCTTTTTACTTTGACTACTCCGCATAAAACGGCTGCAAATTTACCGTTTTTGTAGTTTGGTACGCATAAATTTAAAGTCTCTTGCTCTAAAATCGTATGCTCGGGCATAAAATTTACTGTAGGTTTGTTGCTATTTTTTGTCTCCAGATACCAGATAAGGCTAAGTCTGGAATTTATCTCTTTGGGGCTTTTTGGAAATTTTTCGCCGTTTATGTAGATCTCTCCGTCGTCTTTTAAAAGCTGAACCAGATCAAATTCACCCAAATCGCCCAAAAAGGCTTGAGTAAATTTCTTAATACTCTCTTCATCGTCTAAAATATCGGCATTTTGTATAAGCTTAGAGGCTTTCACAAGAGAATTTATCCTCTCATCAAGCCAAATTTGAAATATCTGCACGATATTTTCGCTAGTGGCTATTTTGTTTGTATTTGAAAGGGTTGCGATGTGGTGTTTGGCGTTTTTATATACGTTTGCGCCAAGAAGTATCACAAACAGGCTGGATAGGATTATGATGATATAAATTTTGAAGTTGTATCTGTTAAATATATCAATACCCACCGGACTACTCCTTGTTTAGGCAAGCAGTATATCTAAAAAGGTCTGAAAATTCAGACCTTTTATTAGATTATTTAGGGTTTTTAACTAAGGTTATGACTTTAGATACCGCCATTGTAAGCAGGATTATAAAGCATAGACCAAAGCCAAGAAGCGTGCAGTCCGCCATTGACATGAAGTGCTTTGAAGGGATTAGATACCAGCCGTCTTGATATAAGTCTACAAGGTATTTTTGTAATCCGCTTAAAGCCACTCCGTCGGGAACTATAGGGTTATCGTATCCGCAATCTCCCGTAGGCAAAAACCAGTCAGGCGCCCATTTGTGAAGCGGTAGGTTAAACGGATATACGGGATCCGTTGAGCATCCTTGAACTCCAAAAGGATCGTCGCTATGAACTGCGGTGTGAATTTTGGCTAGCTTAACGCTATACATTATCCCTTGGATCGCTCCCCAAAACGCAAACATATATCCTATAAACGCAAGAACTAAATTTTTAGGATTGATAGCCGCTACCAAACCGCCAAATGCCATACATAAAAAAGCAAATCTTATATATACGCACTGTTCGCAAGGCGGCATATAGACGTACTTTTGAAAGAGCGAGTGCGCCAGCAAAACCAGCGCAATGCTCGCAAAAGCCATCAGCAGCCAAGGAAATCTAGTATCCTGCCAAGCTGAAATTTTATTTACTATATTCATCTTGAAAGCCTATTTTTTAAGCAACTCTTCTATAAGCTTGGCAAAGCCGTCTACCGAAGTGATGGTGCTTGTGTAGATAAGGTATTTGCCGTCTACTACAAACGCAGGAACGCCTTGAATTTTAGCCACTTCGTAAAACTCGTCCCATTTTTTAAGAAGTTCGATTACTTTTGGATTCTCAAGCTCTTTGTTGTATTCATCCATGCTCATTCCGGCAGCATCAAGCCCTGTTTTTATGAAGGCTTCGGGATTTTTGCCGTCGTTCCATCTCTCTTTTTTATCGTGATATGCTTTGTAGTAGGCAAATTTCGCTTTTTTGAACATTGAGTTATCATCAAGTAAATTTACCCCTTTTTCTTGGTCTTTAACCACCAAAACGGCAAGAACTTTGCTCGCAGCCTCTCCGTATTCGGCCTTGGTTTTTAAGTGATACGGCACGTATTTTAGGCCGGATACTTTTTCAACCACTTTTGGAGTTACGCTTTTATCGTATTTGTAGCAAAACGGGCAAGCGTAGCTAAAAACTTTAGTTAGAGTTCCCTTCTCTACACTTAGAGGTTTTTCAAGAACCATATAATCCTTACCTTCTGTAAAAGCGTTAGCACTTACGGCGCCAAAAAGCGCAACTGCAGCTAAAATTTTAGTTGTTTTTGTAAGTAGAGATTTCATCTAAACTCCTTTAGAATAAATTTGATATTGTAATTTTATACAACCTAACTTCCACAAAAATAACACGAAAATAAATTTAAGATAAATTTAGTAGTTAATATTAATATATAAAATTAGATTATACACTTAAAATCTATTTAAATTTTTATCGGTTTGTTTTAATGAATTCCATAGACTAGAAGTTGCTTTTTATTAATATCAAAAAAGTTTTTATGCAATGTGTAAAATTTTTAATCAACACTTTTCTCATAACTGAAATTTTATAATCTTTAATATATATAAAATTTATTTTTTAATTTAATTTTATGCCTATATATCTAAAATTTATATAATCTACCGGTAATTATAGTCATATAAACAAAAGTTTTTTAAGGAAAAAATAATATAAATTTGTTCTCAAATTTAAGAATTGTATGTGCTGATAAAGGCACAACCATTATTTGGTAGCATTTAAATTTATATAATTTTATTAGCTTGATTATTTTTTAGATATTTTGTTGCATTAATTTATAATTAGGTATTTTAGTTATATTTTAATGATAAAATTCAGTTCAAATTTTAATAACCGTTCGCAAATTTAAATTTTATAAGAAGTTTATATTATGTAAAATTATTTAAAGATATTTTAATATTTGTGTGATTTTTATGTTAGTAAATTTTTTTAAAATTACACTAATAAAATTTTATAAGAAATAGTATTAAAAAAGTCAAAAAAGATATCTTGCATTCTATCCTAACAAGTAGATTTGATAAATTTTGCTTTAGGTAAAATTTACAAAATCTATTAAAGGAGTCCGTATGAAGGCTAGAAATTTACTTTCATCAATTGTTGTAGCAGGGCTACTAGTCGGAGGCTTAACTACTTCTTCTCTTGCTATAGGCGGTCCAAGCGGTCCAAAGAATGATTATCAACAACAAGGCAAGCTTGGAGTTGTTAAGATGAATCCTTACGGATACGCACCTTTGACAGCTATCATCACTAACGGCGGCTATGTTTTATCAGGCGTTAAAGTAACTATCGTTCCAAAACCAGGGGGTCAAACTATCAGCTATAAGGTAGATAACCAAACGGTAAAAACTTACGGCGGTATCCCGGTTTTTGGGCTATATCCGTCTTATAAGAATACGGTTGAAGTTACTTATACTAAATCAGCCATGGGCTTTAAGGATGAAACTATTACCGAAAAGTATCAAGTAACGACAGGCGGTATAGGACTTACTCCGTCAGGACTTACTATGCAAACGGGAGTTCCTTTTGAAAAAGTAACCGTTGTAAAAGCAGACAAGGAATTTGCAGATAGGCTATATCTTATAAACAACGTTCCTGGAAAAGCTCCGGGCAGAAGCTCTCAAGCCGTTTGGAATAACCCTGCGGGCGGCGCTTTGGAGTGGAATGACGCTTCAAATTCATTTATAGTAGATACAAAAGGCGAGGTTAGATGGTATTTTGACTCAGACAAGCTTTTGGATTTTGGCAATATCTATAGAACCGGTATTCAAATGGGATTTAGGCAAGATAATGACGGAGCTCTTGCTTGGGGCTTTGGACAAAGATATGTTAAATACGATTTGATGGGAAGACAAATTTTTGATCGCCAGCTTCCGCTTGCTTATAACGACTTCTCTCACTCTTTAAATAACGCACAAAACGGCAACTATCTATTAAGAGTCGGCTCATCTAACACAAAACGCCCTGACGGTAAAAACGTTAGAACCGTTAGAGATACGATAGTAGAGGTTGATAAAGACGGATACGTCGTAGACGATTGGAGACTTTATGAGATCATGGATCCTTATAGAGCCGATGCTATCATGGTTCTTGACCAAGGAGCCGTTTGCTTAAACGTTGATGCTTCTCAAGCTGGACATACTATAGGAGCTGACGAGCTAGCTAAACTTGATGAAAATAATCAATTTGGCGATATAGCAGGAACGGGAATAGGCAGAAACTGGGCTCACGTAAACAGCGTTGATTATGATCCAAATGATGATTCTATAGTAGTTTCCAGCCGCCACCAAAATGCGATGGTAAAAATCGGACGTGATAAGAAAATCAAATGGATAGTCGGTCCTCATAAAGGTTGGGGTGAGAAATTTAAAAAATACCTATTGCAGCCTGTCGATAGCAAAGGAAACAAAATCGTTTGCGAGGACGAGTATAGCAAATGCCCTGGATACACAAACGAAAAAGGCGGATTTGACTGGACTTGGACACAACATACGGCGTTTATTATCGATTCAAAAACAAATAAAGACATCCTTTATCTAGCCGCTTTTGATAACGGAGATAGCCGCGGCATGGAACAACCTGCTCTTGCTAGTATGAAGTATTCACGCGGTGTTGTTTATAAGATAGATCAAAACAAAATGACTATAGAGCAAGTTTGGGAATACGGCAAACAAAGAGGCGGAGATTGGTTTAGTGCGGTTACGAGCCTTACTGAATACCATGACGATAAAGACTCATTGCTAGTTTATTCTGCAACGGCGGGCATGCAGTTTGACTTGTCAAAAGGTGTTCCTGTAGGAGAGCCTGCTCCTGAGTTGCTTGAGTTTAAGTGGGGATCTACCGAGCCTGGTCTTCAAATGAAATTTGAAGGAACAGGCATAGGATATCAAGCTATACCTATACATCTTGATAAAGCATTTGACCGCAAAGTTAAAAGCAAAAAATAATAACTACTGAAATTCCCTCCCCCAAGATCTTCTTGGGGGATATACTAAAATTTATAATTTAAAACATAGCATAGATTACGCTATTGCGGGAAAACTGGGAGAAGTTGTAGTAAATCCTTATGATAGCGCACCTTTAACGGCTGTTATTAAAAACTGCGGATACGACATAAAAGACGCCAAAATAACTATCGTCCCAAAACCTGGCGGACAATTAATAAGCTATGACGTAGCCAACAAGCACCTTCGCACTCACGGCGGAATTCCCGTATTTGGCATGTATGCCGACTATCAAAATACGGTTGAAGTAGAATATACAAAAACTTATAAAGGCAAAGAAGAGAGGATAAAAGAGACGTATAAAATTTACGCTCCGGCTATCTATCTTGAGGCTACGGGACATCCAAGCCAAAAGGGAGCTTTATTTGATAAGATCGAAGTTATAAAAGCTCCAAGCAAGAAATTTGAAAATAGACTTTACTATGTAAATAACTTCTATAATAAAACGGGCAAAGGCACTAAAGTGGTTTGGAACAACCCTGCAGGCGGAGCTCTTGAGTGGAACTATACGCCTAGCAACTTTATTCTTGATACTAAAGGTGAAGTTAGATGGTATCTTGAGCCTAGCAAAATTTACGACCTTAAAAAGCCTTTTAACGCAGGCGTTATGATGGGCTTTAAACAAAACAAAGACGGAGCTATCACTTGGGGATATGGACAAAGATACGTTAAATACGATATCTTAGGACGCGAAATTTTTAACCGCGAACTTCCTGAAATGGGGGTGATATCGTAAGAAGTGGGCCGGGACGTAACTGGGCTCATGTAATATAGTGTGGATCACGACCCGAGTGATGATAGTATCATCATAAGCTCACGCCATCAAAATGCGGTTATTAAAATCGGACGCGACAAGAAAGTTAAGTGGATAATCGGCGGACATAAAGGCTGGGGCGATAAATTTAAAGACGCTCTTTTACAGCCTGTAGATAAAAACGGCAAAAAGATCGTTTGCCAAGACGATTATACAAAATGCCCGGGATATGAAAGCGACACAGGCGGGTTTGACTGGCAATACACTCAGCACACCGCATTTAGAATCGATAGCAAATCCAAAAAAGGCATAGTGTATCTAACCGTATTTGATAACGGCGACAGTAGAGGATTTGAGCAACCTGCAATAGCGGGCATGAAATACTCCCGTGCTGTAGTTTATAAGGTAGATGAGAAGGCTAAAACCGTAGAGCAAGTTTGGGAATACGGCAAGCAAAGAGGAGCTGATTGGTATAGCTCGGTAACCAGCCTTGCTGAGTACCAAGACGACCTTGATAGCGTATTTGCTTATTCGGCAGTTGCCGGAATGCAGTTTGACATCGCAGCGGGCAAACCTGTAGGCGTACCAAGTCCGCATATTAATGAATTTGAATGGGGTGCAAAAGAGCCTTCAATCGAGATTAAAATGACAAACGCTATGGGTTATCAAGCATTTCCGTTTAGTATAGAAAAGGCATTCTCTAAATAATACTCCCGATTTGAGCTAAGCGATACTGCTTGGCTCTTTAATTTTTCTTTTAAATTTATCTTGAATTGAATGTCCTTATTGGATTTTTATCTTTGGAATTTTTCTTTTTTATATTCTTAAATTTGTAAATTTTATTTGTAGGTGTCGCTATATGATTTACTTTTGTATTTACAAGGGTTTAATGGAGCTTTTTCGTGTTTATTTACAAAACAATTAAATTTTAAAGATTATTTTGCTAAACTCCGTAAATTTTACAAGATGAAAGGCACAAGATGAATGCTTCGGAATTTATCTGGATGGATGGAAAATTAATAAAATGGGATGAGGCTAAAGTTCATGTTTTAACTCACTCGCTTCACTATGCAAATGCCGTATTTGAAGGCACAAGGGCTTATAAAACCGATAAAGGTTTAGCGATTTTTCGTTTACAAGATCACACAAACAGGCTTTTAAAGTCTGCAAAAATGACAATTTTAAACTGCACTTATACTCAAAAAGAGCTTGAAAACGCACAAATAGAGCTCTTAAGAGCAAATAAATTTAACGGCAACGTATATATTCGCCCGATTATATTTTTAGGTTACGGCATAATGGGGCTAGCTCACACAAAAGCTCCCGTTCAAACCGCAATCGCAGCTTGGGAGTGGGGTGCTTATCTTGGTGATGAAGGGCTTGAAAAGGGCATTAGAGTTAAAATTTCAAGCTTTGCCAAGCTAAATCCGGCCGGTCAAATGAATAGAGCAAAGGCAAGCTCAAACTACCTAAGCTCGCAAATGGCAAATTACGAAGCAAAAGATGCGGGTTACGATGAGGCGCTTCTTTTAGATGGCGAAGGCTTCGTGGCTGAGGGTCCTGGCGAGTGCTTTTTCATCGTGGAAAACGGCACTATCGTAACTCCTCCAAATGATAATAGCCTAGCAAGCATTACTCAAGATACCGTTATCAAGATCGCAAAAGATTTAGGTTATGAAGTTCGCCGCGAGCGAATTACTAGAGATCAGGCTTACGTAGCCGATGAGGCTTTCTTTACGGGAACGGCGGCTGAGGTAACTCCGATAAGCAGTATTGACGCTAGAGTTATTGGAAGTGGAAAACGTGGCGAAGTCACTAAAAAACTGCAAGATGCTTATTTTGACGTAGTTTACGGACGAAATCAAAAATATGCTTCAATGCTAACTTATATTTAAAATTCTAAACAAGGATATGAATGCCAGCAGATTTAAATGATTATTTTAATAAAAAGAACAATAGTAGCGGCGGAAGCAATAACGGTCCAAAGCTGAATTTCAAGGCGCCAAATTTACCAAAGAATTTTGGAAAAATGTCAGGACTTGCTTACGCTATCATAGTTATCATAGCTATTTTAGCTATTACTCAGCCTTTTGTGGTTATAAACTCGGGCGAAGTAGGCATTAAGGCTACAGCAGGTAAATATGATCCAAACCCAATGCAGCCGGGTTTTCACTTCTTTATACCAGGAATTCAAAGGGTTATAATCGTAGATACTAGAGTTCGCCTTATAAACTATACTTCAGGCGAGGATATGGGTGAGACACAAAAATTTTCAACCCAATCTCAAGCGGGAATTATTCGCAAAAACTCAATTTCAGTTTTAGACGCTAGAAACCTTCCTGTAAGTATAGATATTACGGTTCAATATCGCTTAAATCCGGAAAATGCACCTCAAACAATTGCTGCTTGGGGACTTAGCTGGGAAAGCAAAATAGTAGATCCGGTAGTGCGAGATGTGGTAAGAAGCGTAACTGGTAAATATACAGCCGAAGAGCTTCCTACTAAGAGAAATGAGATAGCCGCTCAAATCGATGAAGGAATTCGCAAAGATATCGACTCTCAGCCAAATAGGCCGGTAGAGCTGCTTACCGTTCAACTTAGAGAGATAATCTTGCCTGAAAAGGTAAAAGAGCAAATTGAGCGCGTTCAAATCGCTAAACAAGAGGCGGAGAGAACCAAATACGAAGTAGAGCGTGCAAACCAAGAAGCGCTTAAAAAGGCTGCTCTTGCAGAAGGAACCGCAAAGGCAGCTATCATAGAGGCTAAAGGTAAGGCTGATGCGGTTAAGATAGAAGCCGATGCTCAAGCGTATGCAAATAAAGAGGTTGCCAAGAGTTTGGATCAAAATTTGCTAGAGTTAAAACAAATAGAGATTCAGGGTAAATTTAACGAAGCTTTGCGTGAAAATAGCGATGCTAAAATTTTCTTAACACCTGGAGGATCGGTGCCAAATATTTGGGTTGATACAAAAGACAAGGCAAGACAATCGGCTATTGAGCGTTAGAAATAAATTTTAAGAGAGTGCGATGAAGATAGATTGGGATAAAGTCGGAGGGATGATACCTGTGGTAGTGCAAGAGAGCACTACAAATGATGTTTTAATGCTTGCTTTTATGAACAAAGAGGCTTTAAATTTAAGCGTTCAAACCGGCTTTGCCCACTATTTTTCACGCACAAAAAATAGAATTTGGAAAAAAGGCGAAGAGAGTGGCAATGTCCAAAAAATCGATGAGATATTTTTGGACTGCGATAATGACACTATCTTAATAAAAGTAGAGCAGATTGGTGGCGCGGCTTGTCATACCGGTAAGAAATCTTGCTTTTTTAGGAAATTTGAGCTTAATTCAAGTAACAAGAACTTAAATTTAGATAGTAAATTGCCAGATATAAAGACAAATTACCAGATAATTGACAAAGTATATCACGAAATTTTAGATAGAAAACTCAACGCAGACCCCCAAAAGTCGTATGTGGCAAGCCTGTTTAAAAAGGGCGAAAACGCAATACTTAAAAAGATCGGCGAAGAAGCGACTGAGTTTGTAATGGCGTGTAAAGATGCTTCCAATACCAAAGATGAAAAAAGTAAAAACGATTTGGTGTATGAGGCGGCCGATTTGTGCTTTCACTCTATGGTAGCACTTGCCGCTCATAATATTCACCCTGATCGCATCAAAGATGAGCTTGCTAGAAGGTTTGGAGCAAGTGGAATCGAGGAGAAAAAATCAAGAGATGTTAGATAAGCTAAAAGATGGACTAAGCTTCTATCTCGAGCATTTAGGCTGGATAGATATAGCGGCCTATATATGGCTTGTCTTGATGTTTTTTATCCTTTTTGTAGTTTGTATATATGTAATTACAAGATTTCATCTTTTAGGCTTTTTGTTGATGTTATTAAATATAGTAGCTTTTGGTTTCGGGATATTTTATATAAATCGTTTCTTGGATGAGAATTTGAGAACTAGAAATTTAGAGCTAATATCACAAAAGCAGCTTTCATACTCAAATACTCTTTTGGTCGATTTAAAGCTTACAAATTTATCAAAAAATCCACTTAAGTATTGCAGGATTGATCTTAAATTTTATAAGCCTTCCGGAAATAAGCTTAGAAATCAAATAAATATGTTAAGACCAATCATGAAAGATAAGATATTTCTTAAAGAGATATTGGATATCAATGAGACAAAGCGTGTGCAAGGCGTAATAAATAATTTTAAATTGAGTGATTATAATATAACGGCTAGTTCGGAGTGTTTTTAATGCTAGAGTATTTTAATATTTTTCATATTCTAATAATTGTTATATTATTGCTTCTTTCAGGACTCTTGGCGTATCTGTCAAAATATGAAGAAAACAAAAAAATATTTACTTCTTTAATAGTTATAAATTTTAGCGTTACTCTTCTGATAGGGATATTTTTAATGTTTGTTGTGGACAAATATACTAAAAAAGCTATTTTAGAAGGCATTACTAAAAGTAGAGTTTTAATGAATGAAACCGTAGTAATTAAAGGTATTATAAGGAATGTAGGCTCATTTGATATATCTAACTGCAATATCATAGTAAAGCTGATAAATGACCCTATAAGTAAGGAAGGTTTAAAGGGCGATGCGATATTTAAACCAAGCGGATTGTCGCTATTCTCATGGCTTAAGAATGATAAAGATGCTCGTCCGAACACAATCGAGCAAAAGGTAAGTATTGCTAAAAATTTAAAGATAAGAGAGGCTAGAAATTTTAGTGTCTCTATGTCATATCCTCCGTATTTTAAAAATACTATGTTTATAACTAAGCTGGATTGCTATTAATTATTTTATAAAATAATCCCCATTAAAACTTACAAGCGAGTATTTTCGCTCATTGCCTATACTGCTTACAAGATCTTTGAGGTTTAAAAACTCAAGAGTATCGGCTCCTATAAATTTACATACCTCATCTTTATTCATCTTATAACTGATAAGCTCTTCAAAGCTTGGAGTGTCGATACCGTAGCGTTCAGGAAATTTAAGCTCTGGGCAAGCGACTCTAAAGTGTATCTCTTTAGCTCCCGCAGAGCGAAGTAGCTCTACTATCTTTTTACTCGTAGTGCCTCTAACTATACTATCATCCACTACCACTATGCTCTTGCCTTTTAGTATGCTTGACATAGGATTTAGCTTGAGCTTGACCTTAAGATTTCTCATCGCTTGAGTAGGCTCAATGAAAGTGCGTCCTACATAGTGGTTTCTTACTATAGCAAGTTCAAAAGGTATCTTGCTCTCATTTGCATATCCAAGAGCCGCAGGAACTCCGCTGTCAGGCACAGGCACTACGAAATCAGCCTTTATGCCGCTTTGTTTGGCTAGGGCAGCACCCATGTTTTTACGCACGTCATATACGCTTTTTCCCTCTATGACGCTATCCGGGCGTGCGAAGTAGATGTATTCAAACGCACAAATTCTGGGATCTGGCTTAAATAGTTCTATACTTTGAAATTCATCTTTGCCGTTTTCAAATATTATCATCTCTCCCGGTTTTACATCTCTTATAAATTTAGCTCCCACGAGATCAAAAGCGCAAGTTTCGCTGGCTATTATGTATCCTCCGTCTTTTAGTTTGCCTATAGATAGAGGTCTTACGCCATATTTATCACGCACGGCAAAAATTTTATGTCTTGATTGGATTATAAGGCAATATGCACCTATAATCTTTTTTAAAGCCTCTGTAATACGATCTTTTAGATGTTTTTTCTTACTTCTTGCTATTAGATGGATAATGTTTTCTGTATCCATATTTGACTGAAAGATCGCTCCTTCGTCTATGAGGGCTTGGCGAATTTCATCTTTATTTATTAAATTTCCGTTATGAACCAGTGAGATTGAGCCTAGATTGTAATTAGCGGATATCGGTTGTGCGTCATCTATAGAGCCGCTTCCTGCAGTCGAGTAGCGGTTGTGTCCTATCGCCATATCACCCTTTAAAATTTCAAAGCTTTTCTCGTCAAAAACATCGGTAACAAGTCCTGTGGCTTTTATAGTTCTAATATAGCCGTTATCGCTGGCGCTTATTCCGCTTGCCTCTTGACCTCTGTGCTGCATTGCAAACAGGGCATAATAAGCTGTTTTTGCCGCATTTTTTGAATTAACCACTCCTACCACAGCGCACATTTTTAGACCTTTTGTTTTATTTTAAAATTTATTTTAGCCAAACTTATCTAAATTTTTAAAAATTTTAGATATAAAACAATATAAAATTTATAAAAATAGCTCTTTAAAACCATAGACAATCATCAATACCGTATAGTCCGTTTTTTTGAGAGGATAGCCAGATAGCGGCTTTAATCGCACCTTTGGCGAATGTTGCACGACTCGTTGCGGTATGATTTAACTCTATAAATTCTCCATTATTATAAAATCCAACAGTATGTCGCCCCACAACATCTCCTCCGCGCACCGCTAAAACCGCGATCTCATCTTTACTTCTTGCTCCTATTAGACCCTCTCTGCCTGTTACTATAACCTCTTTTATATTCAAATCTCGTGCATTTGCCACACGCTCTGCAAGAGTTAGCGCAGTACCGCTTGGAGAGTCTTTTTTATGCCTATGGTGCTGCTCTACTATCTCTATGTCAAATTCTTTTAGCGTCTTTGAGGCTATTGCTGCAAGGCGGTTTAGCACAGCCACACCAAGACTCATATTGGTAGCTTGCAGTATAGGCATTGTATTTGAGGCTTGAGCTATTAGCTGAGCTCCATCCTCTCCAAGTCCTGTTGTGCCTATTACTAGTGGTTTTGGATTGGTTCTTGCATAATTTATTAGATTTATTGCCCCATCTTTTATAGTAAAATCAATTACTACATCGCAATTTTCAAATAGCTCTTCAAGACTATTTGTTACCACTGCATTAAGGGCAAAATCAAGAGGCTCTATCGTATAAGCGGCAGTTAAAACAGCTTCTTTATTGTCTTTTAAACACTCTATTATCATTCTTCCCATTTTTCCGCTTGCGCCGTGAATTCCGATTTTTATCATGATTAATCCTTTTTAATTTAAGATTTGTAATTTAGCATATTTTTGATAAAAATAGCGATAAATAGATAGGGCTAGTATGAAACGAGGATTGATAAATTTTACTAGAAGTTAAATTTAGCCGAAATTTCGGCTAAATTTGAGTTAGTTTAGGCTTTCTATGTAGCTTAACGCAGAAAGAGCAGCTACTGCACCATCTCCTGCAGCTACTACGACTTGTTTTGGGGCATCTTTTCTAATGTCTCCAGCGGCAAAGAGTCCCGGTATATTTGTTTGCATTTTTAGATTTACATCTACCTGACCTTCGTTTGTCATTTTACATAGAAATTCGCCATTTTCTTGCTTTAAAATTTCATTGTTTACATTTAGTCCCACGAATGTGAAAATTCCAGGAACTTTTAGATCGCGCTCTCCATCTTTTGTATTTAATATAAGTCCGTTAAGACCCATTTTATCGCCATAAGCCTCTTTTATGGTGGCGCTTGTGATAAATTCTATCTTCTCGTTTTTGCGAGCCTTTTCTAAAGTCGTTGGAGCTGCGCGAAAACCTTCTCGTCTATGTATGATATAGACTTTAGAGCAGATATTGGCAAGATAAATCGCCTCTTCTATAGCAGTATCGCCGCCACCAAGAACGGCAACTTCTTTATTTTTATAAAAAAATCCGTCGCATGTAGCGCAGGTGCTTACTCCTCTTCCGAAGAACTCATCTTCGCCCTTAAAGCCTGCACGACGAGGAGTTGAGCCGGTGGCTATGATTACAGATTTTGCACTTTCCTCTTTTCCTCCATCAAATACGATTTTAAAGGTTTTATCTGCATTTTGGCTAACTCTTATTATGTTTACCATTTCGTGTTTTAGCCCAAATTTCATACATTGAGGAGCCCAAGTGCTCATGAAATCCATTCCGCTCTCACCTGGATTTTTTTGACCAGGATAGTTTTCTATCTCGGAGCTTCCCGTGATTTGTCCGCCAGGTTCGCCTTTTTCAAACATAACAACATTTTTAAGTCCGCCGCGAGTCGCATAAAGTCCGGCACTTAGTCCTGCAGGACCACCACCTATGATAGCTAAATCCAACATATTGTATTCCTTTTAAATTTTATTTATTTTTGAATCTTGTTTATAAATTTTTTCGTCCTGATGGATCATCTCAACACTACTTGGCAATGTAGTAATATTCAGAAGATTCATAAGTTTTAAAATAGTATTTATATCTGATGTAATATAAGTTATATTTTCCTTTGGTTCAAATCTTTTTTGGAATAGATCAACTGCTACAATAGGCAAATTTTTATTTGAAATTTCTAAAATTTTGTCTAAATTATTCATGTTTGAGCTAAAAACAACTAGCAAAAATTTACTATTTTTCGGCATAAAAATTTCATTTTTCTCATAAAAAGTTAAAGAGCTAAAGTCTACAAATTTGTATTTTGAGAATCTATAATTATTGTAAGCAAAAACCGAAGCAATTAAAGCGGCGCCAATAAATGAAGCAAAAACCGAAGTCAGGGGGAGTAAAGTCCCCCGCCTTTTTATGCTCATTAAAGAAGCGAATTTATCTTATCTGCTATTGCTTGTTTTGATTGAGCTCCTACCATTTGTTCAACAACTTCGCCATTTTTGAAGAATAGCAATGTAGGGATTGATCTTATGCCAAACTCAACCGCCAGATCTTGAACCTCATCTGTATTTACCTTGCAAATTTTGGCTTTGCCGTCAAATTCTTCCGCAAGCTCATCAATAACCGGAGCAAGCATTCTGCAAGGTCCACACCAAGGCGCCCAGAAATCAACAAGTGCAACACCCTCTTTAGCTACGTCGAAGTTAGCCGATGTAAGCTCAATGTATTTTCCCATAATTTTCTCCTAATTGAATTTTGGATTGTATTATACATAAACAAGTTTAAAAAATAATAAATAATAAAAATTATAAACTAATATTTTTTATCCACTTTATATTATCATTTTCTATTGTTATCAGATCCACTTGAAAATCGGAGTTTAATCCATTTTGAAGCAGATAAAAATCAATAGTTTTTAAAATTTTCTCAAATTTAGCAGGAGTTAGTCTATATATCGCTTCATACTCTCCTTTGGTTGCTTTGACCTCTATGAAGTGTAAAATTTCATCTTTTTTTGCGATAATATCTATCTCGCCAAATTTTGAGCTAAAATTTCTATCTAAAATTTCATATCCCTCGTTTTTAACATGCCTAGAGGCTATATCCTCTGAGCTTATTCCAAAGAGATATTCATTTAAGCCCACTTACTGTTCAATCCTTATCATAAATGGCTTTTCTCTTATAAATTCTTGCTCTTCTAGTATTCTTATAACTCGCTTGACATCAGCCTCTCTGCTTGTATGAGTTGTAAAAAATAGAGTCGCTTTTTTGTCATTTTCTTCATTTTTAATGTGTGGTTTTTGTAAAAAACTATCGATTGAAAGATTATTTTCGCTCATTAAATTTGTAATTCTAGCCAAAACACCGACTTTATCATCAACCTTTAGTCTGAAATAGTATTTGGTTCTAATCTCATCTTGGGCAAGTAACTCTAGGGGTTTTATCTCAAGAGGTGATTTGTATCCCATCATCGGGAAATTTGTGCCTCTGGCAATATCGATTAGATCGCTTATAACAGCACTTGCGGTAGCGCTTCCACCAGCTCCAGGACCATAAAACATGGTTTCTCCGACAGCATCTCCTGCTAAACTTACTGCGTTCATGACTCCATCGACTTTGGCTATCATCTTATCTTTCGCTACAAGTGCAGGATGTACTCTTAGCTCTACTTTATCTCCTACTTTTTTAGCTATCGCAAGAAGTTTGATGACATATTCAAAGTCTTGAGCGAAGAAAATATCGTCTTTTGTAATGCCTTCTATACCCTCTATCAGTATGTCTTCAGGATCTCCGTGAACACCGTATGCGATACTTGCTAGTATTAGCAGCTTATGAGCCGTATCAAATCCGCCTATGTCAAAGGTAGGATCAGCCTCTGCGTATCCAAGTTCTTGAGCTTTTTTAAGAGCGTCTTCAAATTTGACTCCGCTATTCATCATAGAGGTTAGTATATAGTTGCTGGTTCCATTCATTATGCCGTTTATAGAGAGAATCTGATTAGCGCTTAGACCTTCTCTAAGAGCTTTTATAATAGGGATTCCGCCAGCCACGCTAGCTTCAAAACCAAAAGGAGTGTCTCCTGTTAGATTTTGAAGTTTAAATCTATGGTAAGCTAAAAGTGCTTTGTTTGCTGTAACAACAGCTTTTTTTCTATGTAGAATCTCACTTACGACTCTATAAGGTTCATCAACTCCGCCCATCAATTCTACGTAAATATCGATATCGTCTCTATTGATAACGCTATTTATATCATTTGTAAGCGGTAAATTTACATCACGTTTTTTGTCTAAATTTCTTACAACACCAATGACTGGTTTTATCTCCTTGCCGGCTCTTGCGCTGATTAGCTTTTGATTTTGAATCAAAATTTTAGCCACCTGTTCGCCGACTGTGCCAACTCCTAAAATTGCTACATTCATTAGAACTCTTTTAGATATTTTTTGATATTTCTTGCCGCTTGCCTAATGCGGTTTTCATTCTCTATAAGTGCGATTCTTACATAATCGTTACCGCCTTCTCCAAAGCCTATTCCGGGACTTATGGCCACGCAAGCTTTAGTTAAAAGCTGTTTGGAAAACTCTAAGCTTCCTAAATTGCCCACTTGAGGAGGTATTTTTGCCCATACGAACATACTTGCACTCGGTTTTTCTATTTGCCAGCCTGCATTATCGAATGCTTCTATTAGGACATCTCTACGTTTTTCATAAATTTGGCGAATTCCCTCTACGCAATCTTGAGGACCGTCTAATGCCACTGTTGCGCCTACTTGAATTGGAGTAAACATTCCGTAGTCAAACCATGATTTGATTTTTTTAAGTGCCGCGCAAAGCCTTTTGTTTCCACATACAAAACCAACTCTCCAGCCAGCCATATTATAGCTTTTTGATAGAGTATAACACTCTACTGCTACGTCCTTTGCTCCTTCGACTTCAAAAATACTAGGTGTTTTGTATCCGTCAAAAGTAAGGTCGGCATATGCGATGTCTGATATGATATAAAATCTCTCTTTTTTTGACATTGCCACAAGTCGCTCATAAAAGCTCTTTTGAACCGTTACAGTCGTAGGGTTATGCGGGAAATTTACCACGACATATTTTGGTTTTGGTGAGCTTGAGTAGATGGTATTTTGCAAATTTTCAAAGAATTTATTCTCGTCAAGCTCATATTTTTCATTATAAACTAGAGGCATTTTCGCGACATTTCCACCCGCAATGATAAATGCTTGAGTATGAATAGGATACGCAGGATCAGGTACTACGGCTATATCTCCAGGATTTATGATAGCTTGTGTAAGATGCACAAAGCCCTCTTTTGACCCCATTACGGCTACAGCCTCTGTTTCAGGGTCTAAATTTACGTCATATTTGCGCTTATACCAGTTGCAAATAGCAAGGCGGAGTTTATAGATCCCTGCTGAAGCGGAGTATCCGTGAGTCTTATCTTTTTGTGCGCTCTCACAGAGTTTATCGACTATATGTTGAGGAGTCCTGCCCTCGGGGTTTCCCATAGAAAAATCTATAATATCTTCTCCCGCACGACGTGCGGCCATTTTTATAGCATTTACCTCTGCAAATACGTAGTTGGGTAGTCTCTCAATCGTATTAAAGCGAATTTCATCAAACATAGCTATCTCCTAGTTATTGTATATGGATTCTTAAGCCTCTTTTTATATTTTCAAGGCTGTTTGCATCGTCTATTGTAATGTATTTTGCGTTTGAAGGAAGTATAAAATTAATTTTAGTCGTCTTTTTGTTTTTTCTTTTTTCATCTATCAAATTTAAATTTTTATCCAAAATTCTAACCAAAGCAAACCAACTATCGCCATTTTTTGCAGTTATTTCGACCTTGTTTGCATCGCTTACATCTATAAAATATGGCTCAAGAGGTTTTGATAGTTCTATCTCTTTTCCTATTTCTACGGCCGTTAAATTTAATATGGATTTTGAGGTATCAAGTGCGTATTTATAAGTGAAGGTATCTGTTCTTTCAATAGCTTGTATAATGGTATTTGTATTTTTAAAAGCAGTATATAATGAGCCTGGATCAAGCATAAATTTAGTATTTAGCCTAATTCCCCAAATCGTAGCTTTGGTATTTGTAAATTCGGTTGTTAAAATTTCATTAAATCCAAGGCTGTTTAGCGCTTCTTTTACAATCTTTATCAAAAGTAGCGGATTTGCTTGACTTGATATAAATTGTATATCTAAATTTATTTTCTCTTTATATGAAGTAGGAAATAGCGAATTTGACTTTAGCGTGTTTGAAATTTTAGCTATATTAGGTCGTCCGTCTTCATCTAGATAATCCAGTCCATCTCCAAATAGTGCAGTTGTATTGGCGCTAGTTTGACCAAGTATGCCATCTACTATCTCTAATACATTGGCTCCAAAAGCAAAAGAAGCCGCTAAAGCAAATGCAATAATTTTTTTTACCAAGATTTGCCTTTATTTAAAGACACAAAATCATCATAGCTAATAAGCGTTATCTTGTCTTGTTCTACTAAAAATCTCTTTGGATTATCGGTGCTAAATTTTACAACCTCTCCATCTATATCTAAATTTATAGAGCCGTGCCCAGTTACTACTAATTGCTTTTTATCTAAATTTATATTTAGAGGCTTATCCGTATCGACAGATCTTTTTTTGCTACTTTCAAGATCTATAATGCCTATCCAAACTTTCTTGCGTGGATGAATTTTAACTTCGTTTAATCCGGTTGTTATATATTGGCTTCCTATTTCGGTAGATTTTATTTGATTGACTTTTGAAGTGTCTATTTGCAATATTGTCTCAGGCTCTATTTTTTGAACTTTCTCTTCAGGTTCAGGCTGCTCTTTTGATTCATTTTCATCTATTTGATCAGCTTTGGCCGGTTCTTCTTGAGGTGTGGGAGCAGATACAATTATAAGTTCAGGCTTTTGCTCTATATTTTGCTTTGCTATAGGGGCCGGTAAATTTATAGTGACATTGGTCTCTTTTATGCTGTTTATATTTTTTTCAGCCTCTTCTACTACTACAGTATTCGTATAGCTTACACTTCTATTTTTGTCTTCAAATAGGCTAGATATGCTACCTATATGTTTATATCCTTCAAAAAACCATACTAAAAAACTTACTACAATCAAGATAATAAGAAGCCAAAATAAACCCCAGGATGATTTTTTACCAGTAGATGTGTATGATGAAATTTTTGGGAAAATGGCCGTGCTTTTTTGTGGAGTTTCATCCTTGTGTTTAGATACGAATTGATCATATTCCTCTAACCACTCTTTAAAATTTACATTATATTCACGTTCTAAAATTTTAATAAAGCCTCTGACATTTAGTCTTGCAAGCTTCTCATAATTTCTATCGATAATATAACCTACATATTCAGCTTCTATATGCGTTTTTCTGGCTATTTCGTTTAGTCCAATCTCTTGTAAGATACTAGTTTCATTCATTTATAATCCTGTCGCAAATTATGGCGAAAGCCGCACTTACATTTAGCGAATCCCAGCCGTTTTTCATCTTTATACCGACGCACTCGTCGCATTTTAAGATCGCTTTTTTCGGCATTCCTTCGCCTTCACTTCCCATAACAAGAGCTGTTTTAGGACCAAATTTCATCTCATTTACGTTTTTACCGCCGCTTGCTGTTGCATAGAGCTTAAATCCGCATTGCTTTAACTCATTTAGCGCGCTAAGCCCGTCTTCTATGAGAGCGATAT
>NZ_LIWR01000043.1 GCF_012978815.1 Campylobacter sp. RM16189 | reverse complement strand
AAAAGGAGTATCTGGTATTAAGAGTAAACGATAAGAAATTCCTATTTGGAACACTACCAAACGATAGTAATATCAATCAAGGCAGCTTTGATAGTATAAGCAGTGACGGTTATTGGAAGTAAAAATTTCTTTATAGACGCAAATGCCATAATAGAGACATTCCAAATTAACAATTATTGGACGGTAACTGCCCAGTCCATATATAAAAAATTC
>NZ_LIWR01000042.1 GCF_012978815.1 Campylobacter sp. RM16189 | reverse complement strand
TAGTGTCTATGATTATTTATACTAGCTCGTCTCTTTGATATCTTTAAATGAATTTCGTTTTTTCTCCAGCGGCAACCTGATACGGTTAGCCTTAGTCGAAAAAACTTCAATAACATTTAAATCTATTCAAAGATACTTCGCTTTTTCGCTTTCAAATTTAGACTTAGTTCTTAAATTTATGAGCGAAAAGCAAAAAGACAAGCCAAATAGTATGAATACTCATAGACACT
>NZ_LIWR01000041.1 GCF_012978815.1 Campylobacter sp. RM16189 | reverse complement strand
GTTGTTTTAGTCTTATTGCGAGGACAATAAGAGAGTTTCATAAACACTCCGGGCTTATAGGATCGTTTTATAAATTAAAATTTATTAATCCTAACATCGGCCAAAATTATCTTAGACATCTTGTCTACCTCTCTAGTAACTTCATTTGTTTTATCTACTATTCTGATATTTTGATGAGTCATATCATCGATTTGAGAGATGGATTTGTTTATCATACTTATGCCTTCAGCCTGCTCTTT
>NZ_LIWR01000040.1 GCF_012978815.1 Campylobacter sp. RM16189 | reverse complement strand
TAATACTCTCACTCATCTCATTTATGCTTTGAGCTAGGACATTTGCATTAGCCTCTATCTCACTTAGTGATTTTTGAGTTCTTTCTGCTAGTTTTCTAACTTCATCTGCAACTACCGCAAAGCCTCTTCCGTGTTCTCCTGCACGTGCAGCTTCTATGGCTGCGTTAAGTGCTAGTAAATTTGTTTGATCTGCTATATCTCTTATTATTACTATTATGTTTTTTATCTCTTCTGATTGTCTTGTTACATCTTCTGCTTTTTGACTTATAGCATTCATTGAGCTTGACATCTGTTCTACTG
>NZ_LIWR01000039.1 GCF_012978815.1 Campylobacter sp. RM16189 | reverse complement strand
GGCCCTATAAAATAAATTGTGTAAATGGCTGAAAAATGATATATTAGGAGGTATGATAAACAGTTCGGCACAAATCATGCCTCACTGTTTATCTTCGAGTTTTGTGCTTTGCACAAAACATCGTATTATTGTACGCGGTTTGTAAACAAACCACTTGAAAAAACTTTTTTCGCAAATTGATATTTGCTGCAAAAAGTTTTTATGGGAGAAATATTATGACAGCCGAAAGAAAGAACAAAGAAAAAGATGTAATCGATTTGATGCTTGACCAACTCGATTTTCATGGAATGACAAAAGAAGAACTTAACGGATGTGATGGAATCTTGAGACAGCTTACTAGTAGATTCTATGAGCGGGTATTGCAGGCAGAAATGGATGAA
>NZ_LIWR01000038.1 GCF_012978815.1 Campylobacter sp. RM16189 | reverse complement strand
GGTAAAACATATCCGACCACAAACGAAACTCCTAACTCAGAGCCTCTAGGTTTATTAGGAACTCCTAATCAAACTGATGATACCGGCTTAAACACTAACACATCTGAGCTATAAGGATAATATAACCCAAAGAGAATAAAATATTCTCTTTGGGTATCTCTAGAATAGACGAAAAACATCGTCTGGTATTTAGACTAACCAATCAAGATACCATAGAGATAGCTCAATGCAGAACACATTATGGAGATAAATAAAATGCTAACCCTATACATTCCAAAACTCCAAGATCTATGGTTTAGAGAAAAGATGTTAAACGATGAAAAGACAATGGAGTATAATCACTCTTGGGGAGGTACGATTCCCTTTCCTAGTCATCAATGGGAACAATGGCATAATGAGTGGATATCAGATAAAGATAACAGATATTTTTACAGATATATACAAAAAGATAATGAGTTTATAGGTG
>NZ_LIWR01000037.1 GCF_012978815.1 Campylobacter sp. RM16189 | reverse complement strand
ATGTCAAATTTAGCAGGCATTGTAAAACAACTATTTGGAAATGTTGTTGCAAGAGACTCTTTAGGTAACGAGAGAATTTTGAAAGTAGGCGATGAACTAATGATTGGCGAAAGAGTAGTAACCTTGTCTCCTGACGCTAAAGCTATTATTGTTAGCCCAAATGGCACAGAAATAACTATACTGGGAAATGATGAACTTGTTTTGGATGAATCTTTAATAGATTCTGGCTCTAATAGCAATGTATTAGCCGACATAAACGATTTACAAAAATCTATATTAGAAGGACAAGGGCTACAAGATTTAGAAGCTACTGCGGCAGGCGGTGGCGGATCTATCAGCGCAGAAGGAATCAGTCTAGGAGGAACCAGCTTTACAGATTCTGGGCATATAAGCAATGTATTTAGGTCTTTTGGAGATTTAGACAATTCACCACAATCAGATACAAATATATCAGGTGTAAACTCTAGCCCTATTCCTAATACAACAGAATCAAACAATCAATCACCTATAAATCCTG
>NZ_LIWR01000036.1 GCF_012978815.1 Campylobacter sp. RM16189 | reverse complement strand
CCTGAAGTATTTAATCTGCCCGTATCGGTATATAGATCTCTTACGTCTATCTCTCTACCGCTATCAAATTTTAAGGTTATGGTTCCGTTACTGTTCATTCTCATAGCTATTACGCTATCGCTATCGTTTAATGATAGTGCAGCTTTATTACTATCTGATTCAAAGGCTCTTTTTACCTTTTCTAAATTTGATAAGCTAAATTCTAATCCGGTAGCTTTTTTAAACTCATTTTCCATAGCAAGCATATAAGATGATTTACTATCTTTTAGCTTAGATATTAGCTCATCTGCGTTTTCTACATCGTAATCTTTTAAATTCTTACTTAGCCACTCTATATCTTTAGTGTGAGCATCAAGCTCTTTACGGTAATCGTTATAAAACTTCATAAAGCTACTTCTTTGATATCCTGCATATGAGAAGTCTTTATCTTTAGGAGTATCTGATTCTATTATAGGATTAAACTCGCTAAGCTTTAGCTTTCCGTCAAATCCAACCTTTTCATAGGCAAAGTTATTAAATAGGCTATTTTTATTAAATACGTTATTGTTTCTTAGGTCTACCCAGCCGTCTTTATCCGCGTATGCATCAAAAAAGTTCTTAATACTATCGGCTTCCGCCTTTTTGTATCTACTCTCCGGTGCAAATACGGTG
>NZ_LIWR01000035.1 GCF_012978815.1 Campylobacter sp. RM16189 | reverse complement strand
AAGTAGCTTATCACTTTGATAATAAAAGAAGTATATATGTTACAAACGTTATCATATACGCACCTTACCGTAAAAAAGGATATGGAAAGATAGCATTAACGCTATTATGCAAAAAAGCAAAAGAAAACGGTATCAAAGAGATATATGATGATATAGCAATAGATAATCCGGCAATAAACTTATTTCTAAGTTGCGGCTTTAAAGAAGAGTATAGAGCAACTGAGTATGTTATGTTAAAAAAGGTGTTGGTTGATTAGTATAAAATTTGTATTGAAAATTAATTGATAACTTTTAAAAACAAAGCTCTTAATTTAAGTATTTTAATAAAACATAAAAACCTATCATTTTTTTTCATATCATTTAAAGCCTAAACTTAGGGATTTAACCTATTTTTATGATCTTACCTTTTGAAAACCGATTGAAAAATTTGTTAATTTTTACAAAAACTTTTCCGATTTTTTCCATTTTATTTCTAAAGATTTCAAATTTTATGTCATTTTATTCCGATAAAAGTGAGACAAAAGTGAGACACTAATGATTTTTTAGTAAGCTTAAAGTGCCTAAAATTCGGTATTTAGTCAAATTCTGTTCTCTTCCAGCATCCGGAGCCATTTCCTTTCAGTTCCATTTTTTTCTTTATTTTTCCACTTTATTCTTTTTCTTTCCGAAAAGTTCTTAGAAAGCCTTAAATACGAGCTTAGAATCAACTATTTTTCTTTGATTTTTGATCTA
>NZ_LIWR01000034.1 GCF_012978815.1 Campylobacter sp. RM16189 | reverse complement strand
AAATAGCTTATCACTTTGACGATAAAAGAAGTATATATGTTACAAACGTTATCATATACGCACCTTACCGTAAAAAAGGATACGGAAAGATTGCATTAACGCTATTATGCAAAAAAGCAAAAGATAACGGTATCAAAGAGATATATGATGATATAGCGATAGATAATCCTGCAATAAACTTATTTCTAAGTTGCGGCTTTAAAGAAGAGTATAGAACAACTGAATATGTTATGTTAAAAAAGATATTGGTTGATTAATATAAAATTTGTATTGAAAATTAATTGATAACTTTTAAAAACAAAGCTCTTAATTTAAGTATTTTAATAAAACATAAAAAACCTATCATTTTTTTCATCTCATTTAAATCCATAAATTTAGGGATTTAACATATTTTTATGATCTTACCTTTTGAAAACCAATTGAAAAATTTATGAAATTTAACAAAAACTTTTCCTATTTTTTCCATTTTATTGCTTTATTTATATCAAGTTATTCTAAAATATTCCAAATAAAAGTGTGTCGCTAGTGTGTCGATGGCTGTTTTTTCAATATAGCAAATATTGTAAATATCGGTATTCTTACATAGCTTGTTCTCTTCCAGCATCCGGAGCCATTTCCTTTCAGTTCCATTTTTTTCTTTATTTTTCCACTTTATTCTTTTTCTTTCCGAAAAGTTCTTAGAAAGCCTTAAATACGAGCTTAGAATCAACTATTTTTCTTTGATTTTTGATCTA
>NZ_LIWR01000033.1 GCF_012978815.1 Campylobacter sp. RM16189 | reverse complement strand
CCGCAGCACTTTCTTGAAGAGAATTTGCTTGGATGTTGGTTCCGTCGGTGAGTTGTTTCATTAGTCCTTTTAGCGCTTCGGCCTTTTCTTCTAAAATTTTAGCTTGTTCTAGACTTTGTCTTAGCATTCCTGAAACTTCCTGACCAAGAAGATCAATTCCTGAGGCTACCAAGCCTTTATCATTAGTTCTTGCGCTAAAATCCTGAGATTTAAATCTATTTAATGTATCAAATATTATATTGCTATTTGTAGCTACTCCTGTTTGAAGACTTAAAGACAACTTCGCAAATGCTTCTTTGAGATTCATTAGGGCAGGATTTTGCACATCCGCATCAAGAGTGGCCGTAAATTTACCTGACTCTATATTATCGACAAAGACATTTGCTTTTCTTATAAACTCATCTTCAGATATCTTGGCTGATTGTATTTTGCTGATATTTTCATTTATTAAAGATGCCATTACTCCAAACTCATCTTTAGTTCTTACATCCAGTTTAGCAGGTTCTTTTATCTCATAATTTAAAAATTTAAAAAATGAAACAAGTCCTGTTGAAATGAAATTTAAAGGCTTTAAAAAGTAACCAATAATGACCATTAGAATAATAACTATAGCTATAGTAGATATCACAGAAATAAGAATCTGGTCAAAAAGAATTGAATTTAGTGCCAAATCATAATCGGATACTAAATTCGCCGAGCAAACAAGCCAGTTGATAGTATCATATGCACTACAAGACGCTACTTTATTGTCTCCATTCATCTCGTATGC
>NZ_LIWR01000032.1 GCF_012978815.1 Campylobacter sp. RM16189 | reverse complement strand
TATTTATATTGCCATCAACAGTAGATTTGTTTGTCATTGTGATAGTATCCGCACCATCGTTTGTAAAGATATCGCCTTTAACTGTTGTGCCTTCTCCATCTATAGATATGGTATCTTTACCGTCTCCGGTGTTAATATCGTTTGTTATCTTAGCTCCGTTTTTCAAAGTTATCTCATCATCTCCTGTTCCAGTAGAGATAAAATCAACGGTTACGCCATCTATGGTGATATTATCCGCTTTATCCGATCCAAATACTCTTACAGGATTTGTATCCTGATCATCTAATACGACTACTCTGTTTTCTAAAGCATTGTATTTTGCTTCATTTACTGAATTTGTTATTACCAGAGGCTTTGCCTCGTCAGAACCAAAAATAACAGTTCCTTTTTCGCTTGTCTTTGAATACCAACCGCCCTCTTTGATAAATTCGCCATCAATAAAGGCTTTATCGAATTTATCATCACCCTTTTGGACTACGCCTTTTTCAAGATTATATTCTCCTACTATTTCACTAAACCAATTAGATATATTACTTTTGTTTTCCACTTCAAAACCATCGGTTTTATTGTGAGCTTCAGAGTTATTGTCTATTTTATCCAACTGACTGTTTAAAGCTTTAAAATAGTTAGTGTTTGCTCCGTTGATTTGTGCACCTGAATTATCGGCTGTTGAAGTTGTTTCAATATTACTTCTCATATCATTGTTTGTGCTTGTAGATGTGTATGATGCCATCTCTCTTACATATACAGATGAAGGCAGCTCTATTCCTTTTGGTTG
>NZ_LIWR01000031.1 GCF_012978815.1 Campylobacter sp. RM16189 | reverse complement strand
CCTTGTCCAAAAAACTGTGTAAATGGTTATTGCATATTAACAAAAAGGAATCCTTTTGTCAAACAATATGGCAAATTGATTAACGGCAAGAGGCCAATTCCTTATAGGCATAGTCCACCTTTTACTCGCATTGCGTATCGCAAGATACATCACTTTATATATCGAATCATCGTCCGGAAAGCTTGATTTATTGCGAGTGATTTTTCTTAAGCTGAAGTTTAACGATTCAATCGCATTCGTAGTATAAATAGCTTTTCGGATTTCTTTAGGATAATTAAAAAACTCACTTAGCTCATTCCAATTCCTCTGCCAAGCAGCTTTAATCATCGGATACTTCTCATCCCATTTCTTTCCAAAATCTTCAAGAGCTTTGGCTCCGGCCTTTTCATTTATAGCTGAATATACTTCTTTCAAGTCTTTGCATACAGCTTTAAGGTCTTTGTAGGAAACAAATTTGGTAGAGCTTCTAACCATATGAACTATGCAATGCTGTATATGAGTATCCTCAAATACTGCCTTTACCGCTTCAGGAAATCCGGTAAGTCCATCCATGCAGGCTATCAGAATATCTTCAGTCCCTCGGTTCTTTATCTCACTAAGAACTCCCATAAGGCTTTCAGCCTTGTACTGTAAGGAAGTGATTGTACATGTCCGCTTTTTGCGGACGGCGTATCCAAAATTTTGCTCCTTCTGTATTAGATAGCCAAAGCCCTAATACCTCTTTTTTTCCTTCCCAATTGATTGCCAAAGCTACATATAAGGCTTTATTGACGTTTTTTCCGTCTTGACGG
>NZ_LIWR01000030.1 GCF_012978815.1 Campylobacter sp. RM16189 | reverse complement strand
GCCGATAAGAAACTAAGTGCTAACGACACAATAGCTAATAGAGAGATAAAGATAAGAGATATATTAAGGGCAAATAATGAGCGATAAGTTAAGAATGGAATATATCGATGAAGATAGATATAAAAGAATATTTGTGTTTGGAGATCTACATGGCTCACTTCATCTATTCGATGAGATGATAAAAAAGATATCATTAAGAAAGGATGATTTAGTAGTCATCCTTGGAGATAGCTGTGATAGAGGCAAGGACTCAATAGGGCTATATATAAAATATACCGAGATGATAAAAGAAGGATATAGTATAAAGCATATAAGGGGCAATCACGAGGATATGTTTTTGAAAGGATATTTCTATGATGAGAATTGGCCTTATGATTTATGGTGGGAGAATGGAGGTAGAAAGGTACTTGTTGAGCTAACAAAGAAAGGCTATGAGAGAGAGGATATAAAATTCATCCGTGAGTACATAGAGGGTACGCCTCATCTCATAAGCTCAAAGAGCTATCTATTTGTGCATGCTGGATATGATTGTGAAATAGATGAAAAAGAGCAAGACCCTGAATGTCTGATGTGGGATCGAAGTAATTTCTGGCTAGCAAACAATACCGGTAAAGAGATATACTACGGGCATACTCCAAGCAGGGATAATAAGATAAAAGTAAGAGAGAATGGCTGCTACGGTATGGATGTGGGGGCTGTGTTTTTCGATAATTTATCGATAATGGAGGTAAAGACAAAAGAGGTAATAGATTTAGGGAGAGAGATAATGGAGAAGCGTTAAGAAATTTGTGAT
>NZ_LIWR01000029.1 GCF_012978815.1 Campylobacter sp. RM16189 | reverse complement strand
TTATAAGCTCAATATCGCAAGAATTTCCCACACCTTCAATTCTGATATCTGCCGACTGACAGTATTTTGCAAATAAACTATCATCATATGCATGAAATTCAAAAGACAACATTTTTAACAGCC
Source organism: Campylobacter sp. RM16189 (assembly GCF_012978815.1). Classification (NCBI taxonomy): domain Bacteria; kingdom Pseudomonadati; phylum Campylobacterota; class Epsilonproteobacteria; order Campylobacterales; family Campylobacteraceae; genus Campylobacter; species Campylobacter sp. RM16189. The sequence goes on along the minus strand of NZ_LIWR01000029.1, from coordinate 679 downwards.
AGCTATTTACGCTACTATCTTTATATATGCAATAGCTATTTTTACTAACAGCTACAATTTCATCGGCACTTCTTAACATTGCCTCGTAATCAAATTTTATACCTATTAAGCGACCTAAAAAGCTTATCTTAGGTTGTTCCATTTTTTGGCATTTGGCACTATTGCAATCTACAAAAGAAATATCGGTGACTTCATTTTTCGTAATTTCTTTTTTTGCTATACATTTATTCATGAGCTTTGAGTGTATATGATTTAAAAAATATGTAATAGGGAATTCTCCTATATTATTTTTTGATAAAAAGCAATCTTTTGAGATATTGTTGTCAAGATATATTCTGTAAAATTTGTTGTCTTTTGTATGTTCATTTTTTTCTTTAAAATCTACAAAATCTACAAAATTATTAATAATAGACAAAATCCCTTTTTCTCCCACATAAAAATTAGTTGTATTACCTTCTATTTCGCCGACATAATAACCACGTTGTAACGACTTTTTATAAATTTCAATTCCAGCATATTTAGAGATATAATATCTGTTTGCTAAATTAAAAACTACCAAATCAGCAAAAAATATCACAAACCATACAAAAAGCCAAAGTAGCTTACGTTTGCCTTTAGGAATTATTATAGCCATAAAGAAAGTTACGATAAGAAGTATTAGGATTATAAAAAAAGGAGT
>NZ_LIWR01000028.1 GCF_012978815.1 Campylobacter sp. RM16189 | reverse complement strand
AGATAAAAGAGCAAGCATTAACCTTGAAGCTAAGAATATGAGTAAGGAAGAGTTAAACAGCCTTGACTTTGAAACCATAGCTATTAAACAAGATGATAAATTCGTAAGTCTAAAAGAGCTTGGGGCAACAGCGATAAGTAAGATAATGAAAAACAATGAAGTTAGGTTTTTAATACATCTAGCCGATAAAAGCATAATAAGCTCAAATGAGCTATACAATATCTCATATCTTAACCATACTCTAAATAGCAATGATAAACAGATACAAGAAAAGGATAGATTTTATAAGAGAGTGGATGTGAGGGTGTGAATTGGTGATACTAAATAAAAAATAAAAGAGTGAATTTAAGGCTTATGGTTATTAGGCAATATAATTAATCTATACTTCATATCTCAACACATCAACTTAACTGTTTTTATAAAATATGCTATAATACTTGTAATGCAAATAATACAAAGGACTAAATATGCAAATTTCAGTTAGACTAGATAAAGATATAGGAACTAAGCTTGAGAGATTAGCAAAAGATACCAAACGAACAAAAAGCTTTTATGTTCAAGAAGCTATAAAAAGATTCTTAGAAGATATGAATGATTATATAGATGCCATGGAAGAGTTAAAAAAGATAGAGAGTGATCCTAATCCTCAGTTTTATACTCTTGATGAAGTAGCTAAAGAGCTTGGCGTAAAAATATGAAAGTAAATTTTAGTAAGAATGCATTAAAAGAGCTTAAGAAGTTAGATAATAGTATTAGCATTAAAATACTTAAAAAGCTAAAAGAGATAGAAGGCTTAGATAATCCTCGTGATAAAGGCAAGCCACTTATTGGAAATCTATCTGGTCTTTGGAGATATAGAGTCGGAGGATATAGACTAATATGCAAGATAAAAGATCATGAGCTTATAGTGCTTGTACTTGGTGTTAGAAACAGAAGCGATGCTTATGATGGTGAGTTTGAT
>NZ_LIWR01000027.1 GCF_012978815.1 Campylobacter sp. RM16189 | reverse complement strand
TGGGGCTTAGAAATTTAAAAATAATGAAAATCTTACACACTACCGATCTGCATTTTAATGAGGATTGGCTTAAATTTATAAAATCGATAGAGCCTGAATATGATCTGATTTGTATAACGGGCGATTTTTTGGATGGATTTCATCCTAAAGGGCTTGATTTTCAAATACAAACGACTACTAAATGGCTAAAGAGCTTTTCAAAGCCTGTATTTGCATGTAGCGGTAATCACGATATAGGGCTAATATGGGATGAGTTTTGGTTAGATGATATAGAGAATGTAAATTCGGATAATACAATAAAAGAGATAGACGGGGTAGTATTTGGATGTGCTCCATATGTAAATCCTAAATTTGAGATGTTTAAAGAGTGTGATGTTTTGCTCTCTCATCTACCTCCAGCTAAAACTGCCGTTTCAATAGAATCAAATGGTAGAGACTGCGGTAGTATAAAACTATATGATGTATTGAATAAGGGCATAATAACTCCTAAATACGTGCTTTCGGGGCATATCCATAATCCTATGGATACAAAATTTAAGCTAAAAGATACAATCATCTATAATCCGGGATGCGATAAGGATAGTAAAAAGCCTAAGATAATAACGATAGATATATAAATTTAAGTACACTTTAAATTCTGTAGATGTAGAATCATCTCTACCTTTATATTCCACACAAATAAAACTTCCACAAAAGCAATTAGTATTTATATTTTTTAAAAGGATATTGGATGAATAGTAATATATTTTTTACATCCGATCTACATTTCGGGCATAAGAGCGTATTAAATTTCTGCCCTTGCTTTAGGAATTTTAGGTCGGTGGATGAGATGGATCATAGATTAATAGAGCTATGGAACTATACGGTAGGCGCAAATGATGAGATTTATAACTTAGGGGATTTCTCTTTTTATAGGGATATTGAAAAGACTATATCTATTTCAAAGAGATTAAACGGTAAGCATACTCTAATCTTAGGCAATCATGACGAGTTAATAAAAGAGAATAGGGATGAGCTTTTAAAGATGAGTAAATTTGACGGCAATAGACTATTTGAGGAGATAGTAGATTATAAAGAGTTGGCTTTAAAATTTAAAGATGATGGTTATAGGCTAGTGCTATTTCACTATCCTATCTTAGAGTGGAACAAAGGTCATTATGGCTCTATATTGCTTTACGGGCATGTGCATGATAGCATATCGCCTTTAAAAGGTAGAGCTCTAAACGTAGGATATGACCTTCACGGTAAGATACTTCATCTTAGAGATGTAATATCCTATACAAAGGATCTGTCACCGTTTGAGCATCA
>NZ_LIWR01000026.1 GCF_012978815.1 Campylobacter sp. RM16189 | reverse complement strand
AAAGTATTTTAAGGTTTGCAAGCATAATTAGAAATTTACGATGACTTAACTAAAAATGACACAACCTGTCTAAAATCTATATTAAAATACTTGTAGGTCGATTGGCGATTTTGTAAATAGTGGCTAATTATAATTTTCTACTGAGATTTTAATGAGTTTTATTATTTTTAGGCTCTGTTAAAATATAGTGTTGATTATGATATTTTAGATTCCAAAAAATGTAACTAAATATTGTATAAAGTCCGAAATTAGCAATCGATGTAAATGACTTTTTAAATTCATAGTATATCTTTAGTGTTTTTTACAGTTATAACGATTAAGCTTAGTATTTTTTGCCAAGAAATATCAATGAAGTATTTTAATAGAGCCTAAAAAATATAAAAACTTTTTGTTTTTATAAAAAATAATTATAGGATAATATCCGAACACATAGATTGAATATTTATAGAATATATCCTCTTTTTTATTCTTAGATTATTTCCAGTAATAAGATTTTTATTAGTAATATATATACTGCCTTGCATAGTTTGATATCTCACAATATATAGTATAAAGCAAGAATATTAAAAAAATAGGTATGATTATCATAGATAAAATACCACTATCTATGATATGAATCAAAATGAATATCAAAAATATACAAATAAAAATCCTGACACCAAAAAAAGAATTTGTATTTTTAAAACAATATAATACCTCTTCACCCTCTTCAAGCTTAATATGCTCGGGTAAGATTATCGGCTCTTTATCATAATCTCTCAAATTTATCCTTTTTGTTTTTTTTGAAATATTGAAGTTAAGTTGCTTGATATTCTATATTAGTATAATTTAAGGTGTGTTTAAAATTTAGTTTACTGAAGTTTGATACTCTTTATGTCCGGCATTATAAAGCAAACACACAAAACTAATATTTAATACTTTAACCCTTTAAATTCAAGCTTCTACCTATAGTAAACTCTACTTTAGCTTTTCTTTCAAATATCTTAGTAAAGTCATAGTTGTCTATTAAAGTTTGGTGATTTTGATAGAATTCTCTGTTGAATCTGTTTACTTCTTCTAAAAACTCATCAAACATCTTATTGTCCAAATCCATACCTATACCTTCTACTTCTATAAAGTATCCAAACATTGCTCCTATGGATCTATGGATATCTTATCTTTTGGTTCGTTTTAATCACAATCAACTTCGATTAACTCTTTATATCAGTCTTTTGCTCTATGTGGTGTTCTAGTATCAGAAGTTGGAGATCCTGCAAAATTTATCATGGTTAAACCGGTATCTAGTTCTCGTTAATTCTATTTGCAGTTAAGGTATCTATTATGTAGTAAATATAAAAAACATATAAGAAAGCGAGGAAATACATCTCTTAAATTTAATATCAAAAAATAATACAAAAAAATCCTTACTATAGAGTTCGAACTACTGTCCAAAAAGTAAACATATATTTTTGTAATAACATATAATCATACGAAGTTTCAAAATCATACTTTATTAAAAAGTGAGTCACTTGTTTAAGTTTTTATCTAGTGACTCACTTTTGACTCACTTTTTTTCGGAATAGAGTAGAATCAATAAGAAATTTAAGGAAAAAATAAGAAAAATTTAAGCAAAAA
>NZ_LIWR01000025.1 GCF_012978815.1 Campylobacter sp. RM16189 | reverse complement strand
AGGGCCTATAGCTCAGCTGGTTAGAGTGCACCCCTGATAAGGGTGAGGTCACAAGTTCAAGTCTTGTTAGGCCCACCATTAATTAGCAAATAAATAAATTAGTTTAACTACAAAAGATTTAAACATCAAAGTTTAAAGCAAATATTCTAAAACGAATATTTGCTTTAGACTTTGAGTTGATTAATATCCTTATCTTACGGTGCCTCCGAAAGAGGCAGTGTGCTTTAGGGGTTTCCAAAGGGCGTAGCTCTTTGGTCGCAAATACTAGCTTCGCTAGTATGTGAAGTCTAAAATGTTCTTTTATTTATCATTGTTAAGAGTCACAAGCAAGTTTTAAATAAAACAATTTTACAGGACTTGTTAAAGATTTAAATATCTTATCTCTTGAATATAATCAGTATTCAGAAGTTTAACATCACAAGATATCTAGAGTTAAAACTTATCTATATATCAGTTAATGCTTTCCGTCTTGGAGGTTAGATTTTAAATTTAGTAATTTACAAAGTAAATTTGACTAACTTTTCTCTTTTTATTATTTATCTTAAAATAAATATAAATATAAATAGATAAAGCTTTAAATTTATAAATTACCTTTAACAAGGAAGTGATGCGAATTAGAATATATTAATCTAATATAATAAAAGGTAAGCTACTAAGAGCAAGTGGTGGATGCCTTGGCTAGTAGAGGCGATGAAGGACGTGCCAGGCTGCGATAAGACTCGGGGAGCCGTCAAGGGGCTTTGATCCGGGTATTTCCGAATGGGGCAACCCAACTGATAGCGATGTCAGTTACCATAATGGAGCGAACGAGGGGAATTGAAACATCTTAGTACCCTCAGGAAAAGAAATCAAACGAGATTACGCTAGTAGCGGCGAGCGAACGCGTAAGAGGGCAAACCGTTAGTTTACTAACGGGGTTGTAGGACTGCAACATAGACTAAACAAAGCTAATAGAACAATCTGGAAAGGTTGAGCATAGAGGGTGATACTCCCGTATATGAAAGCAATGTTTTACTTAGCAGTATCCTGAGTAGGGCGGAACACGTGATATTCTGTCTGAAGCCGGGTAGACCACTATCCAACCCTAAATACTACTACTAGACCGATAGTGCACAAGTACCGTGAGGGAAAGGTGAAAAGAACTGAGGTGATCAGAGTGAAATAGAACCTGAAACCATTTGCTTACAATCATTCAGAGCCCTATGATTTATCAGGGTGATGGACTGCCTTTTGCATAATGAGCCTGCGAGTTGTGATGTCTGGCGAGGTTAAGGAAACCCGGAGCCGTAGCGAAAGCGAGTCTTAATAGGGCGTTTAGTCAGATGTTGCAGACCCGAAACGATGTGATCTATCCATGAGCAGGTTGAAACTGGTGTAAGAGCCAGTGGAGGACCGAACCCGCTAGCGTTGAAAAGCTATGGGATGACTTGTGGATAGGGGTGAAAGGCCAATCAAACATCGTGATAGCTGGTTCTCTCCGAAATATATTTAGGTATAGCGTCATGTAGTAACACTGGGGGGTAGAGCACTGAATGGGCTAGGGCATACACCAATGTACCAAACCCTATCAAACTCCGAATACCTAGTGTGTAATCATGGCAGTCAGGCGGCGAGTGATAAAATCCGTCGTCGAGAGGGGAACAACCCAGACTAACAGCTAAGGTCCCTAAATCTCATTTAAGTGGAAAACGATGTGGAGTTACTGAAACAACCAGGAGGTTGGCTTAGAAGCAGCCATCCTTTAAAGAAAGCGTAATAGCTCACTGGTCTAGTGATTCTGCGCGGAAAATATAACGGGGCTAAAATGAGTACCGAAGCTTTAGA
>NZ_LIWR01000024.1 GCF_012978815.1 Campylobacter sp. RM16189 | reverse complement strand
ATTTGGTGGAGAATAGCGGGATCGAACCGCTGACCTCCTGCGTGCAAAGCAGGCGCTCTCCCAGCTGAGCTAATTCCCCTTAACATCCTTACTTCGCATACTAGCAAAGCTAGTATTTACGAGCAGGAGTTTCACTCCCTGCACCCACCTAAAGTTATAAAGATTTATTCTAAACTTCGTTTATCATAAATCACAAATTTAGGTTTTTGTCTAGGCAATTAAGGAATTAGACAAATTTATTAGCCGTCAATCTTTCAAAACTAAACAAGGATGATTGAGTAGATTAGTTTAATAAGGCTAATCTAAATTTTCCTTTGATGAATATCTTGTGAGAGAATATTCATTGTACTCTAGAAAGGAGGTGATCCAACCGCAGGTTCTCCTACGGTTACCTTGTTACGACTTCACCCCAGTCGCTGATTCCACTGTGGGCGGTAGCTAGTTTAGCATTCCGACTTCGAGTGAAATCAACTCCCATGGTGTGACGGGCGGTGAGTACAAGACCCGGGAACGTATTCACCGTAGCATGGCTGATCTACGATTACTAGCGATTCCGGCTTCATGGAGTCGAGTTGCAGACTCCAATCCGAACTGGGACATATTTTATAGATTTGCTCCATCTCGCGATATTGCGTCTCATTGTATATGCCATTGTAGCACGTGTGTCGCCCCGGACATAAGGGCCATGATGACTTGACGTCGTCCACACCTTCCTCCTCCTTACGAAGGCAGTCTATTTAGAGTGCTCGGCCTAACCGTTAGCAACTAAATACGTGGGTTGCGCTCGTTGCGGGACTTAACCCAACATCTCACGACACGAGCTGACGACAGCCGTGCAGCACCTGTCTTAACATTTCTGCAAGCAGACACTCTTCTATCTCTAGATGATTTGTTAGATATCAAGTCCGGGTAAGGTTCTTCGCGTATCTTCGAATTAAACCACATGCTCCACCGCTTGTGCGGGTCCCCGTCTATTCCTTTGAGTTTTAATCTTGCGACCGTACTCCCCAGGCGGTATACTTAATCCGTTAGGTGCATTACTGCCTTGACTAGCAAAGCAACAACTAGTATACATCGTTTAGGGCGTGGACTACCAGGGTATCTAATCCTGTTTGCTCCCCACGCTTTCACGCATTAGCGTCAGTTAAGTTCCAGCAGATCGCCTTCGCAATGGGTATTCTTCTTGATCTCTACGGATTTTACCCCTACACCAAGAATTCCATCTGCCTCTCCCTTACTCTAGATTATCAGTTTCCCAAGCAGTTTAACGGTTAAGCCGTTAGATTTCACTCAAGACTTGATAATCCGCCTACGCGTCCTTTACGCCCAGTGATTCCGAGTAACGCTTGCACCCTCCGTATTACCGCGGCTGCTGGCACGGAGTTAGCCGGTGCTTATTCCTTGGGTACCGTCATAATTCTTTCCCAAGAAAAGGAGTTTACGCTCCGAAAAGTGTCATCCTCCACGCGGCGTTGCTGCTTCAGGGTTTCCCCCATTGAGCAATATTCCCTACTGCTGCCTCCCGTAGGAGTCTGGACCGTGTCTCAGTTCCAGTGTGACTGATCATCCTCTCAGACCAGTTACGCGTCATAGCCTTGGTGAGCCATTACCTCACCAACTAGCTGATACGATATAGCCTCATCCTACACCGAAAAACTTTCCCGACTTAACTTATGTCAAGAAGGAGTATAGAGTATTAGCAGTCGTTTCCAACTGTTGTCCTCTAGTGTAGGGCAGATTAGCTATACATTACTCACCCGTGCGCCACTAAGATTAAAATAAGCAAGCTTACTTTAATCTCCGTTCGACTTGCATGTATTAGGCACGCCGCCAGCGTTCACTCTGAGCCAGGATCAAACTCTCCATATTAATTTCGCGAACTAGCAAAGCTAGTTCTTGCGACCAAAGGATTTTATCCTTTGGAAACCTCTAAAGCACAAAATTGCGTGTCAGCAATTTCGTAAAAAGCAAATAAGCTTTTTAAGTTCAAATTTGAACTATCTTAGAAGTTAGCTTTTATATGAAGTTTTAATCAAAAAACTTTTAATTTTATAATCTCTTATCTTTTAAATTAGCAAGCTAATTAAAAGATGATTTTTTAGTTTTTCTACATTAATTACTTTCCAAAGAAAGCCTATTAAAGTAGATGGCTCAATCGATCACTTGTTTAGATTTCAAAGATTGACTAATTAGTTTAACA
>NZ_LIWR01000023.1 GCF_012978815.1 Campylobacter sp. RM16189 | reverse complement strand
CCTTTAAAATCTATAGACTCCTATAAATTAATATTGTCGGTAGGGATATCTTCTATTTTAATAATTACAGTTTTAGTTTCAGATTCATCAGTAACTGATGTAGAATATTGATTTCCATTAGGATCCCATTTAGAGTCATCGGTTTTGTTTACATGATCACCACCACTTCCACCTATTATAGTAAGTGTTTCACTGCCATTAGCTTTATCTATATCCAATACATCTTGTGCGGTTATATTGAGTTTCGCGTTATCTGTTTCAGGCAGCTTAATAGATTTGATGTCGTTATTATTTATATGTTTTAAATGAGACAAATCTATCGTATCTTTTCCTGAAATACTATCTATATTTACATTACCATCTTTTTCAGTAAAATTAATTTCTGTTTCAAATTTCATTTTATTATCTATTTGTGAATTATTAGTTTCGGCAACCAATACATCATTATCACCCTCGCCGCCATTGACAAGCTCTACCTTCGATCCGTTTTCTATTACTATTACGTCTGAATCCCCGCCTTTAGGTATGCCGTAATAACCATAATCAGTATCGCCTGATATACCCTGAACTGTAGATTCATTAGTTATTACTATCGTATCTTTTCCTGCATCACCTGCTATAGAGTATGTAGTTTTAGGTAGAGTTATAGTTCCTACAGTAGCACTGTCCACTATGATAGTATCGTCATCTTTGCCAAGATATACCCCGTGTTTTACTGATGCACCTTTTGAGACTTCAACAGTATCGTTTCCTCCTCCTGTCTCTACGCGAGCATTACTATAAATGACTTGTGTTCCCTCGCCGGTTATGGTTACTTTATCATCATCTTCTCCGGCATTACTTAGAGGTCCTCCACTATCAATCCTGCCTACTAGTGCACCGCCTTCAATTTTAATTTCATCGTTTCCGTTGCCAGTTATAATATGTTCCCGTACAATTGTTTGTGTTCCTGTATTTGTTCCGTTTGTTCCTATTACAGTTACAGTGTCGTTGCCTTTTCCTTGTAAAAATACACCATATACATCAGCACCATCACTAATCTCTACTGTGTTTTTTCCAAAGCCATTTATACCTTGCTCTACTTTTGTCCCTTCTCCTTCTACTTTTATTCCGTCCTCTCCTTCTCCTAAATAAATAGTATTAATTTTTGCTCCGGAATTTATATTTACTTTATCGTCATTTTCTCCGCTATTAACTTCTCTGACTTCAGCTTCGCTAGTAACATTTATTTTATCATCTCCCTCGCCACCTGAAACCTTATTCTTTACGGTCGATTTTCCAGTTATATTTATTGCATCATCACCTTTACCGCTATCAATAATTTGTGTTTTAGCTTCGCTAGTTATATTTATTGTATCATTTCCATCGTTACCTTCAATACTGCCTGTTGTTTTTAATTCATTATATAAAAACTTTTTTACTAAGTTGTTTTTATAAGTATCGGTTTTAGAAAATTCTTCCCAAACTTTGTTATTGTGCTCCCATATTTCATACCTTTTTTTACTAAACTCTTCATACTCTTCATCACTATAAATATCAGGCAAGTCTGGCTCAGGAAGAAGATTATCAGGCTTAGGTCCTGTGTAGACATCTTTATATACTGGAGTAATTTTTTCATAATATACGTTTGCTCCTTCTTCAACATTTATTGTATCATCACCCTCGCCACCTGAAACCTTATCCTTTACTACGGTCGATTTTCCAGAAACAGTTATAGTATCCTTGCCACCACCCCCTTCAACGCCACCTTGAATAATGGAGTTATTTTTTATTTCTATAGTATCGTCTCCATCATTGAATCCGCCTCCGTCTCCTAAGACAACAGAACTAGATTCATCTTTAAATTTAGGGTTTGCTCCTATTGTGGAATTATCTACTATGATAGTATCCTTGCCGCCTTCTCCTATTATTTTAAATCCTACTTTAGAATCTTTAACTGTAATCTTGGAATCTGAATAATGTCCCGCATATATAGTACCATGTACTTTAGAATTATCTAAAGTTATATCTCTGTCTCCTAATCCGTTTAGGTCTAGCGATTGATTGACTACTGAATCTTTTATAGTTACTTTTACATTTCCTGCGAAATTATGATTATCCTGAGTATCTCCTTTTTCTACAATCTCTCGCTCTATTCCACTTCTAATTTCCTTTTCTATAAGAGAGCCTCCAAGTATTTTTATCTCTCCTGCTCCTTTTCCTGCTTCTATATTTCCACTAACTGCCACTTCTCGTTCTTTGCCATCGTCTCCCATTACTTTTATTTTTTTACCTAGTATTGATTTATTATCTAAAGTTATATAATCATCGCCATCTCTACCATAGATACTAGCTCCTACTTTCGCCTCTCCATCCATATTTATAACATCATCTCCGTCGCCGG
>NZ_LIWR01000022.1 GCF_012978815.1 Campylobacter sp. RM16189 | reverse complement strand
GTGGTAGGAGAGCGTTCTATTCAGCGTTGAAGGTGTACCGGTAAGGAGCGCTGGAGCGGATAGAAGTGAGCATGCAGGCATGAGTAGCGATAATTAATGTGAGAATCATTAACGCCGTAAACCCAAGGTTTCCTACGCGATGCTCGTCATCGTAGGGTTAGCCGGGTCCTAAGCAAAGTCCGAAAGGGGTATGCGATGGAAAATTGGTTAATATTCCAATGCCAACTATTATGTGCGATGGAAGGACGCTTAGAGTTAAAGGAGCCAGCGGATGGTAGTGCTGGTCGAAAGGTGTAGGTTAAGATCCAGGCAAATCCGGATCTTTTTAAGCCGAGACCCCACAGGCAGACAAAGTTCTTCGGAACAGCGTTTGAATCCTTGATACTGTCGAGCCAAGAAAAGTTTCTAAGTTTAGTAATAGTTGCCCGTACCGTAAACCGACACAGGTGGGTGGGATGAGTATTCTAAGGCGCGTGGAAGAACTCTCTTCAAGGAACTCTGCAAAATAGCACCGTATCTTCGGTATAAGGTGTGCCTAACTTTGTTAAAGATTTACTCCGTAAGCAAAGAAGGTTACAACAAAGAGTCCCTCCCGACTGTTTACCAAAAACACAGCACTCTGCTAACTCGTAAGAGGATGTATAGGGTGTGACGCCTGCCCGGTGCTCGAAGGTTAATTGATGACGTTAGCTCTGCGAAGCGTTTGATCGAAGCCCGAGTAAACGGCGGCCGTAACTATAACGGTCCTAAGGTAGCGAAATTCCTTGTCGGTTAAATACCGACCTGCATGAATGGCGTAACGAGATGGGAGCTGTCTCGAAGAGGGATCCAGTGAAATTGTAGTGGAGGTGAAAATTCCTCCTACCCGCGGCAAGACGGAAAGACCCCGTGGACCTTTACTACAGCTTGACACTGCTATTGGGATAAAGATGTGCAGGATAGGTGGGAGGCTTTGATCTATAGACGCCAGTTTATAGTGAGCCATTGTTGAGATACCACTCTTTTTTATTCTGATAGCTAACTGGCATGAGTTATCCTCATGCAGGACAATGTCTGGTGGGTAGTTTGACTGGGGCGGTCGCCTCCCAAAATGTAACGGAGGCTTACAAAGGTTGGCTCAGAACGGTTGGAAATCGTTCGTAGAGTATAAAGGTATAAGCCAGCTTAACTGCGAGACGTACATGTCAAGCAGAGACGAAAGTCGGTCTTAGTGATCCGGTGGTTCTGTGTGGAAGGGCCATCGCTCAAAGGATAAAAGGTACCCCGGGGATAACAGGCTGATCTCCCCCAAGAGCTCACATCGACGGGGAGGTTTGGCACCTCGATGTCGGCTCATCGCATCCTGGGGCTGGAGCAGGTCCCAAGGGTATGGCTGTTCGCCATTTAAAGCGGTACGCGAGCTGGGTTCAGAACGTCGTGAGACAGTTCGGTCCCTATCTGCCGTGGGCGTAAGAAGATTGAGGAGAGTTGACCCTAGTACGAGAGGACCGGGTTGAACCAACCACTGGTGTACGAGTTGTCCTGCCAAGGGCACCGCTCGGTAGCTAAGTTGGGATGTGATAAGAGCTGAAAGCATCTAAGCTCGAAGCCAACTCCAAGATGAATCTTCTTTTAAGACCTCATAAAGACTATATGTTTGATAGGCTGGGTGTGTAATGGATGAAAGTCCTTTAGCTGACCAGTACTAATAGGTCGTCTGCTTATCTTTTAATAAGCATCACTTCCTTGTTAAGGGTAAAATTGGTTCCTAATTTTTTCTACTATGCTTCGTTAGACTTCGTTTCAGACTTCGGTCACATACTATGTGTATGCTCCCTCGTCTTTACTCGTCTGCCTTGCCTAGCGAAAAATTAGTTCTCAATTCAAAAACCTTACAAGGTAAAGATTGTTATTTAAAACGCTTTAACTCTTAACAATTAAAAGACAGTGTTAGTTAAGCAAATTTATCTATGGATATAAAAAAGGTGAAGTATTTTTAGATAGATTTGAATGTTGTGAGGCTGTTTTTAAACGGAGCGGACGTGTTGTCCGTGAGTATTAAAAATAGCAAATTCATTCAAAGATACTAAAAAGACGAACCGTTAATTTACTTAACTAACACTGCCCGTGACTATACAGACGAGGAAACGCCTTGCTCCATCTCGAACCAAGAAGCTAAGCTCGTCCTGGCTGATGATACTCTCCCTTACTGGGATGTTTGGAAAAGTAGGTCGTTGCGGGCTTTGTTATTTATACAAAGCTACCACTTATTTAAATCACTAAAACTCATTAAAACATTATCATAAACATTCAATCCAAATAGCTATTAAAATATCTATATCGATAATATCAACACTAAGATATTTATATATTTATACAAGATAAGCTTTATAAACACTTATATTTAAAATCTTTACCTAATGTCTTATTCTCTTTATACATAGTAGGCTGAATTTAAGAAGTATTCTGATTGTAGGATGGATGTTTTAA